>CAYTPO010000091.1:0-30885 GCA_964439815.1 uncultured Thiotrichales bacterium
TGGAGGGGTAGATGCTGATTTGAGGGCGCTTACCTTCTTCCACCAAGAAAGCATGGTATTTCAATAGATCATTTTAACGCAGGGATGGTGCATTTCAGAAGCGTGCTGAGTAGTTACGGTTGACAAACATTGTAGTTTCATCACGCCTGAATACCGCATAATTATTCAACAAAGAACCCGCCCTTCCTTTCAGAGCTTCTATCTTGGTATCTGATATGGTCAAGCAGTAGCATCATACGTATCGCGAATAAAGCGCGATAAATGGTTAGAAATTATTTTTACCTGCCGTTTACTCAGAACTTTAGGTCTTTTCCGAATGAATGCAGGTAGTGCTTTAGGCTCAAGCACCAAAATCCCATCTGACTGCCTTTTATTCTCGACATACCAACCAGGGAAAAGAACAACAGGCTGCACCGACACCTTTTCCCCAGAAAGCCTTGCAACTTGCTTTTCCAGCCACGACTTTTGGGCTTTAGCCTGCACCAAGATTCCCTCACCTATTTTTTGGCCATTAATTGAAAAACCATCAGAGTCAACAATTATCCTACAAACGCCTTTCACTGGCTTTGAATAGGTTTTAGTTTCAAGCGAGAAAACCCCTTGCTCACCCACAATCACATGATCCAGATTAAAGCCCTCTCCAATCAAATCATGAAACACTTTAAATCCACTTGACCTGAGAGATTCCAGTGTTTGACCAACCGCTCTCTCACCTTCCATACCTTGTTTAAGATTTCTTATTTGTTTTTTATACTCCCGTAACTTGAGGAAGCTAAAACCCAACAAAAAAGCAGTTAAAATCGTGAGCAATACCGGCTTGTGTATAGCTACAATCTGATACCAAAGCAGCCAATTCCAAACCGTAAGCAAAATCAAAACGACGGGGAGCAGAATGTACGGTAAAACCCCATCACCCATTAGCCGTTTAATCTCTTCATCCAAAGATTGACCTGGCAGCCTCAATGGCCTGTCTTTCAGTGGCGACTTCGTGTTATTTTCCATCACTTTATGACCTTTAAAGGGGCTTCATTTCCCCCCCAATATTTAAATTTTCAGTTCGCCCAACAGCGAACGTTTCTTTCATTATTCACTCACACTATTCTATCCAAATGAGTCCAAAGCTAATTGGCAGAGAAGGTTAAGCATTATACCAATCCCCATTCCCTTCCAGTTTCTTCTCCATAAACAACGCCTTCCCCATTGCGGGGTCCAGTTCGTATCCTCTAAATCCCGCTTTTTCGTAACTCCTGCGTGCTACGGGGTTACCTTCGAGCACTTCCAGTGTGAGTTTGCAGCAGCCTCTTTGCCTCGCTATCTGTTCCACTTTTTCCAGCATCCGGCCACTCAGGTCATTGCCACGAAAGGGGGCCGATACCATGACGTCATGAATATTGATCAGTGGTTGGCAGCGGAAGGTGGAGAACCCCTGAAAGCAGTTGATGAGGCCAGCGGGTGTTCCTTCGACAAACGCCAGTACCGAAAAAGCTCCCTGGATATCGCGCAGTGCAGGTAGCAATTCTTCCCGAACCCTGGGTGCCAATGGCTGCCCTCCCCCCATCGGATGTCTCGCGTATTCGTCCAGCAGATCGACAATGACTTTCTGGTGCACTGGGTTCCGGTAATCAGCGAGGATGACGGTCGGGTTCATGATATGTTTCGGTGGCCCTATGGCGGTTTTGGCTCCAAAGTCCCGGTTCATGCGGTTCAGCGAGCTGGATTTGATGGCTCTCTATCTTCCGTCGTTTGCCTTCTCTGCTCAAGCACTTGCGGCAACGACCCGCAACGTTTGTGGCATTGCTGCCGACTTGCTTCGTTGGGATATCGAGGGACAGGCCTTTCCGCCATGTCAGCAAACAACCCAGCATCACATCGCATTACTGAATGAAAGCAGCATTCTAATATATAGTACTTTCACTTAACAGGTCTGGGGTCTCCATGAAAGTCAGCAAGAAAGAGAAACAACGTACCCGACAGCGCATTCTGCAGGCAGCGGTGGATGTGATGATCGAGAAGGGCTTCAAGGCTGCGTCGATGCGGGAGATTGCACGGCGGGCGGGCGTTGGGGACGCTACGATCTACAACTATTTCCCCTCCAAGGAGAAGTTGCTGTATGGCTATTGCGAGGAGAAGCAGGACGAGGTTGCCGTAACGCTGAAGCAGATTCCCGATTTCCATGAATACACGCTGCGCGAGCAGCTGCAGCAGTTGGCGGAAACGGAGCTGGCGTTGTGGCTGCCAGACCGGGAGTTTCTGGCCGAGGTATTCGAGCTGACATTCTATTCACCGGCTGCCAGTCTGGTGAATCTGGCAGAGACGCGAAGGCGTTTCAATCTCATGGTCAACGATATGATTGAGGCTGCCATCGAGGCGGGAGAGATTCCGGAGCAACCTTATCAGGCGCTGCTGGCACCGCTTTTCTGGGACTATTTCACCGGGATTCTGGCCTATTGGCTGAAGGATGATTCGGAGGGTTTCGCCAATACCACGCAGGTGGTCGACCGCAGCGTAGAGATGATCGCGCTGGTATTGCAGACCGGGATGATTGGCAAGGCACTCGATCTCTTTTCCTTTCTGCTGCGCAGTCAGGCAGGGCGCTACCTGCAAACGCTGGAAGCCCATGCGCAACCCTGGCGCAAGACGAAACGACACTTCATGGCTGACGATGACTGAGATACCGACAGGCCGGCTGAAACGCAGTGGAATTGCCGGGGCCACGCTGCTCAAGGTGGGCGGCAGGCATCTGCAACATGCGGCGACGCGCCCATTCCGCTCAGCCGCATCACGCGACCGGCAGCAGCAAATGCTGGATACAGACACCGCCAGGATGCTGTTTGAAACCTTTACCCAGCTGCGAGGCACCGCGCTCAAGGTCGCACAGATGCTGAGCATGGAAACCGGCCTGCTACCCGAGTCCATGCGCAAGGAACTTTCCCGCGCCTACCATCAGGTGCCACCGCTGGGTCGCCCGCTGGTACGCAAACTGTTGCAGCAGGAATTCAACCAGCCACCGGAAGCCCTGTATGCCGCATTCGACAGTCAGGCCTTTGCAGCCGCCAGCCTTGGCCAGGTACATGCGGCCCAAACCCATGCCGGCGAACCCGTGGCCGTCAAGATGCAGTACCCCGGCATCGACATCACGATCGGCGACGACATGCAGTTACTGCGTTCAATGCTCAGGCGCACCCGCTTTGCCGATCTCATGCGCTCATCGCTGGACGAGATCGAGCGACGTTTACGTGAAGAGGTCGATTATCTGCAGGAAGCGAAAAACACCTCATGGTTCCGCAAGCAGCTGCAACTCGAAGGCGTAATCATCCCCCGGGTCTACCCGGCACTATCCAGCCGCAGGGTACTGACAACCCACCGCCTCGAAGGACTGCATCTGGAGCAATGGCTGGCTCAGAACCCGACGCAGGAACAGCGCAATCACTATGGGCAGCGGCTGTACGACGTATTTGTACAGTCTTTCTACGGCCTGCATGCATTGCACGCCGATCCCAATCCCGGCAATTACCTGTTCATGGCAGCGGATCAGCTGGGACTGGTGGATTTTGGCTGTGTACGCCACTTCTCCATTGAATTCACGGCGCTGATGCCGGTGCTGCTGCACGCCTACATGAACAACGACCCGAGCGGCGTTATTGCTACCTACCAGCAACTGGGGATGATCGCTGACATGCCGGAGAACGAGCTGCAGGCCTTCTACCAGACCACACTACGGCCCTTTGGTGACTGGCTGACCCAGCCATTCAGGAGTGAAAGCTTTGATTTTGGCAGTCGCGGCACCACCTACACCCGGGAAGGCTGGAAGACGATAAAGCAGCTCTCCAGGGTCAACAAGATCAATGGGCTGGCCGATGAGTTCATCTTCTTCGACCGCACCTTCTTTGGCCTTTACCAGATTTTCGAGCGCATGGGCGCACAGGTGAGGATGCATCATTCATGGCTGATCTGAATCATCCCCTGCTCATCGGCGGCAGCCTGAGCATCCTGGCCGGGCTGCTGCATCTTGCAATAATCATTGGTGGCCCGCAGTGGTACCAGTTCTTTCATGCCGGCGATGTGCTGGTGAGTCTTGCACGGCAGGGCTCACCGCTACCCGATATCGTGACGGCAGGCATCATGCTGGTGCTGTTCCTCTGGGGGATTGCCGCCTTTTCTGGTGCCGGACTCATCACGCCACTACCCTGGCTCAGGCCAATCCTGATTGCCATCGCCGGCATCTACCTGCTTCGCGGGCTGATCATTGCGCCACTGCTGCTGATCGATCCGAATCAGGCCGACACCTTCATGATCGTTACATCAGCCATCAGTTTCCTGATCGGGGTAAGCTACGCTACGGGAATCCGGCAACTGCTCTGGGAGCAGGCATGAGCCAGCCAGCCAAGCCAGCCAATCCCTTTGCCCACCATCACTTACCACTACCAATGCGGCTCCATATTGCAGCCCTGCAACTAACGCTCAGGGTATTGGGCACCATGGCACCACAGCTGGGAAGCCACCTTGCCCTGCGGCTGTTCATGACGCCACCCCGCTTTCCAACGCCGCGGCGTGAACTCGCACTGCAGGCACAGTCAAAACTGGAACTGCGGGAGATCAATAGCAGAAGCATCGTGGTGCGCAGCTGGGGAAAAGGCCCAACGGTACTCTGTTGTCATGGCTGGGGAGGCCGGGGTACCCAGTTTTTCGCGTTTGTACAGCCACTCATCGAAGCCGGTTATCGCGTCGTAACGCTGGATCTGCCCGCACACGGGGATTCCTCGGGCCGACGTACCACCCTGCTCGAATCCGCCAGCACCCTGGCCGCGGTCGCCAGGCTGGAAGGCCCGGTGCATGGCCTGATCGGTCACTCCTTCGGGGCTGGCACCGCGCTGCTTGCCCTCGACCGGTTTGGTGCGACAACGGAAAAGCTGGTGCTGATCAGCTGCTTTGCCAATATCGAATGGAGCAGCCGGAAGTTTGCCGAGGCCTTCTCGGTCAGCCCGAAACTCATTGGCATTATGCGCAAGCTTGCGGAACAACGTTACGGCAGAGCCTACGGCAAACCCTGGCATTGGCCGGAGCTGTCGCCACTGGAGACCATCAGAAGCGTCACTACCGACATACTGTTGATCCACGATATCAATGACCATGAGATTCCATATGAGCATACGCAGCAACTCCACCAAGCGGCACCCACCGCGCAGCTGCTCATCACCCGGCGGCTGGGGCACAGGAAGATCCTGATGAACCCGAAAAGCATCAATCCCTGCATCGAATTCCTTGACACCTGAGGAAATACCCGGGGCCAATACGGATGCTCACAGGCTCGGTTTCGCCCAAGTTGAGAACAGCGTCATCAAAGATTCACCTGTTTCTGCTAGGGTGATCACGCTTGCACACTATCAGGGAGAAAAGTAATGCGCCGGCACAAGAAGAAGGAACCTCTTCGTATTATTCAAATTACGGACCTGCACCTGAAGGGTGCACAGCAGGAAGGGCTTGGGTGGTGCGGCGGCTGCGAACATCTCGACACCGCAGAGACCTTGACTCACATTCTGGATGATATCCAGGTCAACGAACCCTGCTTTGATGCGCTGGTCGTCACCGGCGATATTGCACAGGATGGCGAACAGGGTGCCTATAGTCAGTTTTCCAGACTGATCTGCAACGAAGGTGCGCCAGTCTATTGCCTGCCCGGCAATCATGATCAAAAATCCCGACTTGCGGCTGCAATCGACGGCAACGTGGTTTCCATGCCGCGCTATGTGGTGAAAAGGGATTGGCTGATGCTGTTTCTGGATTCATCAAAACCGGGAGAAGACTACGGCAATATCTCGACCATTCAACTGGAGTGGATCAAGGCATTGATCGCCAACCATCCCGACCATCATGCGGTATTGTTCATACATCATCACCCGGTGCCCATCGGCAGTACATGGCTGGATGAACATGGTCTGGAAAATGGCGAGCAGGTGCTGGAACAGCTACGCCAGCTGAAGCAGATCAAGGCCATCGTCTGTGGACATATTCACCAACAGCTCGACCAGTACCATCATGGAATTCGCATACTCGGTACGCCTTCGACCTGCCTGCAGTTCAAGCCGGAATCGGCCCGGATCAGTTTTGCACCATTGCCGCCAGCCTATCGGAGAATCGAGTTTCACAGCGATGGCTCAATCGTCACCGAGGTGGTCTTTTCCCACCAGCAGTTTCTCAAGTCAGCCTGAGCCGCCGTGCTCGCGGCTGGGGAGCTGGCAAACGGCACCCCCGTCGCGTGCATCGTACACGGCCATGATGCTGCGCAGTTCCACCAGCACCAGACTGTACACCTGCTGACTCGCACCATCGAGTTCCGACAGCGGCTCGCCACGCTCCATCACCGCAAGCACGCGGTAGGCCGCAGCGCACCCCTGGTTGCAGATAATCTCGACAATGGCGTCGGCCTGTTCTTGGGGTGTAAAAGCAGATAGTTGATTCATGTGCACAATCTGGCATGGGAGTTAATGTCGTCATAGTGCAGCGGCAGCACAACGGACGGGGCGTATCATAGCAAGTTCCCGGGATACCAGCTCACCCAACCATCCCCCTGCATCGAAAATCACCCGGCAATTCCGGTACACTAATGCATCAGTCCATTTGATTCGCCACCATGCCCATTACAATCCAATGCCCGGTTTCCGGTATCTGGAAGCTCCAAACGCCCAGGGGACATCACCCCTACTCCAAGGATTTCACGGCACTGGATTTCCGACTCCGCAACCTCTCCCCCGGTACACGGTTGCGCTATCTGCTGCGCTCACTCGATGTGAGTACCCTGCCTTCCTGGGATCAGCCGGTCATGGCACCGGTTTCCGGCAGAATACTGACTGTGGCACAGGATCATGATGACCGGGTTGCGCTGAATCTGGTTGCGGACTGGATCAGCCAGAGAATCATTGCACCGCGCAAGGGGAATGATGATATGGGACATTACCTGGGCAACCACGTCATCATGGCAGCCGACGACGGCCATCACTTGCTGTTCGCCCACCTGAAGAAGTGCAGCGCCAAGGTGGTCGCGGGGCAAAGGGTGGCGGCTGGCGAGCTGCTGGCCAAGGTGGGCAATTCGGGCATCAGCATGAGGCCACACCTGCACTTTCACATCACCAACCCGGCTGCCGAACACCCGGATCAACCGATTCCCTTTGTGTTCACTGCCTACCAGGCGCAGGACAACGGCGTATGGCGCGACTATCAGGCACTGCTGCCGGTTGACAACAAGCCATTCAAAACACTGGGTAACTACTCAACGAGTAGTTCACATAAGCAGTAGCTGCTCGGATTGCCTTTGAAATCCATCAGATCAAGGCGAAAAATGTGAGTTTACAAGTGTAAATGACCACTTTTTTACGCAGAGATGATGGATTGCAGAGGTGAGCTGAGTAGTTGCAACACTGGAAAAGTAGGAACAAGCCATGAAAAAATCTGTTGTGATTATCGGTATCGGTGAGATAGGCGGTGTCTTTGCGCGCGGCTTTCTGAAATTGGGGCACCCTGTATTTCCGGTCAACCGCAACACCGACATGGATCAGGCGGCCGGTGAGTTTCCCGAGCCCGAGCTGGTGATGCTAGCGGTGGGCGAAAAGGATCTGCACCCGACACTGGAGAAGATCCCGACAGCCTGGCGGGACAAGCTGGTACTGATCCAGAACGAGCTGTTGCCGCGGGACTGGGCGCAGCATGGACTGGAGCAACCCACCGTCATTTCGGTCTGGTTTGAGAAAAAGCCGGGCATGGACGCCAAGGTCGTCGTGCCATCGCCCGTGTATGGGCCGCACGCCAGGACCATTATCCAGGCGCTGGAAGCCGTGCAACTCCCCGCTTACGAGGTCGATACCCCGGAGCAACTGCTGTTCGAGCTGGTACGCAAGAACCTTTACATTCTCACCACCAATATCGGCGGACTGAAGGTTGGCGGCAATGTCACCACGCTATGGCAGGACAACCGCGATGTGGCAAAGGCTGTCGCCAATGATGTGCTGACGATTCAGGAATACCTCACCGGCCAATCGCTGGATCGGGATGCACTGATCGCCGCCATGGTCGAAGCCTTTGACGGTGACCCGGAGCATGGCTGCATGGGACGCAGTGCCCCCGCCCGGCTGCAGCGAGCGCTGGAGATCGCCGACAAGGCTGGCCTGCAGGTTCCGGCCCTGCAGGACATTCAAAACAGTCCCGGCTGACATGCGCCCTCTCCTGCTGGTGCTACTGTTGACACCCATTGCACTCTTTGCCGATGGCGCCGAGATTTCGGTCTGCCACGGCTTCGGCTGCCGGCACCAGGATACCGTCATGCTGGATACCGAACTGGAGGAAATGGTTACACGACTGTTCCAGCCAACTGCAGAAGATGCAGCCACTGAGCGCCAGCAGATTGCCGCTGCCATCGCCTATCTGGAGCGCCATACCGGCAAGCTGGCCGGCACCGCCCGGGATATAGGCGGCAACTACGACCCGCAACGGGAGCGCAGCCAGATCAGCCAGATGGACTGCATCGACGAATCACGCAACACCTCCACCTATCTGCAATACCTTCACAGCCTTGGGCTGCTCAGGTGGCATCACCCGGTCGAGCGCCGCTATCGCAGCCGATTCCTGATTGATGGTCACTGGACCGCCGTCATCGAGGACAATCACACGGGGGCGCAATATGCCGTCGATTCCTGGTATCACGACAATGGCCAGCCACCGGAAATCCAGCCGCTGCAGGCATGGCTGAAACGACAGCGTCCGCCACCACTCCAAAGTGCCAAAAAAACACCATAAAACAGCCGTTGAACGCGCTATAATCCCGTGCTTTATCACCAGCATTTATGCTTGCCGGCCGACTCTCAGTGTAAGATAGGCCATTACCCCAGCAATTTACTCGGTTATGGCTGAATTCGCCCTCATCCTCGTCAGCACGATCCTGGTCAACAACTTCGTGCTGGTCAAATTCCTTGGCCTCTGCCCCTTCATGGGCGTGTCGAGCAAGCTGGAAACCGCCATGGGTATGGGGCTGGCAACCACTTTCGTACTGACACTCTCGTCTGCCACCAGCGGGCTGGTCAATACCTGGCTGCTGGCACCGCTGGATATCGAGTATCTGCGCACCATCACCTTCATTCTGATCATTGCGGCCATCGTCGGCTTTACCGAAATGGTGGTGCACAAGACCAGCCCGCTGCTGTACAAGGTGCTGGGAATCTACCTGCCGCTCATCACCACCAACTGCGCCGTACTGGGTGTGGCGCTGCTCAATGTTTCCGAATCCCACGACTTCCTTGGCTCGGCACTGTATGGCTTTGGTGCCTCGCTGGGCTTTACACTGGTACTGGTGCTGTTTGCCGCCATGCGCGAACGTCTGGCAGTGGCCGATGTGCCGGCCCCGTTCAAGGGCAACTCCATCGCCCTGATCACCGCCGGCCTGATGTCACTGGCCTTCATGGGCTTTACCGGCCTGATCCCGGGATAACCGCCATCCATGTTCATTGCAATCATCAGCATTGGCCTGCTGGCGGCCGCTCTGGGCCTCCTGCTCGGCTTTGCGGCCATTCGCTTCAAGGTGGAAGGCGACCCGATTACCGACCAGATCGACGCCATTCTGCCGCAGACGCAGTGCGGCCAATGCGGCTTTCCCGGCTGCCGCCCCTATGCCGAAGCAATCGCTGCGGGTGAAGCCGAGATCAACCGCTGCCCACCGGGCGGCGAGGCCACCATCCAGGCGCTGGCCGATCTGCTGGGCAAGGAGCCAATCCCACTGGACGAGGAGCGCGGCGAGCACCCGGAGGAGCCACTGGTGGCCAAAATCATCGAGGATTACTGCATCGGCTGCACACTCTGCATCCAGGCCTGTCCGGTCGATGCCATCATCGGTGCCGCCAAACAGATGCACACTGTCATTACCGACGACTGCACCGGCTGCGACCTTTGCCCCCCCGCCTGCCCGGTCGACACCATCGACATGGTTCCACTGCCGAAGACACCGGATGACTGGATCTGGGAAGCACCAGACGAAGCCTCTGACACGGAGCCGCAGCCATGACCTCGCATACCCTGGGCCGTTTTCATGGCGGCATCCACCTCGCAGACCACAAGGCGGAGTCCACGCAATCGCCGATACTGCAGCTGCCACCACCGGCCCGAATCATCCTGCCGCTGCAGCAGCATATTGGCGCGGCCGCCGAACCTGTGGTGGCTGTAGGTGACAGCGTCGGCAAGGGACAGATGGTCGCTCGCGCCGATGGCGAGATCAGTGCCGCCATCCATGCCTCGATTTCCGGCAAGGTGGTCGCCATCGAGCCACGACCCATTCCCCACCCTTCAGGGATGAGCGCACCCTGCATCGTCATCGAGTCCGATGGCGAAGACCGCTGGCATACCGGCTTGCCAGCACCAGTCGAGGATGTCCACAAACTTGCGGCCACCGAGATCGACTCACTGATCCGGGACGCCGGCATCGTCGGGCTGGGTGGTGCCGCCTTCCCCACCGCCGCCAAGCTGCGCATCGACAAGAACTCGATCCAGACGCTGGTCATCAACGGCGCCGAGTGTGAACCCCATATCACCTGTGACGACATGCTGATGCGCGAGGAGGCCGATGGCATTGCCTCCGGCATCGCCATCCTGCAGCAGCGGCTGAACCCGGCAGAAACCCTGATCGGCATCGAGGACAACAAGCCGCAGGCAATCGACGCCATGCGCAAGGCAGTGATCACTGCCCGGCTGGACAATACCGAAGTCATCACCATTCCGACCCTCTACCCCTCCGGCGGCGAAAAGCAGCTGATCAGGATTCTGACCAACAAGGAGGTTCCCAGCGGTGGACTGCCACTGTATATCGGCATCGTCTGCCAGAACGTCGGTACAACTCATGCCATCCATCGGGCCATTGTCGAGGGAGTGCCACTGATCGAACGCATCGTGACCGTCTCCGGCGAGGGTGTGCGCAAGCCACAGAATGTCCACCTGCGTATCGGCACGCTGATCAGCGAGGCTGTCTCGGCCAGCGGCGGCTATACCCCGGAGGTGCAGGAATTGCTGATCGGGGGGCCAATGATGGGTATCGCGCTGCACAGCGACGAAGTCCCACTGATCAAGTCGAGCAACTGCGTGCTGGCGAATACGCATATCCGCGACATCCACCAGGCCCGCCCCTGCATTCGTTGCGGCAAGTGCGCCAGCGTCTGCCCGGCACAATTGCTGCCGCAGCAACTCTACTGGCATGCCCGCGCCAACAACCACGACAAGGCCGAGGATTACCACCTGTTCGACTGCATCGAATGCGGTTGCTGCGACCATGTGTGTCCCAGCCATATTCCGCTGGTGCAGTATTATCGTCACGCCAAGGGTGAAATCAGACACTTGCGCCGCGAGAAGGAGAAGGCGGATCGCGCCCGCATCCGCCATGAGCTGCGAGAGGAACGGCTGGCCCGCGAGGCCCGCGAAAAGGCAGCCCGGCTGGCCGCCAAGAAGGCGGCGCTGGAAAAGAAGAAGGCCAGCAAGAACAACGGCAGTGGTGAACAGGACCCGAAAAAGGCAGCAATTCAGGCCGCACTCGATCGCGTCAAGGCGCGCAAATCGGCGCAGCAGGAACAGGCCGCTGCCAACACCCAACCGGATCAGGAGTCAGACAAGTAACCGTGGAATTCAAGACTTCCAGCTCCCCCCATCTCGAATCCGTCAACAGCGTCAGCCGGATGATGCGTCAGGTACTGCTGGCGCTGATTCCCGGCATTGCCGCGGCAACCTGGTTCTTCGGCTGGGGCATCCTCATCAACCTGGTGCTGGCGACACTGCTGGCCGTCGGCTTTGAAGCGGCCATTCTGGCGCTGCGCAAGCGGCCGATCAAACCGGTCATCAGCGACTGCAGCGCCATTGTCACGGCCTGGCTGCTGGTACTGGCGCTGCCGCCACTGGCCCCCTGGTGGCTGCTGACCGTGGGCGTCTTCTTCGCCATTGTCGTTGCCAAGCAACTTTATGGTGGCTTGGGCTACAACCCGTTCAATCCGGCCATGGTCGGCTATGTGGTGTTGCTGATCTCCTTTCCGGCACCCATGACCAGCTGGCTGACGCCCGCCAGCATTGCCGATTTCCACCTCGGACTGTGGGATTCACTGCAGGTCGTCTTTAGCGGCACCTTCCCGACCGGGCTGGATTGGGATGCAGTCACTGCCGCAACCCCGCTGGACTCGATCCGCAGCGGCTTGCGGCAGGGCCAGACCATCAGCGAGATCCACAAAACCGTGACCTTCGGGCTGGTCGCCGGTGAAGGTTGGGAGTGGATCTCGGCAGGCTATGCAGTTGGTGGGCTGTGGCTGCTGAAGCGTGGCATCATCGGCTGGCAGGTACCGGTATCACTGCTGCTGGCGCTGGGCATGATGGCTGCGGCCTTCTCGCTGTATGATCCGGAATACTACAGCTCACCGCTCTACCACCTGCTCGGTGGCGGCGCAATGCTGGGTGCCTTCTTCATCGCCACCGATCCGGTCTCCGGCAGCACGACGCCCCGGGGACGGCTGATCTTCGGCGCCGGGGTGGGCATCCTGACCTTCACGATCCGCAGTTGGGGCGGTTACCCGGATGCCATCGCCTTTGCCGTACTGCTGATGAACATGGCCGCTCCGATGATCGACGAATACACACGCCCTCGAATCTACGGCCAGAACGGGCGGGGTTGATGCAATGAAACTGGACAAGACACTTTCGACCGCGCTGATTCTGGGCGTATTCGGTCTGGCCGGTGCCGGGCTGGTCGCCACCATCGAAGCCGTTACCGCCGAGCGCCGTGAAGCCAATATCATTGCCGCCCGGCTGAAGAACCTGAACGAAGTGGTGGCCCCGGAGCTTTATGACAATGACATTCTCAGCGATGTCATTACCATCGACGATCCGGATTTTTCCAGCCGTTACCCCACCATCGTCTATCGTGCCCGCAAGGATGGCAAGCCTGTGGCAGCCGTCTTCGAAACCACGGCCCCCGAAGGCTATGCCGGGCCGATACGCATGCTGATCGGTGTCGACACCTCCGGCACATTGACCGGGGTGCGGGTGCTGGAGCACCGCGAGACCCCCGGGCTGGGGGATGCGATCGAGGCCGAGCGCAGCGACTGGATCTACCATTTCGCCGGCCACTCCATCGGCAATCCGCAGCTACCAGGCTGGGCTGTGAAAAAGGATGGTGGTGTATTCGACCAGTTCACCGGCGCAACCATCACACCCCGCCTGGTCGTCAACACCATCAAGAAAACCCTGTTATATTTCAATCTGCACAAACACACGCTGTTTGCCAGGGAGTCATCCTGAATGTCTGCCAATACCAACACTCCGCTGCATCTGATCAGGGAAGGCCTGTGGAAGAACAATCCCGGGCTGGTTCAACTGCTGGGTCTGTGCCCGCTGCTTGCGGTGACCGCGACCACCGTCAATGGGCTGGGGCTGGGGATCGCCACGACACTGACGCTGATCATCAGCAATTCGATCGTGGCGCTGATCCGCGATATCGTCCGTCCGGCCATCCGTATTCCCGTCTATGTGCTGGTCATTGCCTCGACCGTCACCGCCATCGAGCTGATTCTGAACGCCTGGTTCTATGACATGTACAAGACGCTGGGGATCTTCATTCCGTTAATCGTCACCAACTGCGCCATCATCGGCCGTGCCGAGGCCTTTGCCTCCAAGAACCCGGTATCACTGGCCTTTGTCGATGGTCTGGCAATGGGCACCGGATTCACACTGGTGCTGGTGGTACTGGGGACGCTGCGTGAGGTGCTGGGGCGGGGGACCATATTCTCCGGCGCCCACATGCTGTTCGGCGAATCGGCACGCGCACTGCAGATTACGATTTCCAGCGACTATTCCGGCTTTCTGCTCGCCATTCTGCCACCGGGCGCCTTTATCGGTCTGGGGCTGCTGCTGGCCATCAAGAACCTGATCGACGCCCGGGCGGACAAGCGCAAGCGCATCGTCAGGGAGTCGCCCATCACCTTTCATCCTGCCACCGACAGCCAGACTGCCCGCTGAGATGAACAGGGAAAAGCGCTACGAGATCTTCTCCCGCCTGCGGGCGGCAAACCCCCATCCCACGACCGAGCTGAACTACACCACGCCGTTCGAATTGCTGATTGCCGTCATTCTCTCGGCACAGGCAACAGACAAGGGAGTCAACAAGGCCACCGACAAGCTGTTCAGGGCGGCCAACACGCCGGAGGCCATTCTGGCGCTGGGCGAGGAGGGGCTGAAGGCGTACATCAAGACGATCGGTCTGTTCAATACCAAGGCAAAGAACATCATCAGGACCTGTCGCATTCTGGTTGAAAAATACCATGGTGAGGTGCCAGATGACCGCGAGGCACTGGAATCCCTGCCTGGCGTCGGCCGCAAGACAGCCAATGTGATCCTGAACACGGCATTCGGCCACCCCACCATGGCGGTCGATACCCATATTTTCCGGGTTGCGAACCGCACCGGCATTGCACCGGGCAAGACTGTACTGGAGGTGGAGAAGAAACTTCTGAGATTCATCCCGAAGGAGTTTCTGCATGATGCTCACCACTGGCTGATTCTGCTTGGTCGCTACACCTGCGTGGCACGCAAGCCCAAATGCGGTGAATGCATTATCTGTGATCTCTGCGACTACCGACAAAAACCCGAACCCTGTGCAAAAAACCCATGAAAATGCCATTGACCACCCCCTCTTTTCTGTACTCGGCAGCCGCTGCGGGGTTGCTGACGATTTCCACTGCCCAGGCGCTGGAGGTGCGAATAGCCAACGGTGATTTTGATCTCGATGGTGCCATCAACCCCGTCATGGAAGCAGGGTTTTCATTGCCGACAACGACAATTTCATTGGCCGAACCACACTATTCCATTGGCGGCAGCCGGTTTTTTGCCGGTTTCAACCTGGACTATTTTTCCTCCGACACCCTGAACCGGCTGACCGATTTTGCGAGTACACCACTGACAACGCCCATTCCCGGTTTTGGTGGCAGCGTCAGCGACCAGGTGGCAACCTATACCCGCGTGCCGGTTCCCGCGGATTACCGCATTCACGGTACCAACGTCGATCTCCATCTTGGGTATGATCTGCTCCACACACCACAAGGCACGGTTTCGGCCGGCATCAATACCGGCATCAGCATGCCCTTCATGGAAACCCGCAACCTGCAGGATGATGCCAATGTGATACTGGAATTGATGGACAGCTTCGATACCCGGATTCGCAGCTACAAGCTCGGTCCTGTCGTTACTGCCGAATGGCACGGTGTCAACGGGTTGAGCATCAGTGGCAAGTGGATCTTCAATCTGCAAACCGGCTCGGTGGACAACGATCTGATCGAAGGAAAATTCGATATCGACGGGAGCTATCACTCAATCACATTGGCGCTGCACTACTTTCCGGGCAGGCAGTTTCACAAGCCGTGGCTGCCACGCAACAGCTTTGTGACAGCAGGCTGGCAACGTGACGCCTGGGATTTCGACAAGGCCAGTGTGACCGTACAAGGCTTTACCGCAACCACGCCCACCGACCTCGATCTCTCGTTCAGCCACCAGCGCCTCTACATCGGCGCCGGGGTGACCTTCTGATGTTTCAGGATCGTGACCAGATGCGGGCCTTCTATTGCCAGGTGTTCGCCAAACATCAGCAGGGACAGCCACTGGAGCCCATGGAGCAAATGCTGCTGGATGTGATTCTGCTGCACCCGGAGTACCACACCCTGCTCGCCAATCCCGATGCAGCCCCCCGGCAGGAGTTCACCATCGAGGGTGGGCAGACAAACCCCTTCCTGCACATGGGAATGCATATTGCCATCCGCGAACAGGTTAGCATTGATCGACCATCGGGCATCCGCAAGCTCTACCAGCAGCTGATCGGCCGACTCGGCGAATCCGAAGCCGAGCACCGCATAATGGACTGTCTGGGGCAGATGCTCTGGCAATCCCAGCGAGACAATGCCCCGCCCGATGAGCTGGATTACATGGAGTGTATTCGCAAACTTTCCTGATTGTCGTCTCCTTCATGCATCCATAACGCAAGCCGCTGCGTAAAACCAGACACAATTGAAGTGGCTTCGACACCTTGGGTACCACCGCCTCCCGATAACGATAACAACGTGGTGTGGAAAATCCCGCAGCAGAAAAGCTGTCCGGTATTGACCTCACCACCGTCAGGTGGACACCCGATATCACTAACACCAAACGAAATTGAGAGAACAAATAAATGGCAATGAACAAATCACCAAAATCACCCGTCGCCCTGGCTCTTGGACTGACCCTGGCAAGCAGCGCTCTGGTTGTCTCCACCGCAAACGCCGAAGCCAACCCTTTCGGCATGACAGAACTCTCCTCCGGTTACCAGGTAGCCATGGAAGGCAAGTGTGGTGGTAACAAATCCATGGAAGGCAAATGTGGCGGCGATAAAGCTGGCGCCGGCAAGATGAAGGAAGGTAAATGCGGCGAAGGCAAGTGCGGCGGCAATAAGGCCATGGAAGGCAAATGTGGCGGCGACAAAACCGGCGCAGACAAGGCGATGGAAGGTAAGTGCGGCGGCAACAAGTAGTTTTTTGACAGGAACGAGCTCTACCGGACTTCCCCTCCCCTGGTAGAGTCTATCGATGGGCTGTGGCGACATAGCCCATCGCGTTTTATCCCGGATCATGCATAATCATGCGATTCACGTCTTCGGACGACACATCAGGCACTGTCTGCATGATCAGACTTTCAGCCCTGCCGACTGCTGGACTGCAGTATACTCAAAGGGCTGCTCAAGAGACTCCTATTATGGCTTTGCAACAATTTCCCGTTAACGGCACGGGCCTGGGCCTGCGTCGCGACATGCTCGACGACCTGACCGAATACCATCTCCAGTCCATTGATTTCATGGAAGTCGCACCGGAAAACTGGATCGGCATCGGTGGCCGCCTGGGAAAACAGTTCAAGACCTATACCGAGCGCATGCCATTCATTACCCACGGCCTATCACTCTCCATAGGCGGCCCCTCACCACTCGATGAAGACCTCGTCCGCGACATCAAGGGGTTCATCAGTGAGCACGATATCCGGCTCTACAGCGAACATCTGAGTTACTGCTCGGATGATGGCCATCTCTATGACCTGATGCCGATCCCCTTTACCGAAGAGGCGGTCCACTATGTTGCTGCCCGAATCAAACGGGTGCAGGACATACTGGAACAGCGCATAGCCATGGAGAACGTCTCCTACTACGCCGCGCCCGGCCAGGAGATGAGCGAGATCGAGTTCATCAATGCGGTACTCGAAGAAGCCGATTGCAGCCTGCTGCTGGACGTCAACAATATCTATGTCAATTCGGTCAATCACCGCTACGATGCAGTGGAATACCTGCAAGGCCTGCCAGGCGAGCGCATTGCCTATGCCCATATTGCCGGTCACTATCAGGAAGCCGAGGATCTGATTGTCGATACCCATGGTGCCGACATCATCGAACCCGTCTGGGAATTGCTCGATATCGCCTATGAGCACTTTGGCGTTTTCCCGACGCTGATCGAGCGTGATTTCAATATCCCACCCATCAATGAAATGATGGCGGAAGTCAGACAGGTTCACGATGCACAGCTGCGTTCAGGCCGCGATGGGGTTGCTCATGGCTGATGTCAGAGACTTCCAGCAGCTGCAAAATGCCTTTGCCGCCCATATTCGCAAACCCGCTGAAGCACCACTGCCAGAAGGTGTGGAAGATCGCCGCATGGCCATTTATCGCGATCTCTTTTTCAACAACATCAACGGCTTTCTGGAGAACGGCTTCCCGGTACTGCGATCCCTGTACAACGAAGAGGACTGGCTGGCGCTGGTGCGCAGCTTCTTTGCCGATCACCGCTGCAAGACACCCTACTTTGCAAAAATCTCCGAAGAGTTCCTGGCATTTCTGCAAACGACCTACCAGCCCACTGCAATCGATCCCCCCTTCATGCTCGAGTTGGCACATTATGAGTGGGTCGAACTCGCCCTGATGATACTCGATGAGGCGGCTGACGCATCCGCAATCGATCGTCATGGCGATCTGCTGCGGGAAATTCCCGTACTGTCACCCACAGCCTGGCTACTGGGCTACCAATGGCCTGTCCAGCACATCAGTCAGGACTACCAGCCGGATGAACCCTCGGCACAGCCCAATCATCTGATCGTCTATCGTGATCGGGAGGACAATGTCGGCTTCATCGAGGCCAACCCGGTAACAGCCCGTCTGTTTCAATTGCTGGAAACCAATAGCGATCAGTCGGGGCAGAGCTTGCTGGAGACGATCGCCGAGGAAATTCGGCACCCCAATCCTCAAATCGTCATCGATGGAGGCCACCAGACACTCACCCGGCTGCACAACCTCGATATCGTGGCAGGAACCAGAACCAACGGTTGAGTTGGCGCCCTGCCGCCTGATTCGGTATCGTGGCAGGTCGATTCATTTGCCGGCCCTACCGATCCCATGCAGCCAAGCAGATCCACCCTAGCCTGGGCAGTTTACGACTGGGCCAACTCCATCTTCGCCGTGGTGGTGCTGACCACGTTCTTCCCGCTGTTCTTTCGGGAATACTGGGCACAAGGCATCGACTCGGCTCAAACCACCTTCTATCTCGGCGCCTCCAATGCCACGGCCAGTCTGTTCATTGTCCTTGTTGCGCCATTTCTCGGCGCCATCGCCGACCAGGGAAACTACAAGAAACGCCTGCTGATCATCAGCGCAACTGCCGGCATGACTGCTACTGCTGGATTCTTCTGGATTCCCCAGGGGCAGTGGCTGGTTGCAACCACCCTTTTCTGGCTATCAACGGTATGCTGGATGACCGCCAATGTCTTTTACGATGCGCTGTTGCTGGATATCTCCAGTGAAGAAGAAATCGATCAGGTGTCGGCCCTGGGCTTTGCGCTGGGGTATCTGGGCAGTGGGCTGATGTTTGCAGGCTGTGTATGGTTGACCATGGATCCCGAACGCTTTGGCCTTGCCGGCACAACCGAGGCCGTCAGGCTATCCTTTGTCATCACCGCACTGTGGTGGGCCGTATTCACCTTGCCACTGGTACTGTGGGTAAGGGAGAGACAGCGCAACAAACCTGCCGGCAGCATCGCAGCCGCAGCCAAATCCGGTTTCACCCAGTTGCGCGCCACCTTTCAGCATATCCGCCAGCTTAGGCCTGTGCTGATATTTCTTGCAGCCTACTGGCTGTATATCGACGGTGTGGATACGGTCATCAGAATGGCGGTGGATTATGGCAAGGCCATCGGCTTTGACAGCAAGGGGCTGATTACCGCGGTATTGATCACGCAATTCATCGGCTTTCCGGCGGCGCTGTTCTTTGGCTGGCTGGGAAAACGGCTGGGTGCCCGTCCCACCATTCTCATTGGTATTCTCGCCTATGCGCTAATCACGATCTGGGCCTCGCAAATGCGCCACAGCTGGGAGTTCTATGCACTGGCCATCTGTATCGGGCTGTTTCAGGGCGGCATCCAGTCGCTGAGTCGCTCCTACTATGCACGACTCATTCCTGCGGATAAGGGGGCCGAATTCTTTGGCTTCTACAATATGCTGGGAAAATTTGCCGCCATTCTCGGCCCCCTGATGGTGGGCAGTGTAGGACTGGCAACAGGAAATCCGAGAATCGGGCTGCTTTCCCTGCTGCTGCTGTTCCTGGCAGGTGGTCTGCTGCTGATGCGTCTCGGCAGATACGACAATGCCCGGCACGGCACAACCTGACCCGTCAGTGCGATGCGGGGACGGTTTTCAGGTATTCGACCAGGGCCTTTGCATCGTCATCTGACAGATAATTCATGGAATGGAAAGCGACACCAAAAACTTCCTTGCGCACCCGCACGCCATCGGGCCTTTCACCGCTTTTGATGAAATGCAGCAAATGCCGATCGCTCCAGTAGCCAATCCCGGTCTCCTTATTCTGGGTGATGTCGGGTACCGAGGCATTCATAACCGAGCGGCTGTCGTCCCCACTGAAATAGCGACGCTTGTCTGGTACACCAATGAAGTTTCGCGGGGTATGGCATTCACCACAATGCATCACGGCATCCGCCAGATAGCGGCCACGGTTCCACAAGGCCGACTTCAGCGGGTCGGGCTGGAACACCTTGCGTTCGAAAAACAGTCTTTTCCAGAGCTGCACGGTATTTCTCCAGACAAACAATGCACGCTCATTCCGGTGATTTTCGCGACTCACGGGTTCAACGGTTTTCAGGTATTCGTAGATTGCCAGGGTATCCTCGTTACGCATGTTGCTGAGTGCGGTATAGGGGAAGACCGGATAGTAATGCGCCCCCTTGGGGCTGACGCCATACTGGATGGCAACCACGAATTCATCTCTTTTCCAGCGCCCGATGCCCGTGCGCTTGTCCGGTGTGATATTGGGCGAATAATAGGTGCCAAAGCGGGTTTCGAATGCCCTACCGCCGGCAAATAACGCGTCGGAATCACGCAGATCGGAGTGACAGTTTCGGCACCCTGCAATGCTGCTCAGGTATTGCCCTCGCTCTACCTGCTCCGCGGTACCCACGAGCCTGACCGAACCCAAATCGGGTTTGGGCCTGACACCCGATAGCGCGAGTGCGATGACGGTAAGGACGGTAAGCGTTAGAAACGCCAGTACCCAACTTGTCAGCTTCATATCTGAAAACCAGAATCCATAAGGCCTGCTCGTTGCTCCGGATTGATCCCGCACCCCGTCGGAAGAATCGATTGCAACCAATTCCTCATTAGAACTGTGAAGATTACCTTATTCCCGCGAGTAAGATAAACTCGGTCGATCCATCTTGCGAATTCCATCAATGAAAAAACCAGAACTGCTGGCTCCCGCCGGCACCTTGAAGAGTCTCAACTACGCTTTCGATTACGGTGCTGACGCAGTCTACGCCGGCCAGCCTCGTTACAGCCTGCGGGTGCGCAACAACGAATTCCATGGCGAGATGCTGGCAACCGGCATTCAGGCCGCCCATGACAGGGGGAAAAAGTTTTTCCTGACCGTCAATGCCATGCCGCACAACAGCAAGGTTCGTACATTCATCGAGGATCTGGATCCGGTGGTTGCACTGCAACCGGATGCCCTGATCATGGCAGACCCCGGCCTGATCATGATGGTGCGCGAACAGTGGCCCGACATGGCCATTCACCTCTCAGTCCAGGCCAATACCGTCAACTATGCAGCGGTACGTTTCTGGCAGTCCATGGGCATCGAGCGCATCATTCTCTCCCGCGAACTGTCGCTCGATGAGATCGCCGAAATTCGTCAGGAGTGTCCCGACATGGAGCTGGAAGTCTTTGTCCATGGCGCCTTGTGCATCGCCTATTCCGGGCGCTGTCTGTTATCGGGATACTTCAATCATCGGGACCCCAATCAGGGAACCTGCACCAATGCATGCCGCTGGGAATACAACACCAAACCAGCCGTCGAGGATGCTGCGGGCGTCTATCGGCCCGCCGATGAAAGCACGCACCACCCTGCCGCCGAAAAGGCCTGGTTCATCGAGGAAAAGAACCGCCCCGGCGAACTCATGCCGGTCATGGAAGACGAGCACGGCACTTATATCATGAACTCCAAGGATCTGCGGGCAGTGGAGCATGTGCATCAGCTCGTCGAGATCGGCATCGATTGTCTGAAAATCGAGGGTCGCACCAAATCCCACTATTATGTTGCCCGCACCGCACAGTCCTACCGCCAGGCCATCGATGACGCTGCTGCGGGAAAACCCTTCGACGAGCAGCTGCTTGGCACGCTGGAGAATCTCGCCAACCGGGGTTATACCGATGGTTTCTACCAGCGCCACCACACCCCGGATTACCAGAACTACATGGAAGGCGCCTCCCAGGCACGGCAACAGAATTTTGTTGGCGAAGTCATCCGCTATGACAGGGAAAGCGGGATGGCCGAAATCGATGTCAAGAACCGTTTCGAACTCGGCGACAGACTGGAAATCATCATGCCGCAGGGAAGCTACGACTACCAGCTGAAGTACATGGAAAACACCAGGGGAGAAAAGGTAACCGTTGCGCCAGGCAGCGGGCATATCGTCAGGGTGCCTTTGGAAAAGGAGGCTGGCGAAAATACCCTGATTGCCAGATATTTCTGAGCAGCAGTCGGCAGGGAAATCAGCCTGCAACGGGCTGATTTCCCACCGGAACGAGGAGAGTCCTTATCGAGAGATCGGCTTGAGGCTATGGTTCAAGCGTGCAGTTTTACCACCGATGCCGCAGGAAACTGCTGGGTATCGCTTTCGAAGACGGATTGCTCGGTTTCGGATACCGCTTCGTATACGGCAAAATATTCATTGGGATCACAGGAGATACTGTCGATACCCTGCTCCACCAGCCACGCGGTAATCTCCTTGTTCTTCGAGGTTGCCGAGCCGCAGATGTCCACCGGCTTGCCACACCGATGTGACGCCTCGATGGCCAGGTAGATCATCTTCTTGACGGCCGGATTGCGCACATCGATGTTGTCGAAATGACCGCAATCCTTATCGACACCCACGGTCAGCTCGGTGAGGTCGTCGGTGCCAATCGAAAGACCATCGAACAATTCCAGAAATTCATCCGCCATCAGAACATTGGCCGGGGTCTCGCACATCATGTAGATCTGCATGCCACCAGCCCCGCGTTTCAGGCCACATGCCTCAACCAGGGACAGCACTTTTTCCCCCTCTTCCAATGTGCGAACAAAGGGGACAATGGCATTGAGGTTTGTCAGCCCCATTTCATACCGTACCCGTCGCAGTGCCTCGCATTCGAGCTGAAAGCACTCCTGAAAGTTCTTCGAGAAATAGCGTGATGCACCACGCAGACCGAGCTTGGGGTTTTCCTCGTTGTCTTCAAACGATTCACCCGAGAAAAGTGCTGCGTACTCGTTGCTGCGAAAATCACTGAACCTGACCATGACGGGCCGCGGATAGAACGCTGCGGCAATCATGCCAACACCTTCAGCCAGCTTCTCGATGTAATAGTCGCGCCGATCGGAATAACCCGCCACGATTTCATCGATCTCGAACTGTACTTCCGGCGCCTGCCCTTCATATTCGAGCAGGGCGCGCGGATGAACGCCAATCGAGTTGTCGATGATGCTTTCAAGGCCAACCAGACCCACTCCGTCAACGGGCAGGAAGGAATACCCAAGTGCCTTGTCAGGGTTGGTCAGATTCAGTTTCAGGCTGGTACTGGTCGTATGCTCGAACCGGGAAAAGTCCCGCTCCTGAACACTGAATGCAACTTCGCCATCATAGACGCAGCCGACATCATGCTCGCCACAAACGACCGTTATCACGCGCCCGGTCTCGATCTCGTCGGTGGCGGAGCGACAATCGATGACAGCCGGCACCCCCATTTCCTGAGCAACAGCAACAGGGTGCGAATAACGCCCACCCTTGTCTGTCACGATAGCCGCAGCCCGATTCAGAACGGGTTCCCAATCGGGAGAGGTACACTCGGTCACCAGAATTTCTCCCGGTTCCAGCTGGCCCATCTTCCTGATATCACGGATGACCCGCGCCCGCCCGGTCACGATCTTGTGGCCGACGCTACGCCCCGTGGTAAGTACCCAGCCCTTGTCTTCAAGACGGTATTCGGAATAGACCGAAGTCGACTGCCTGGCGTGGGAGGAATCGGGAGCCGCCTGAATGATGTAGAACATGCCGGTCTGGTCATCCTTTACCCACTCGACTTCCATGGGGCAAGCCTTGCCAACCAGATTCGAACAGTACTGCTCGATTTCCAGCGCCAGCAATGCCAGCGACAATACCTCGTCATCCGTCAGTGAAAATCGCTCCCGATCAGCCACCGGAACACCGATATCCAGTACCGAACTCGATATCCCGGTACTGTCCGTATAAACACGCTTGATGGACTTGTCACCCAGCTCGCGCTTGATGATCGAACGATAGCCTTTTTCCAGCGTTGGCTTGTACACCATGAATTCATCAGGGCTGACAACGCCGCTATTGATGCTTTCGCCCAGCCCATAGGTCGAAGCGATGGTGACCACATCGGGATGGCCCGACTGCGTATCCAGGCTATACATCATGCCCGAGACACCATGATCGGAATAAACCATCTCCTGTATGGAAACTGCTACCGTCATCTTGTGCAGGTCAAGCCCGCGCTTGAGGCAGTGGGTTACCGTCTTGGCGGAAAACGCATCGGCATACACCCGGCGTACAGCACGAAGCAGCTTGTTTTCGCCAGTGATATTGAGGCAGGACGATTGTTCACTGATGAATGAAGAGGGATCACTCCCCGCCACCAGAGGTGCATTGCGCACGATCAATGGAATCTGTGAGCTGCATCCATGGCCGATCATGGCATACGCGGCTTTCACCTCGGTTGCCACCTCCTCGGGGAAGGGCGCCCGCAGTATCCTGTTCCGGATGCTACTTGTCAGCTTGGTCAACGCTTCCAGATTATCCGGATCGACATGGATGATCTGATTGCTGAGAAAGGATCTCAACTGGTTGAAATCGAGGAATCGTTCGAACGCCTCATAACTCAGCGCAAAGCCGTCAAGCACCTGTATCCCGCGATGCTGCATGCCATCGGACATCTCGCCGAGCATTGCATTGGCAAAGCCGAACTGACCTGAGGAATCGAGATTGATGTCCTTGAATTTTCGAACGAAACGGAAATCTTGTGTTTTCTCCTGTGGGACAGGAGTTGTGGCAGATGTTTGTCGGTTGTTATTATTTTTGTTTTTGCTCTTTTTCTTGTTTAGAAAGATCATTTTAGTATCAGCCAGTAATTAATCGATAAGGCTACAAGAGCCCAACAATTGTCGGCATGTCCAATGGGCTAACGGTATCCTGATCTTTCCTGCGCCCAGCCGGATGTTCTCACTACAAAGGCATCCTGCCCTTTCACCCCCAATGAAACGTCAATATTTATTTGACACTTCAAATTCACCAAGGGTTTTCAACCCGGCGTGCCGGGTTGCCGCTTTATCATGTGCCAATAGGCTTTCCCTGCTGAATCCTCCCCAAAAACTTTTTGAATTCAACATGATGGATTCACTATACTGTAATTCCTCCATAGGTAAAACCGTCTACCCGTCAGTGTTTAAGAAGATTAACCTCAATGGCGTAATTCACTGGATAAAGCGTCGCTTTTTTGGCGCCAGCCAAGGGCAACGTACATCATTTGCGGCAACAGACTGCCACTTCGATGATGCCTATCCGGCAGCGCCGTCCTTATCCTTGCGTAGCGTATGTACCGTGACTTCCGGTGGACAGTTGTAGCGTACATCCACTACGGATGCCCCAGAACCCTTGGATGTATAGCCGTGCATCTGCTTGTATTTCCAGACACCGTTGCAAACCGAGCGCGGCGCCTTGGCGTTACACATCAGCGGCCAACCGCCGGGAAGGCATATCTGCCCGCCATGAGTATGGCCACAAAAGAAAACATCGAATCCGGCATGAGCAGCATGCTGATAGGTTTCAGGACTGTGCGACAGCAAAATGGACGCAGCATTGGCGGGAATGGCCTCCGCAGCCTTTTCCAGATTGTGCGCCTTGTAATAGTGTGGATCATCGATACCCGCCAGATAGAGCAGCTCGCCGCCACGCTCGATAACGGCCGACTCATTGAGCATGACATGTATCCCCATACCCTCCAGCCCCGGTACCATATCGATGGAGTCATGGTTACCCAGAATCGCGTAGACAGGGTTGCCAAGCACCTTGCGAACCCGCTTCATTGCAGCCAGAGCATTTTCATAGGGACCAAAGGTCTTGGCCCTGAAATCACCCGTGATCACACAGAGATCGTAATCAAGCGCCTGCACTCGCTCGATCAGTGCACTCGCCATGTGCTCATTGACATCGAGATGCAGATCACTCAAATGCAGCACCTTGAATCCGTCAAACGCTTCGGGCAAGTGTGGCAATGAGATTTCATTGCTGGTACAGGTCAGCTTCAATGCATTGCGCCGACCACGCTCATGCAGGAAGCTCAAGCGCAGGCTTGCCCGTATCAACGCATGGATGGAGTACCAGTTTTCAATATGAAAGAAACCCAGCCCCTGGCCAAATACCTTGGCATCCCGCTCCTCCTCGATCTGCTTGCGCATCTTCAGATGAACGGGATGTACACGCCTTTCCAGCAAGGCATGCATCGGGTTTCCTGCTGGCAAATTGGTCATAGTTTTCGTTCTGTTGATTTCACTGTGGTCACTGGTTATAGCAGCTATTTCCGAGGCCTTGATGGAATTCGTTCATAGTTCGACAGTGTCATAATGGATTTTGTTCCGCACCTGTGCTTCCCATTACATGACGTCAGGCATTAGGCCTCCACAAGCCTGAACATTGCTATACTTCAGGTTTTATCGACTATCCGAGGTTCCATGGCTCAACAGCGCAAGGCCGTAGCACTCATCTCCGGCGGTCTCGACTCCATGCTGGCCGCCAAACTGATGCTTGACCAGGGCATCCATGTTGAAGGCATCACATTCTTTACCGGGTTCTGCATCGATGGACTCCACCACATGAGCGGCGTCTACCGTGGCAACGTACCTACCCGCAACCATGCATTCTGGGTTGCCGAGCAGCTGGGAATCGAACACCACATTATTAATATAGTCGATGAATACAAGGACATTGTAATAAATCCTAAACACGGCTATGGCGCCCACATGAATCCCTGCCTGGATTGCAAGATCTTCATGGTAGGGAAGGCACAGGAGTGGATCAGGGAAAACGGTTTCGATTTCATCGTGACCGGCGAAGTCGTCGGCCAACGCCCCAAATCACAGCGCAAGGAGACAATGCCGATCATCGCCCGCGAATCAGGCGCAGACGATCTGCTGGTCAGGCCTCTCAGCGCCAGAAACCTGCCCGCCACGCTGCCCGAGCGCGAAGGATGGATCGACCGGGAAAAACTGCTGGGACTCAGCGGACGCTCCCGCAAGCCGCAGATTCAGATGGCGCAAGACTATGGCATCAGGGAATTCGCCCAGCCTTCCGGTGGCTGCTGTGTGCTGACGGACGAAAACTACACCCACAAGCTGCAGGATTTCTGGACTCATCGCGGTAGCCGCGACTACGAATTCGATGACATCCTACTGTTGAACATGGGCCGCCACCTGCGACCCGACAAGCACTTCAAGCTGATCGTTTCCCGCGAAGAGTCGGAAACCCGCTACATGGAAGGCTATCGTAAATCATTCCATCACATCAAAACCGTCAGTCATGCAGGCCCCATCACGCTGATCGATGGTGATAATCTGAGTCCGGAAGACTGGGAGCTGGCCGCCCGTATCACGGCGCGTTTCAGCCAGGGTCGCAAGGCGGATGAGGTCGAAGTCAGGATTGCGCCCATGAACGGGGAACCCAGCCTGCTCAAGGTCAGCCCCATGGCAGCGGATGAAATACTCAGGGAATGGTACGTGTAGGATGACTGTACCAGCGGCCACCAATCGGATGAGACACTCCAGCAAAACCCTTCAAGCACAACCTCCAGAGGTCACACCATGAAACAGATCACGCTATTTACCATTGCCCTGACAGCAGGGCTGGGCGCCTGCCTGAACGCACCCGCTGCCGAGCCGGAAAAAATAGGCCCATCACTCGTCTATCAGACCGACAACGACTTCGAATGGGCAAAGGAGAACCTGCTTGGCGCCATTGCAGACAAGGGGCTGGTGCTGAGCGCAACACTGCATGCAGCCACCATGCTGAACCGAACCGGCCCCGACCTGGGCTTCAAGCAACAGGTCTACAAGGACGCCGAAACCTACCTGTTCTGCAAGGCCGACATCTCCCACAAACTCGTTGCGGCCAATGGCCACAATATCACGCTATGTCCCTACGCCATCTCGGTCTACACCCTGACCGGCAAGCCCGGCGTGACCTACTACAGTTACCGTGAACCCTACACTTCCGAGCCCGCCTACAAGCCGATACTGCAGTTGCTGGAATCCATCGTCAACGACGCACTGGCACAATAGTGGCAGCACAGCTGCTCGCAAGAAGGCAGGTTCGCCGATGAAACCTGCCCACAAGCGCTGCTTCAAGGCTGTCATCGCCCTCCTGCTCGCCTTGCTGCTCTGTACCACTGTCAGCGGCGCCTCGCGATACAAGCTGGGCTCGGAATACACCGCTGGCGAGCAGTTCATGTCGATCAGGCTACTGGGCACACTGTCCATACCTGACGACGCGGTCAACAGCATCAAGGTGAATGAGCTCTCGGGCCTGGCCTGGGATGAGGATGAACAGCTCCTGTACGCACTGTCCAACCGGGGAAAGCTGTATCACCTCAAACCCGAGTTCCATGAAGGGCTGCTCGTGAACGTCAGGGTGATTGCAGCCTTCAAGCTGCGCAACCGCTATGGCAAGAAACTGAAAAAGCCGTTTCGCGATGCCGAAGGGCTGGCGTTGCAACAAGGCAGCAACGGGAAGAAAGGCGACTCCCGCCTGCTGATTTCCTTTGAGCGAAAACCCCGGGTCGCCGTGTTCGACAACAACGGCCATGAACTGAAGCAGCTGCCCCTGCCCCGCCCCCTGAACGACACTGCAAGCTACGAAAGTGACAACCATGGGCTGGAAGCCCTCACGGTACACCCCCAGTTTGGCGTGATCACCACACCGGAGATTCCGCTGCCGGCGACAAAGGGCACAACCCTCTACAACCTGGCAGGGAAACAGTGGGCAATCTCACGCTTCCCGGTGCCCGACAATGCCATCGTGGGAATGGAGACCATGCCTGATGGTGCACTACTGCTGCTGGAGCGCTCCTTCAGCTCCATCTTCTCCCCCATCGTCATCTCGCTGCACAAGGTACAACTCGGCGATGAATGCCTGCAGACGCCGGCCCGCAAGCCCCACAAGGTCTGTCAGACAGAACCTCTGGGAATCTTCAGCAGCAGCGAAGGGTGGGATATCGATAATTTCGAAGGGCTGGCACACCATCAGGGCAACCGCTACTTCATGGTCAGCGACAACAACCGCTTCTGGCTGCAGCGCACGTTACTCAGCTACTTCGAAGTGATGCCGCACGTTGAGAGCGCGCAGGAAAGTACGGTGCCTAACTGGTAATCAGCTGCAGGAATTCGCTACGGGTCGCCGGTGAGTTGCGAAAGGCACCCAGCATGATGGAAGTACTCATCTCCGAATTCTGCTTTTCGACACCTCGCATCATCATGCACAGATGCCTGGCGCGAATATGCACGGCAACACCCTGAGCATCGGTCACCTCCATGATGGCATCGGCAATTTCCTTGGTCAGGTTCTCCTGAATCTGCAGACGCCGGGCAAACATATCGACAATCCGGGCAATCTTGGAAAGACCGATCACCTTGCCGCGTGGCAGATAGGCCACATGCGCCCGCCCGATAAAGGGCAGCAGATGATGCTCGCACAGCGAATACAGCTCGATATCCTTGAGAATCACCATCTCGTCGTTATCGGTCTGGAACACAGCGTTGTTGAGCACCTCTTCCAGTGACTGATTGTAGCCACGGGTCAGATACTGCATCGCCTTGGCAGCACGCTCCGGAGTCTTTATCAGGCCTTCACGGGTCACGTCTTCTCCTACACCGGCAATGATATCGGTATAGGCCTGGGTCAGACTGTCTTCACTCATGGATCTTGCTCCTGCCTTGTTGGTGTGTTTTTCCCGAATGATACGTGATTCCATTCACGGTCTCTAACTGCGCCAGCAACTGCAAGGTCATGGGGAAAAGGCGGCATCCTGATCAGCCCGATCCGCGACTGCCCGCCATCAGATGATTGTCGATGAAGGATTCGACGAAACGCCGGGGATGCGCACTGCTGAAACGATCGACCGGCTCCCCATCGACGAACAGGATGACGGTTGGAAATCCGCGCACCCGATGATGGCCGGCAAGCTTCATGTTCTCACCCTCATCCACTTCAACCTTTGCCAGCAGCACCTTGCCCCGGTATCCGGTCACGACCTCCTTGAGTACCGGATCGAGATAGCGGCATGGAGAGCACCAATCAGCCCAGAAATCCACCAGCACAGGCTGGTGAAACGATGCCTGCACAACCCGCGCATCAAAATCATGCAGATCGACATCGAAGACCCACTCGTTGGCTTGTGCAGTCATTACATCCCGTTCTTGTAGCTGGACAGATCGGCAGCGCCCGAGCTTCGCACCTGCCCCAGAGCCACTGCGTACTCCCTGAGTACACCCAGCGACCAGGTGATACGATCGCGAAAATAGGCATCGGCATCCGGGTTGTTATCCCCGGGATTGTCATTCAGAACAGATTCGCAATTACGCACAATCACCTGCTCCGGGATGTAGCAGATCCGGTTGTTCTTGTAACTGCTCATCCTCAACTCGGCCACCGGATAGGCACCACCATCGGCCGAGGAAACCGTCACGATCAATGCCGGCTTGTGCGCCAGCTCCCCCTTGCCCCACATCAGGAAGAAGTTCTTCAGCCCGGCAGGCACTTGCCCATGCCATTCAGGCGCAATCACCACAAAACCATCGCTGGCAGCCAATTCTGCGGAAATGGGGGACAACAACGCCTGCCAGGTCTCATCTCCGGACCAGATACTCTCCTCCCATAGCGGCAACGGGTTCTCCGACAGACTGAACAACCAAGTTTCATCGGCAAGCCCCTTCTCCTGCAAGGTCCTCTCGATGAAGCGTGCAATCTTCAGACTCTGGGCGTCCTTGCGGTGGCTACCACTGATGATACTGATTTTCATGATATTTCATTCCGGATAATGGTCGCGGCAAAGTGTAGCAGCTGCAGATGCAGCCAATCGATCTCACACAAATTATGTAGGAAGATTAGCAAATTGGTATACTCTGAAAAACCAATTCAACGGGCAAAACAGTGATCACAAAACTACTTGAAAAAACAACTGGCTACATAAAAAACCCCTCGCCTACAGAGGCATCT
>CAYTPO010000092.1:0-7377 GCA_964439815.1 uncultured Thiotrichales bacterium
CCGGGATGCACTTCGGGGTGTCGGGGGATTTGATTCCCTGCCTGGCTGCGAAATGCATGACCTTGCTTTCAAAGTCGTCGAGCGATGGGGCGAGAAGGCTGTGGGCCATATTCAAGATGTATTGGTCCATACTCCAAAGGAGGTTCAGGAGCCGGATGAAGCGATTCTCATGTTGACGGTAAGGAATCATCTGGAGCGCTCCGGTATCTCTGCACTTGCCGGGCCCGGGTATCTCCCTGGTACGGTACGGGTAAACCACATTCATGCAGAGGAAGAATTTGTCTCGATTGTCATAGTAAACCGAAACAAGTCTGAGTATATCTCCTCGTGTGTCAAATCCCTGGTTGCAAAAACAGCTTATGAGAATTTCGAAATAATAATTGCCGATTTGGGGAGTGACGACCCAGATACCCTGGGTTTCTATGAAGAGATTACCGGAGACCAGTCTGTTGCAGTTCATGTAATGAACCTGGAATCAACGCTGACGGTTGCTGAGGCTTGCAACAAGGCTGCAGCTGAAGTATCGGGGGAGTATCTGCTATTTCTGAAACACCATGTCGAAGCAAAACAGGCGCAATGGCTGTCTCGTATCATGTCTCATGCACAACGCCCGGACGTTGGTATCGTTGGGCCGCGGGTTGTCTTTCCCGAGACAACATTCCTGGCAGATGCGGGATTGATACTGGGGATGGGGGATGTGGCCGGTAAACCCTTTGTATCCCAGCTTACTCTGGGTGGCAAGGGGTATATGGAACGTGCACAGATCGACCAGAATTTCTCGGCGGTCAGCGACACCGCCCTGATGATCAGGAAATCGCTATTTGACAAGATTGGCGGGATGGACACTGATGCCTTGAGCAAGGATTATCTGGATGTTGATTTATGCATGAGAGTGGGTGAGGCGGGCTACAAGATTGTATGGACACCATATTCCGTGCTGATGGCCTATCGCGGAAATGCGCATATTTCGGATAAGACCAAAGGGGAAAAATATCTGCATGAGGTTGTTGCGCTGAATGCGGCTCGTGAAGCCATTATGAAGAAATGGTTTCACCGGATTATTCATGACCCTTGTTATAACCAAAATCTTGACCTGACACCGGGGAATGCCTTTCTGGTCAATGACAAACTGCCTATGAACTGGGATATTCGATTCCATGAGCGTAGTCGGGTGCTAGGGCTACCATTGAGCGGCGGTAGTGGTGAGTACCGTATTATTCAGCCGTTTGATGTGATCTCCAGGGATGCGTTGCAACAGACAGAACACCGAGTTGTTGTCAAGGGAATGTCCAACCAGATGTCGCTTGTACCGATAGCCAGAATGGATCCGGATGTATTGGTTGTTCAAGCCGGGATCGATGACATGCACGTGGGGCTTCTTCAGGATATTGCCGAGTACAAACCGGAGATATTTCGGGTATTCAGTCTTGATGATCTCATTACGGAGATCCCCGAGACAAGTTCCGTGTACAGGCACTTCAAGGGAAATTTTCGCAATGCCAGAGCCCGGTTACGCAAGGCGCTTTCACTGTGTGATCGAATGATTGTGACAACTCGGACATTGGCGGATGCCTACTCCGATATGATTGACGATATCCGTGTTATACCCAATCGTTTGCAGAAGGATGTCTGGATTCCACTTGAATCCAGGCGTCGTGTGAGTCAAAAGCCCAGAATTGGCTGGGTAGGTGCGCAGCAGCACAAGGGGGATCTGGAAATAATCATAGATGTGGTAAAGAAAACATCCGAAGCGCTGGATTGGGTATTCATGGGGATGTGTCCAGAAGAGATTCGCCCCTACGTTAAGGAGTACCATATCGATTGGGTAGATTATGAAAAGTATCCGGAGAAAATGGCATCCCTCAATCTTGATATCGCGGTGGCGCCACTGGAAATCAACAGGTTCAATGAGGCAAAAAGCAATTTGAGATTATTGGAGTATGGCATTCTCGGGTGGCCTGTAGTCTGTACTGATATTACTCCGTACCAAACCATGGATGCGCCCGTAAAGCGAGTTCCCAATGAAACGGATGCCTGGGTGGAAGCCATAATGCGCTATGCCAATAATCTGGAGTTGGCAGAGAAGGAGGGGGATGCGCTCCGTAAATGGGTCAAACGCCATTTTATCCTGGAAGACCATATCAACGAATGGGCCAGGGCATTTACGCCCGTCAATTCCAGTGTGCCGATAGTCCAGGGTAAATTCGGTGGGAACGTGAGGGCTGTAAATCGCTGAGTTCCCTGGCAGGGAAACTGAATGCAAATGTCGTTTGGTTTCCAGATGGTTATTAGATCGATAAAATCAAATACAGTTCAATAGTTTTGCAGCAAGGGAGGAGTATCCGATCCAGGGTTGGATCCGATGAACTCCTTGCTGCCTTGAGGGGTAGACAATGAAACAGACACCAGTACACGATTCACACAATCCAGATCTGCTTACCTTCATGCCCGCCAATGCGCAACGCGTGTTGGAGGTTGGGTGCAGCTCGGGCGCGCTGGCGAGAGAGTACAAGAAGATCAACAAGGAATGTCGCTATATTGGTATAGATATCGATGCTGAATATACCACTCTTGCCCAGCGACATTGCGATATCGCGATTTGCGCTGATATCGAACATCCTGATTTCGATGTGGCATCAACGGGGAGTGGTGTTGACTGTTGGGTTTTCGGGGATACGATTGAGCATTTCAGGGATCCTTGGAAGGTATTGTCGGAGATACGGAAGGTTATTTCGCCAAATGGAACGATTGTCGCCTGCATACCAAATGCGCAACACTGGAGTGTGCAAACAAGATTGAACAAAGGGTTGTTCCAGTATGAAGATTCGGGCTTGCTTGACCGTACACACCTCCGCTGGTTTACTCGAAAGACGATATTCGAGCTGTTCGAGTCGACCGGTTATCGTGTTGAAGATGGCATGCCTCGTATCTTCGGGGCGGATCAGGCAGGGCTCGATCCAATACTCCTCAATATAAGAAATATGGCATTGGCACTTGGAGACGATCCGGAGATTGCCGTCGAAGATGCCATGCCGTTGCAATATGTTGTACGTGCGGTGCCTGTGTGACGCTCTTCAGTCAGTAGTTTTTTTGAAAGGAAGCAATCTGTCTCGGCAAGAGATGTAGTAACCACTCAGCGAGTGGTTCACATAAGCAGTAGCTGAGTAGTTACGAGTGTGTACAGTAAGGACAGTAGGGTAATTGTAAGTTCAAGTGGCGATATTCCGGATCACAAAGGGAGTTGAAAATGGAAGCAGGGAATAGTGGGAAAATAGTAATTGTCAGTGCAACAAGGTGTTCCGAAGAGGAATTCTGGGACGGGTCTGCTCTGGGGATATCCATAAAGCAAAAGATAAAAGATGACCCTCGGTTGTCGGCCGATATAAGCTTTCGGAATACTCGGGGTCTTCCGGAAGTGTACAACGATGCCGTGAGGAAGGCGGATTTGGGGGATATTCTGGTCTTTGTCCATGATGATGTCTGGATGGATGAAAGCGACCCCGGTTCCACGATTCTGGAAGGTCTATTGCATTTTGATGTTCTTGGTGTGGCAGGAAATCGTCGCTGGCTCCCTGGTCAGCCAGCATGGGCATTCATTGATGACAAATTCACCTGGGATGATCGGGAAAATTTAAGCGGGGCGGTGGGGCATGGAGAGACTGCCTGTGGCCCGATATCAGAATTCGGAGCGGTTCCGGCGGAATGCGAACTGCTGGATGGTGTATTACTGGTGGTCAGAAAGAAGACATTGGTGGATAACGATCTGATGTTTGACCCGCAATTCGATTTTCATTTTTATGATATGGACTTCTGCAGAAGCGCAAGGGAGCGAGGGCTCAGGCTGGGGACGTGGAATTTGCGAATCACTCACCAAAGCGGAGGTGCGTTCGGATCACCTTCCTGGCGTGAAAAGCATGGGTTGTATATGCAGAAGTGGGAGGCTGTGACTGATTCGGTTAAGAACGACGTGATGAACGATCTTGAAGTTGCGATAACACCAATATTCAAAAAGGCGGTAGCACACCAGTATTCCCAGGATCTGGGAACTGCTGCGCAGCTTTACGCCATCATTCTTGGGGTAGACCCCAGGAATCCTGCGGCAAATCATAATCTCGGAGTGATTGAGGTAAAAGAGAAGGGTGCCATGGAAGCGCTCCCGCGATTTGAGATGGCGGTAACCGAGGATCCTTCATGTGAGGAATTCTGGGTAAGTTATATTGATGCGCTCATGAAATGCGGGGCCAAGGATACGGCATTGTCTGCACTGCAATGGGGAACAAAGTTTGGTCTTCGCAAGGAAACAGCTGTCTTGCTCGAAGAATGCTATGGAGAAAAAGCACTGTTCGAGGTCAAGAGCCTGGTTTGTGACAATGCCAGTCGTGTCAGCGTGTGTTGATGTGCAATCGTAATCGCAGTTGCGGATGCCACCGTGGATCATGACGGGGTTTCTGCCTGGATGACACCTTGAAGCGGGAAACTCAGCAGGTATCTTTGAGTGTTCCCCGGATTATTCTATTCCCCTACTGACAATTCCTGTCAGTTATGGGATCCATCGACCTTCTTCTCTCCTCCCAGGGTTCTTGATGAGCGATCCTGGTTCAGCAATCCACCTTTATTAGGAAATCCTGAATTATCATATGTTTATCAAAGGCATGATGTGGCGTGATATATAGGGATTTCGCTGCAATGTAACTTGTAGGGGGGAACGACCCCCAACGCCAATCCCACCGAGGAGACAATAAATAATGCAACAAGTTCAACATGTCACAGAAATACGTACCGGCCAGACACCAGGCCGTACAGCCGGCGGCTTGAAGCTTCAGGGAAGAGGGCGCAAATTTGTCGGTTTTGTTCTCAGTTTGATGTTTGTGATGCCATTGGTATCGCAGGCGGAAAACAAGAGCACCAAGGTCAACGTACCACCGCCGTCCTCGCCGCATGAGGTCTCGGCCAAGCTCTGCGGGGAATGCCATCAGGAAATCTACAAGGAGTGGTCGAACTCCATGCACAGTAATAGTACTGCGCTGGACGACCCTATCCACAACGCATTCTATCGCAAGGTCATGGGAGATCCCACGCAGGAAGGTCTCAAGTCCAAGAAGGGGAAGTACCCGGTTTGTCTGCGATGCCACGCACCCAACGCAGCCATCAGCAAAAAGACCAAGCTGGATTCGAAGCCTGCCTTCAGGGAAGGTATCAACTGTGTCTTCTGTCATACCGTCACCGCATTCAAGGGTACCAAGAAACCGGATGGCAAGCTGCGACTTGGTCAGGCGGCCTACGAGGTATCCGACACCAGCCTGCAGGCACCCTCGGGCAAGAATTATTCGACCATGCCCGCGGATGACAATGGTTCTCCCACCTCACAGCCATTCCATCCGTTTCCGATGATGGGCGGTAACGCAGCCGTATTGAAGACCAACGATATCTGCATGGGGTGCCATGACCGCCGGAACAATTTTCATGGTGTACCGCTGTGTGCAACGGGTGACGAAATCAAGATGTCCAAGTCCGAGGTGACCTGCCAGTCCTGCCATATGCCCATGGTGGAGGGGCACGCCAATCACTCCATGGCGGGTGGTCATGACGGCAATATGGTGCGTCGAGCGGTAACGATCAAACTCGATCTGGTCAAGGCTGAGGGAGCTTATCAGGCGACGGTGAAGATGAAGAACCTGCTGCCTCACAAGTTTCCGACTGGAGCACCTTTCCGCATCGCCTATCTGAAGCTTGCGGCTTATGATGATGAAGGCAAGCTGGTATGGCAGAACTTCAAGGAGCACCCGTTGAAGGATGATCCTCAGGCAGTGCTGGTCTACACGCTGGGTAACAAGGAGGGCAAGCCATCGATGCCGCCCAAGGCAACACAGGTGTTGGGAGACACCCGGTTGGAACCACACAAGGAACGGTCACTGCAGTACAAGATCTCGGGTGAAAATATCAAGGTGGTGAAAGCCGAGATCATGTACAACCTGTTGCTACCCAAGCTGAACAAGAAACTCGACAAGGTGCTGACCCAGGATCTCAAGGAATCCAAGGTTGTTGCAACGTCGGAAGTTCGGCTGTAATGACGAAAAAGCCCGCTGTCCTGAAAAGGATAGCGGGCTGAATGCTGCCTATCTGCCTGCGGTATGAACGCTCCGGGGTAAGGGGCACTCAATAAGGCGAGATATCCAGAAAATTGTCCGGAATCAGGCTGGCGCTATGCTTGGCACCGGCGTCGGCCTCACGTCTGTTCTGAGCAATCTCCTCTGCTGCTGCAGTGGCTGCTTTTTCCGATGCCGTTTCGGATACACCAAAGCTGGCAATCGCCGCCTGCATCTGCTGTACATCAATCGAATCCTGCCCGTCTGTTTCTGCTGCCGCATTTGCCATACTGCCTGTTGCCATGGCAAGGGCCAACAGCAGGGATGATACGGGACGAATCATGGTGCTCATGTCATGTCTCCAATAGAGATTTAGAAGATACTAATATACTTATATATAGTCTCTAATACCCTCAGGGTCAACCCGTACCCATCCAAAACAGCGCATTGTTCACGTTTTCTCGATAAGCCTCGCAATCAGTGGCGACTAGGAGGCTGTCGTACTTAATGCTGTTTGGCTGCGCCCGCAGGAAGTGCCCTTGGGGTGCAAATCTCTGGATGGCGATTAAATCAGCTTATCCTGTTCGTCAAATAGCGCTGCTATTCTCCTCACACGATAAACTGACTTAACCCCCAGTGATTTTCGCTTCAAATGGTTAAGTCCGACAGACTCCTTGGAGGGATTGCTCTGTTGCCACTGATTGCAGCTTGAAATACTTTTGCAGATCAGTGAAGGTATGCGCCTTTTACTGTCGGTTGAAATCACTCCCATGAAGAAGAACCAGGCCTTTGATTTCGAGGGTGTAGAGGAGCTGCCGCTCAAGGAGTTTACCGAGAAGGCATATCTGGACTACTCCATGTATGTCATCATGGATCGGGCGCTACCGCATGTTGGCGACGGGCTGAAGCCGGTGCAGCGGCGTATCACCTTCGCCATGTCTGAGCTGGGCCTGTCGGCAGCCTCCAAACACAAGAAATCCGCACGTACCGTGGGTGATGTCTTGGGCAAATATCATCCGCACGGTGATTCGGCCTGCTATGAAGCCATGGTCTTGATGGCGCAGCCTTTTTCCTACCGCTACCCCATTGTTGATGGACAGGGCAACTGGGGTTCACAGGATGATCCCAAGTCCTTTGCCGCCATGCGCTACACCGAATCGCGATTGGCGCCGTATGCCAGAACGTTGCTGAGTGAACTGGGGCAGGGAACTGTCGATTGGGGGTTGAACTTTGATGGCACATTACGTGAGCCAACGATGCTTCCGGCGCGGCTGCCCAATGTGCTGCTCAA
>CAYTPO010000093.1:0-2874 GCA_964439815.1 uncultured Thiotrichales bacterium
ACCTCGCGGCCATCGATCCGCATCAGCGGTTGCTGTGGGGATTCGGTGATTCGGCGGGAACGATAGAGAGATTGCGCCTGCCGCTTTCGCAGACCTTGTCGCAGATCCTTCATGCTACGACCCTGAATCCGGGACTGAAACGAGGCGACTGGCGCAAGCTATCGATGCCACAACGGATCGTGAAATACCTGCTTGCCCCATGAAAGAAGCCGGCATTCCCTGCAACCTCGATGAAACCCATTTCTTGCACCCTCCATCCCGGTTAAATCTCGGATTCAGGACGACGTCAGGCAGACTCGGCCTTATGGTGATGCGCCTCGCTGAACTGCATTCCGAGCTTGTCCAGCAACTGCTTGTCATGGTTGGCTTCGGGATTACCGGTTGTCAGCAGCTTTTCACCATAGAACATGGAGTTGGCACCGGCAAAGAAACAGAGCGCCTGCAATTCATCCGACATCTCCAACCGCCCTGCCGAGAGCCGAACCCAGGACTGCGGCATCAGAATGCGCGCCACAGCCACCGTGCGGACGAACTCCAGCGGATCGAGGGAATCGACGCCATGCAGCGGCGTACCCTCCACCTGCACCAGATTGTTGATGGGAACCGATTCGGGGTGTTGCGGCAGGTTGGCGAGCTGCTGCAGCAGGCCGGCACGATCACGGCGCGACTCGCCCATACCGATGATGCCGCCAGCGCAGACATGGATCCGTGCATCACGCACATGCTCCAGCGTTTCCAGACGATCCTGGTAGGTTCGCGTGGAAATCACGCTGCCATAGAATTCCGGTGAGGTATCGAGATTGTGATTGTAGTAGTCGAGCCCGGACGCCTTGAGCTTCTCCGCCTGGCTGGCCGTCAGCATACCCAGCGTCACGCAGGTTTCCATGCCCATGGCCTTGACGCCCTCGATCATCGGAATCACCTTGTCGAGATGGGTATCCGTCGGATTGCGCCAGGCAGCCCCCATGCAGAAGCGGGTTGCGCCATTGGCCTTGGCAGCACGGGCATTTTCCAGCACCTCATCCAGCGGCAGCAGACGCTCGCGCTCGATCTCGGTATGGTGGTGGCTGCTCTGTGGACAGTAGCCGCAATCCTCGGGGCAGGCGCCGGTCTTGATGCTGAGCAGGGAGCTAACCTGAATGATATTGGGGTCAAAATGGGTGCGGTGAATGCCCTGCGCCTCGAACAGCAGATCATTCATCGGTTTGGCGAAAAGAGCGAGAATCTCCTCACGTTGCCAGTCATGCCTGATAGTGTTCATGCTTCATACTCGGTATCGTGCCACTCTTCTTTGGCAATTTTACGTAAATCAATGATTTCCAGCGGGATGATGATGGCGGCCAGCACCGCCCAGGTAATCAGATAATATCTGATCTCGGCGGGGAAAAACGTCCCGACGGGAATAATCAACCCAATCAACCCGTAAAATCGGTAAGCCGCCCACTGAGTGTAATAACCCACACGGTGATTGGGATTGTGCCGGTTCATGGCATAGATGAACATGGAGGCGCCAAACCAGAAGGGAATCAGCGCCGGAATAATCACGGAAGCCAGATTGCCGTAGTTGAACATACTGGCAGCACGTTTGGCGGACGCTGCGGTAACGATCTTTCGTTCAGTCATTGCGTGTCGGTAAGCCCTCGGGAATCGGGAAGGCAGTTTAGCAGAAAGGGGGAGAGGCGTTGGCAATATCCAGATGGTTACAGACTTTATTGCCTGCCAGTTGCCTGCTGTGCGGCGCGCGGGCCGACCATGCTCAGCTGTGTACCGGCTGCCGGCAGGAGCTACCCACGCTGCAGGCAGCCTGTCCACGCTGTGCCGAGCCGATGGTGCAGCCAGGCGAAAGCCTGTGCGGCAAGTGTCAGTCCTCGCTGCCCGCCTTTGAATGTGTCTACAGCCCTTTTCACTATGACCCGCCAGTCAGCAATCTGATCCTGCAATTGAAGTTCGGCCACAAGCTGTACGTGGCCAGAGCGCTGGGCATGTTGCTGGCCGACTATCTGTCACACGCGCTGCATCACCAGCCCAACCTGATTATCCCGGTCCCCATGCACCCCTCCAGAATGGGAAGGCGCGGATTCAATCAGGCATTGGAACTGGCACGTCCGGTACAACAGGCGCTCGACGCCCCCATCGCAGCCACACTGGTGCATCGCATCAAGCTGACACCCCCTCAGGTCGGGCTGAATGCCACTCAGCGTCAGCACAATGTCAGAGGCGCCTTTGCGCTGCACAAACCACTGCAGGGAGCACCCGCGGTACTGGTGATCGATGACGTCATGACAACCGGTGCAACCGCCAATTCACTGGCCCGCACCCTCCTTCGGCAGGGCGCTTCCCGGGTTTCGATCGCAACCATTGCCCGCGCCAGAGACAGTCACTGAAACCAGCCTCGACAGGGCGGGAGACCATTCCCAGGGAACCAATAAACTCATCTCTCATCAGGCATCAATGCAAGACAGCAGCTAATTTCCGGATTAGTGTGACTAAAGGGTTGATTTGCAGATGAGAGGGACGTACTATGCGCGCTCTTAAATCTGGTGACCACTGCAGGAGTGAATCGTTGGCTAACTCTGCCTCAGCACGGAAACGTGCTCGTCAAGCTGTAAAACATCGTGCTCATAATATGGCCTTGCGGTCACGTATGCGCACCTATGTAAAGCGTGCTCAAGCCGCCATTGAATCTGGCGACAAGGAACAAGCAACACTGGCTTTCAAGGAAGTCCAATCCGCACTGGATTCTTCCGTGGGCAAGGGATTGGTACATGCCAACAAGGCTGCACGCCAGAAAAGCCGCATGAATGCTCACATCAAGGCGATGTAGCAGGAATGCCAGCTGAATATTGAAAAGCCGACTTTTGCAGTCGGCTTTTT
>CAYTPO010000094.1:0-7540 GCA_964439815.1 uncultured Thiotrichales bacterium
ATATTGGTTTCACAGTGGTTTTAAAAAACCCTAGGAGTCTGTCGGACTTAACCGTTTGAAGCGAAAATCACTGGGGGTGAATTCAGTCAGTTTATCGTGTGAGGAGAATAGCAGCGCTATTTGACGAACAGGATAAACTGAGTTAATCGCCATCCAGAGATTTGCACCCCAAGGGCACTTCCTGCGGGCGCAGCCAAACAGCGTTAAGTCCGACAGGCTCCTAGCTTCACCCATGGGTCAAGCGGGTATTTATTGGACTACCGTGGAAGCAGGCGCATGTGCCAGACACCGTGTTTATGCCTCGGATTCAGGGTAAAGTTATACCCGCCATTATCCACTGCCAACAGAAGATGTACTATGAAACCAGAATGGAAAGAGATACTGATTGACAGCGGGGCCGAATTCGACCCCGAAAGAGAACATGAAGTCGCCAGCTTTGGCAATGTGATCCGCGAGCGACGGGCCACGCTGGGCGGCACAGTCATCTGCGATCTGTCCCATATCGGCCTGATTCAGGCCTATGGCGAGGAAACAGCGGCATTTCTCCAGGGGCAGTTCACCAACAATATCGAAGAAGTCTCGGCCACCCATTCCCAACTGACCGCCTACTGCACCCCCAAGGGCCGCGCACTGGCAACCTTCCGTGCGTTTCAGCGGGAAAACACACTCTACCTCACCGTCGCCTGCGATCTGCTGGAAGACACGCTGAAACGGCTGCGCATGTTCGTCATGCGCAGCAAGGTCACACTGGAAGATGGTAACGATGCGCTGGTGCGTTTCGGCATTTCCGGCAATACCGCCGAGGAGGAGTTGACGCAGGCTCTCGGCGGGTTTCCGGCCGAGGTAGACGATGTACAGCTGCTCAAGGGCATTACTGCCATCCGTATCCCTGGCCCATCACCCCGCTTCGAGCTGTATGGCGAACTGGATGAGATGAGCAAACTGTGGGAAACACTCAATGTCCGCTGCGCCCCGGTCGGTGCCAATAGTTGGCGGCTGCTCGATATTCTGGCCGGTATTCCCACGGTCTCCCTGGGTACCAAAGAGGCTTATGTCCCCCAGATGATGAACTATGAACTGATTGGCGGCGTCAGCTTCAAGAAAGGGTGTTATACCGGACAGGAGGTGGTGGCCAGGATGCACTATCTGGGCGCCCCCAAACGGCGGATGTACCGAATCCACTTCGACACTGACGACATCCCCGCACCGGGAACAAAGCTGTTCACCAACACCGATGACAACGAGCAATCCATCGGTTCGATCGTCATGGGCGCAGCCCATCCGGATGGTGGCGTCGAAACGCTGGCGGTCATCCTCATAAAATATGCCGATGGCAGCCAACCCGTCCTGCTGGGAAGCAGCGAAGGCATCCCCGGAAAAGTTCACCTGCCACCTTATGATTTTCCGGCTGAAAAGAGCTGATGCGGCTGATATTTTTCCTGTTTTCCGCTGCCTTGATCATGGGCTGGTATGGCTGGGCCATCCGGCCGGTAAAACGGGAGCAGTCCAACCTGCTGTTCATGGTCTCGGGGATCATGCTCGTATTGTTGATTGCCGGATTCCTGCGCTGGGTGTAGTGGCTGATCAGATTCGCACAAAGGTAAAAACTAACCTATATCAGTCTTGCGATCCACGGATCGGGGTATCATGTTTTCATACTTGTAAACTCGGAGACATGCCATGAAACAACTGCTTCTCACCACACTCCTGGCGCTCGCAATCACCGTACCCGGCCACGGCGCATCGACGCACCCCAGCTGGAGTTACAGTGGTGTCAAAGGCCCCGCCAACTGGGGTTTGCTGGCACCGGAATTCTTTACCTGCGCCACGGGCAAGAACCAGTCCCCCATCAATATCGACAACAGCTACCGAGCCATCGTGGATCGGCTGGATTTCCACTACCAGCCCGGTGGCAAGGAAATCGTCAACAATGGCCACTCCATCCAGATCAACTTCAACCCCGGCAGTTCGCTGGTACTTGGGGAACACGCCTACGAGCTGAAGCAGCTTCACTTTCATACCCCCAGCGAACACCAGATCAAAGGCAAATCCTTCCCGATGGAGGCTCATCTGGTTCACGCCGATGCCAAGGGGAAGCTGGCGGTAGTAGCGATCCTGTTTCGCGATGCCCGCTGGTCCGAAAGCCTGCTGCAAGACCTGTGGAAGCGCATGCCGATGAAAGCAGGACACAAAGTGATCCTGGAAGATCCCATCAGCCCCGAAGACCTGCTCCCCAGCAGCAAACGGTTCTACCTGCTCAACGGCTCATTGACCACTCCACCCTGTTCTGAAGGCGTTACCTGGATTGTCATGAAACAGGCACAGGACGTCACCAGCGATCAGGTAGAGAAGCTGTTAAAGGCAGTGGGGAATGAAAACAACCGACCAGTGCAGCCGGTCAACGCAAGAATCATCGTGGAATAGACCAAAGCCCATTCCACGATACAGTCATCGGAAATGGGCGAGAAAAGCGAGGGAAAGCACGGTGAAGGCCAGCAATGCGCCAAACCAGATATAAAATACTCTGTCCATTGTTATTGTTATAGGTAGTTGAACAAGAGCAGCGATCTTGCCTGACAGGAAACAGCCAGCCGATCAAAGGATTAACACTTTGACCGTTCTGCCCGAACGGAGCAGACCGGTACACTGGTTTCACGAACGAAAGGCAGCATGACAAGATGCCAATGGTGGCTAACAGCCATATAACAAAGCACCACCAAAACCTCGGTGCTCACCTCCCTGTGGGCTGGATACCGGCCTCCCTGCCAGTATGACGGTGATTGGAGCGAAATGGATAAATACCTTGTCATTCCTGCCGGGATGCAGGAATCCAGGCACCAGGGACGGGGGCTGCTCTTGACAAGCGTGTTGCCCAGCCCCGCCCAGCAAGAAACAACGGCGCCTGACCAAAGCCTGGGGGTTCACATACAGATGTTTTGGATACCGGCTTCCTTGCCCGCATGACTGCGCTCTTTCAAGCCGAATGGCTTCGCTGGCGCAGTGCCTCATACAAACAAACGCCGGTCGCGACTGATATGTTCAGACTCTCGACCTGGCCCTGCATCGGGATCTTTACCAGAAAGTCGCAGTGCTCCTGCGTCAGCCGACGTAGCCCCTTGCCTTCTGCTCCCATGACCAGTGCCAGCGGTCCCTTGAGATCCTGCTGGTAAATGGTTTTCTCGGCATAGCCACTGGTACCAACGATCCAGATACCGGCTTCCTTGAGCTTTTCCAGCGTGCGCGACAAATTGGTGACCTGCACCAGGGGGATGGTATCGGCGGCCCCGCTGGCTACCTTGCGCGCCGCAGGCGTCAATCCTGCCGAATTGTCTCTGGGTACAATGACGGCATGCACGCCCACCGCATCGGCCGTGCGCAGACAGGCACCCAGATTATGCGGATCGGTTATGCCATCCAGCAGAAGCAGTAGCGGGTGTTCGTCCAGTTTGTCCAGCAGATTGAGCAGATCTGACTCACCCAGGGCCTGCGGTGCGTGGTATAGCGCCACGATTCCCTGATGCCGGTTGCTGCCGGCCTGTCGCTCCAGTTGCCGCTCATCGGATTCATGCAGTTTGACGCCCGCCTTTTTTGCCAGCTGCAATACTCTCTGCAGCCGCTGGTCCTTGCGGGTGGCCTTGAAGTAGATGCCGACAATTCGCTCGGCATCATTATTCAACGCCGATTCAACAGCATGCAGCCCGATAATCGGTACGGGTTTGGACATTACTTGCCCTGCTTGCCGCTTTTCTGCCTGGACTTATGCCCGCCTCTGGAACCGGATTTCCCCTTGGATCTGGATTTCGACTTCGACTTCGGCTGAGAAGCGGACTCCGACTTGCCCTTCTCGCCATGCTTGTCCCCGGAAGACTTCTGCTTTTTTCCGGAGGATTTTTTCTTCTTGCGTGGCGGGCGCCTGGGTTCCTCTTCCACAGTTTCGTGATCGCTGGCAGGCAGATCAAAATCGATCTTCTTCTCATCCAGATCGACGCGCGCCACGACCACTTCCAGTCGATCCCCCAATCGGAATACACGGCCGGAATTCTTGCCGATCATGCGATGTCCAACCGGATCAAACTCGTAGTAATCACGCGACAGTGAGGTGACATGCAGCAGGCCTTCGATAAAGATCTCGTCCAGAGCAATGAACAGCCCAAAGCCCGTGACCGTGCTGACTGTACCTGTAAAGGTCTCGCCAACCTTGTCCAGCATATACTCGCACTTCAACCAGTCACTGGCATCCCGTGTGGCATCATCGGCGCGGCGTTCACACATCGAGCAATGCTCACCTCTGGTGACCATATCCTCATGATTGTAGAGAAATTTGCTGACCTTGCCCTTGCGCACGATATGGCGAATGGCGCGATGCAGCAACAGATCAGGGTAACGGCGAATCGGCGAGGTAAAATGCGCATAATCCGCACGAGCCAAGCCAAAATGCCCGGTTTCCGCATCCGGTGAGTACACGGCCTGTGACATCGAGCGCAGCATGACCGTCTGAATCAACTCACGGTCGGGGCGACCTTCTATCTGCTTCAGTACAGCGCTGTAATCCTTGGGAGTCGGTTGGTCACCACCGCCCAGCGTGAGGGCAAACTCGGCCAGAAATTCACGCAGCGCTTCGACCTTCTCTTCCTTGGGACCGTCATGCACTCGATACAGCGTGGGGATCTTGTGCTTCTTGGTGAATCTGGCAGCCGCCACATTCGCGGCGATCATGCATTCCTCGATCATCTTGTGCGCATCATTGCGTTCCAGCGGTACGATCGCCTTAATCTTGCGCTGCTCATCGAACTCGAAGAAGGTCTCGGTCGTTTCAAAGTTGATCGCGCCACGGCGGCTGCGATCACCCTGCAGCGCCTTGTACAGACGATACAACTCATCCAGGTGGGGGGTAACCGCCTTGCGCTTCTCACGCAGATCGGCATCCTTGTCGACCACGATGGCCGCCACCTCATCATAGGTCAGCCGCGCATGGGAGCGCATCACGCCTTCAAAGAAGCGGAATTTCTTGATCGCGCCGCGCGGGCCGATCTCCATTTCACACACCATGCAGAGACGATCCACATCGGGATTGATCGAGCACAACCCATTGGACAACACCTCCGGCAACATCGGTATGACCTGCTTGGGGAAGTAGACGGACGTGGCACGCTCATAGGCTGAATCGTCCAGTGCGGTACCCGGCATGACATATGCCGAGACATCGGCAATCGCCACCAGCAGTCGCCACCCCTTCCCCATCGGCTCACAGAACACGGCATCATCGAAATCGCGGGCATCGATCCCGTCGATTGTCACCAGCGGCATATCGCGCAAGTCTTCACGCCCCTGCTTGGCCTCCTCCGGTACCTCCGCGGTAAATACCTTGATTTCTTCCAGCACTTCACTGGACCAGCGATTCGGCAGTTCATGGGTGCGGATGGCGATATCGATCTCCATCCCCGGTGCCATGTGATCACCCACCACTTCGGCAACCACACCCACCGGCTGGCTGTGCCGATTGGGCTGCTGTGTGATATGGGCCACCACGATCTCGCCCACCTCGGCACCATTGATCTCATCGGGTGGAATGAACACATCCTGGTGAATGCGCTTGTTGTCCGGCACCACGTAGTGATTACCGGCTTCCTCGATCAGACGACCGACGATCTCGGAGTGTGCACGCTCCAGCACCTCGACCAGCGCACCCTCGCGACGGCCACGGCGATCAACACCCGTTACCCGGCAGACGGCGCGATCTCCATGCAGCAGGCTGTGCATGACCTTGGGCGACAGAAACAGATCCTCGCCACCTTCATCAGGCACCAGAAAGCCGAATCCATCGGGGTGAGCAATGACCCGCCCGCGCACCAGCGACGACTCCTTGATCGGCATATAACCACCACGGCGGTTACACACCAGCTGACCATCGCGCTCCATTGCACGCAGACGGCGGCGGAGCGCTTCCAGTCCTTCTTCGTCAGTAATACCCAGCTTCTCGGCCAGCCGGTTCCGCGTTTGCGGTCCCTTCGACTTGCTCAATACCTCGAGAATCAACTCGCGGCTTGCAATGGGGTTCTCGTATTTTTGTTTTTCACGGTCCCTGTTCGGGTCAACCGGTTTCGACATTCGTTACTCGTCCTATCTAAAAAAAGTACAGCCTGACGGCAATCTCAGGCCGGTGTTAACGGCCGATTCATGGAAAAACCACAGATCGGACCAACATGAATTTTTTGCCTTGCAAGGCAGAAAGCCTGGCAGCAAAGGCGAAGAATGAGAAGAATATCAAGCAAAGTCAAGCACTTGCAACAAATACCCTCCCCCTGCAAGACCTGAAATCCACCCATTGGTAAATCCCCTGCCAAACAATTGACAAGATTGTACAGGAAAGGTATCTTTGCGCCCCTGCTTTTCGCAGGATTCACAACACCTTGCCCAGGTGGCGGAATTGGTAGACGCGCTAGCTTCAGGTGCTAGTGGCCTTACGGTCGTGGAGGTTCAAGTCCTCTCCTGGGCACCATTTCTCCTTTTCGATTCAGTCATTCAAAGCACACGAAGATCGCGCATCAGGGCGAAATGAAGCACTGCTTCGTATTTTTACTATGAATCAGCGCGCCTGCCGACCCACTCCATCCCCAGCGTTCCAGACAATACGTGGATGGATCTTCCTCATTCAAAAGAGGGATCGCGGCCAAATCATAACCCTGATCCTCCATACAACACCCATGCACGAAAAAAAGGGTATTCTCATCAATACCTGAATCCGCGGCTTATCCACTGATTCAGGTAGAAACTACTCAGCGAGTAGTTTACATAAACAGTAGTTACGGAGAATCTCATATTCCCGGTAAGAATCACTTGATTGGCACCCCAAGGGCACAGCCTAACAGCGTTAACTCCGACAGGCACCTAAGTGGAAAAACCACCAGAATATTACCAAGGAAGTAGAATCATGAACGACCAATCCAATGAACGCCCCGGCATGGTTGACTGGTATGCGCCAATGCAGCTGGTGGATACGGGCATTCGCACGCTGATATCCGTTGCACTGGGGAAGCGTATCGACCCCCGCCTGCTCAGCCCCAGAGGCACGGATGCGGAATCCATTTTCGACTACTCCACTCTCGACTCGATCACATTCGACTACACGGCCGATACCGGGGATGGCTGGGATGCGACCTACACCCTCGCCTACCAGATGTCATCACCCGAAACCCGGCCCGATGGTACAAGGCAACGCTCCGATATTCTGATTCTCGGTGGTGACGAGGTTTATCCAGTCGCTTCTCGCGATGCATATGCCAAGCGTTTGATCAGCCCTTACCAGAGAGCGGCAACAAATCTTGGGCAGGCCGGAGACGCTGATCAGCTCAGCGATATTTTCATGATCCCCGGCAATCATGACTGGTACGACAGCCTTGCTGCATTTACCCGCCGTTTCTGCGGTGGTCGCTGGGTGGGTGCTTACAGAACACGCCAGAAGCGCAGCTATTTCATCCTCAAGCTGCCCCACAACTGGCACATCTGGGCTACCGATATTCAGCTTGGTCAGGACATCGAT
>CAYTPO010000095.1:0-12063 GCA_964439815.1 uncultured Thiotrichales bacterium
GACTGGTTGATCAGCCTGTTCCTGAAGGAGACGCTGGAGCCGGCAGAACGCCAGAGCCTGCTGACGGGTAAACCACCACTCGACCATGTCGATACCGGAAAAATCATTTGTGCCTGCTTCAATGTCGGAGAAAAAACCATCAGACAGGCCATCCGCGAACAGGGGCTCACCACCCCGGAACAGATTGGCGAAGTATTGCAGGCAGGCACCAACTGCGGTTCATGTCTGCCGGAACTGCGGGAAATACTGGGGATGTGAAATAGTGGTGTCGCAAACTCCTCAGACATGGCGGCAGGGGCGCGGTATCCAGGCCACAGGGAGTGCGCACCATCGTCAGGCGAATCCGGATCGCCGGCAATAGCAAGTTGAAATGACACAGTGCATTCATTGTGCTGCCAGAATTCTATTGGAGAAAAACATGCTCTTCGGACGTGGTAAAAAGAAGACCATTAAAATTGCGGACAAGCAGGTTGTGGAGTGGAAATACTCCACCTGCGGCTATTGCTCCACCGGCTGTTCCATCGAGGTGGGCATCAATGCCGAAGGCAAGCCGGTTGCGTCGCGCGGTGTGGGGGGTGCCGATGTAAACCGGGGCAAGCTCTGCGTCAAGGGTATTTTCGAGCATGAATTATTTGAATCCAGTGGTCGCGGTGACAATCCGTTGATGCGCGAACATATTCACGAAGGCTATCGAGAGACGGACTGGGACAGCGCCTTCGAGCACATGAAGGATGAGATACTGCGAATTCAGAAAACCTGGGGTCGGGATTCCTTTGCCATTGTCTCTACCGGGCAGTTGCTGACGGAAGAGTTCTATACGCTCGGCAAGCTGACCCGGGCGGTGATAGGCACCAACAACTATGATGGCAATACCACGCTCTGCATGGCATCCGCCGTATCTGGCTACAAACGTTCCTTCGGCTCCGATGGCCCTCCGGGAAACTATGAGGACTTCGAGCATACCGACTGTCTGATTGCCTGGGGCTCCAATCTCGCCGAGCAGCATCCGATCATTTACTAGCGCATGAAGGAAGCACAGGAAAAGCGCAAGTTCCCGATCATCGTGGTCGATCCCCGCACGACGATGCTGGTGCAAAACGCTGATATTCACCTGCCCATCACGCCGGGCACCGACGTGGTACTGCAAAACGCGCTGTTGCATGTGATTCTGGACGAAGGGCTGGAGGATCGGGAATATATCGAAGCCAATACCGTTGGTTTCGAGCAGCTGGAGCAGGAGGTACAGAAATACGATCCCACCACGGCCGCCAAAATCTGCGGGATAGACGAGGATACCATTCGCAACGTTGCGCGCATTTTTGCCAAGGCGGATTCCGCAATGCAGTTCTGGACGATGGGCATCAACCAGAGCACCCACGGTTCGGATGGTGTGGTCGGTATCAACAACCTGGCGTTGGCTACCGGAAATATCGGCAAGCCTGGCGGCACGTCGCTGTCGATCACCGGGCAGTGCAATGCGATGGGTACACGCGAGTGGTCGTCCTGCTCCGGTCTGCCGGGCTATCGTTTGCTGGAAAACCCCGAGCATCGCGAAGAAATTGCAAATTTCTGGGGCGTCGATCCCGAGTTCTTTCCCAAGCGCCGTGGCCTGACCGAAACGGACATCTTTCCCGCCATCGAAACCGGGCAGATCAAGGGTATGTGGCTCATTGCCACCAACCCGATGACCTCGATGGCGAATACCAGCCGTATCCGGAAAATGCTGGAAAAGCTGGATTTCCTAGTGGTGCAGGATTCCTACACCGATGTCGAAACCACGCAATATGCGCATCTCTATCTGCCGGCTGCAACCTGGGCGGAAAAGGAGGGGGTATTCACCAATACCGAACGCCGCGTCAATATCGTGCGTCAGGCGACACAGCCTCATGGCAATTCCAAATCGGATTTGTGGATATTTACCGAACTGGCAAAGCATTTCGAGCAGGGCAGGAAGATGCGTTTTCCGGAAAGACCTGCCGAAGTCTTCGAGGAGATGCGCGAGCTTTCCAAAGGCCGGCTGGTGGATATTTCCGGCATGGATCATGACCTGATCGAGGAAAAACGTGGTATCCAGTGGCCGTACACCGAGGAAGAGCGCGAATCGGGAATCGCGCCTGTCAAGGGGGGCAAGCGGCTTTATATCGAGGATGGCACCTTCAGCTATGCCGATGGTCGTGCCAGGATGATCCCACTGCCCTTTATCGACAATAATGAAGTGCCTGATGATGACTACCCGTTCTGGCTCAATACCGGACGAGTCGTCGAGCATTTTCACACCCGCACCAAGACCGGCAAATTGGGCAACAACAACAAGTTCAGCCCCATACCGTACATGGAGATCAATCCGGATGCCGCAGCGGAGCTGGGTATTGTGCCCGGTGACTATGTGTGCTGTGTTTCCCGGCGCGGGGATTCCATTGTCATGGCACAGCTGACGCAACGCGTGCCGCGCAATATGGTATTCATTCCGTTTCATTATCACGATTGTGTCAACCGTCTGACACTGGGACTGCTCGACCCCCATTCCCGCCAACCTGCCTTCAAGCAGTCAGCCATTCGCATCGAACTGATCGAGGATCAGGCTGAAGCGGCGAAAATGAGTATGGAGCGGCGCGATTTCTGATCGATCGGCAATTCCCAGTGCCTGCAACAAGGCAATATGTCACCCATGAATCCCAAAGTAACCAGCCATGTTTAATGTAAGATCCGATGAACCGAAATACGCCTTTCTCTGGGACAGGGAGACGGCCGAAAAGAACCGTTATGGCAAATCCATAGAAACGTCAGCCGAGGGTGATGCGCTGCGTGAGCAGGATTTTGTCATCAATGAGGAAGTGCAGGTCCAGCGCAACCCCAACCCCAACCGCTACAAGCAGCATGGTTTCTATTTCAATGCCGACAACTGCATTTTCTGCCATGCCTGTGAAGCAGCCTGCAGCGAGAAGAATGACAACCCCGCGCATATCGCCTTTCGCTCTGTCGGTTTTCTGGAGAGCGGCGTGCATCCCAATTACACCCGCCTCAGCATCTCGATGGCTTGTAACCATTGTGATGATCCTGTCTGTCTGAAGGGATGTCCGACCCGCGCCTATACCAAATTCTCGGAATACGGTGCTGTACTGCAAGACCCCGATACCTGTTTTGGCTGCGGCTATTGTACCTGGGTGTGTCCCTATAATGCGCCACAACTGGATCCGGTAAAGGGGCAGGTGAGTAAATGCAATATGTGTGTCGATCGCCTGGAAGCGGGACTGAAACCCGCCTGCGTGGCAGCCTGTCTGGGAAATGCACTGGATTTCGGAGTGATAGAAAATATACCGGAGCATCGCACACAGGCGGATACGGATATTCCCGGATTCCCGCGTACCGATATTACCCACCCCAATATCCGGTTTCAGCAGACGCGTACCTTGCAGCGTGAGGTGACGCGTATCGATACGGTGCCGGTGAAATACCAGAAGGACAAGAGCGGGCAGTATCATTCTGTTGTCGATACCAGGCATGGCAAGGATAAATCGTGGGGGTTATCTGCATTACTGGCTTCGCATGAAAATGCACACGTGATTTTCACACTCAGTGCGCAGGCGGTGATGGGTGCCTTTCTCATGCTGTTGTTCGGTGCGTGGTTTGGTGTGCCGGGCATCGATGCGTTTCGTCAATCATCCGCTTTTCTGCCGTTGCTTGGTACCATGCTGGCGCTGATGGGGTTTGGCCTGTTCAAGCTCAATATGCATCTGGGCAAACCGCATCGATTCTATCGCGGCTTCAATAATTTGAGACTGTCACCGCTGAGTCGTGAGATCGCCGGGGTTTCCGCCTTTTTTGCCGGGCTGGCCGGGTACAGTTTTTTCTTGCTGTTTGGGAATGCGTGGACTGCATTGCTGGCGAACCTGTTCGGCCTGCTGGGACTGCTCGGGTTTGCTGCGGGCTCCTGGTACATGTACAAGTTGTATCGCATCAAGGCGCGGCCTTTCTGGGATCACTGGCAAACAGCCACGGCTTTCTATGGCAGTATGCTGGTACTTGGGAGCCTGCTGATCGGGCTGGTCAGCGCCTTGTTCATGCCACCGCCGGAAATACCGCTGACGACGCTTTCGATGTTGGCATTTTTCGGCCTCGCAATAGAGGCGGTTGGGCTGTTCTTTCATGCCCGTGATCTGCAGCAGGGCGAAGGTGAGGCGGCTGCTGCCCATTTCCAGCAAACCACGGCCTTTGGCAAAACCTACTGGTTGAGAAATGGCCTGATGGGTATCAATGCCGCATTGCTATTACTGCTTCCTGTCATCGGGTTGGATAATATGGTGGGAGCGGCCCTTGGAATGATACTGGCCATGTCGATACTGGTCATGGCCTATCTGGAACGCATCATATTCTATGCCTTGGTTATCCCGACGACGATGCCCGGTGCATTTTTCTGGCGCAACAAGGGCTTTGTGGAACACGCAAGAGAAACCGGGTTGGCAGAGATGGATACGGTGGGCGTTGTGTATGAGCGTCACCATCAATTCAAGCTGGGAGATCTGATCGATACCATCCGGGAAAACAGCCTTCAGGACATGTGGAACCATATCAAATGGGTTGTGACGGGCAAGTAATCAGCCTCATCCCGGCAGGAATCAGGGATGTCTTCCGGCGTGAGCATTGATCTATCGGGATGATTCCAATCGACATGAAAACCAGACTCCAGAAACTCTGCAAGCAGATAGCCGCCGGTCTCATTGAACGAGATGACCCGGTCAAACTGGCGCTGTTATCGGCGCTCGCGGGGGAACATCTGTTGCTGATCGGTTTGCCGGGCACGGCCAAGAGTGTCATGGCGCGACGATTGCACCAGGCTTTTCGCGGCAGCCGATATTTCGAGCGTCTGTTGACGCGTTTTTCGGTGCCGGAGGAGTTGTTCGGACCGCTCTCGATCAAGGCGCTGGAAGATGATCGCTACGAGCGTCAGACCGAGCATTACCTGCCGACTGCCAGCATTGCGTTTATCGATGAAGTCTTCAAAGCCAACAGCGCAATACTCAATGCCCTGCTGACACTGCTGAACGAACGTGAATTTGACAATGGTTCGCGGCGATTGAAAACACCCCTGATCTCGGTGGTGGCAGCCAGCAATGAATTGCCCGATGAAACCGAGCTGGAAGCACTATACGACCGTTTTCTGTGTCGCTATGAAGTGTTGCCGGTATCGCGTGATCAGTTTGCCGATTTGCTGACTTTGGAAGAGCGGCCTTTTGTCATCGATGCAGATATCGGTCTCGATCCGCGGGAAGTTGTGAAAATTCAGCAAGGCTCAGAATCGGTAGCGCTGCCGGAAGAGGTGATTCGCTTGTTGCAGGCCTTGCGGGATTTCCTGCAGGAGCAGGGTATCTATATTTCCGATCGTCGCTGGCGCAAGGCGATCAAGTTGCTCAAGGTATCAGCCTTTACCAACGATGCAACGGCTGTATCGATCTGGGATTGTGCGCTGCTGCAGCATTGTTTGTGGAATGAGCCTTCACAGCGGGCGGTGATTTCGCAGTGGTATCAAACGCATATCGGGGTCGGTAGCGGCTTCAATGCTGCCCGGTTGGAAAAACTGCTTACTGCCTGGGAAGCGGCGCTTGCCAATGATGCCAGCAGCCAGACCCAGATGCGCAACCAGAAAAATGAATTGCTCTATCTGGACGAAGAAGGCAACAGTACCACCGTCAGAAAAATTCGTCGTCTGAAGGAGCGTGATGGTGAGCTTCTCTATCTGGCGCCACCGGATCAACAGGATCGCACCAATAATGGAGAGGGTTATACTGCCGCGGCATTACGCCAGCAGTTTTTTGATGATGTCTATGAACAATGCCATATCGATGGAGAGTGGCAAACGCTGGAGCGCTACCTTGCCAACGGCAATAACCGTCTGGTCGAGTATGGGGAAAATACTCCCGCCATGGAGCCGACGATCCATGAGCCCGCATTTATCCAGTCCCGCCTGCAGGAAACCGGGGAGCTGCTTGACGAGATCCGACAGTTACAGCAGCGCCTGAATGAACAATTGGCCTCATTGACCAGAACCAGTGGTGATCACCTGTGGGTGGCGGCTGCCTTTATCGAAGCTTCGAGAAGCTATCTCGAAGAGAATATCCGGCAGGTGGAAAATATCATCGTGCGGTTGCAACTGGTTTATAATCGCTACGCGGCACTGCCCATTCGGGCATAGACCGCAATGAGTCTGCACGAATTCGAGCGTCGTTTTGCCATCCTGGATGAACTGCCGGAGTCGCTGTATCAGCAAGTGGTTACCCATGCCCACGGGGCGCTGTTACCGCGTGTAGAGGGCATTCTGCAGTGGCGCGAAGCCCTGTTGCAGGGAACGTTGCCGGAGGAAAAGACACTTGCCTGGCCCAGCCCCGAACTGACACGTACCCTTCTCATGCGACTGGAAACACTGGATATCGTGCGTTATTGCCGGGAGCAGGAGGGGCTGACCGATTCGGTTCTGGAGACGATACTGGAAGGGGTCGGCAGCGCCGAGGATTATTTTTCCAAGGCGGGCGCATTTGATGACAAGCTGGCGCAACAGCAGAAGATTCGTGACCAGGATTCAGGCTTTGCAGATGACGACGGTCTGGCAGATCACGTCGACTCGCCAAGGGATGCGCCTGATGATGAGGATTCACCGCCGGATGAGGGGAAGAATCCCGGGGACAATTCAGCGCAGGGGCAAATGGAAGCGGGTGCCGATCTAGCACTGCCTGAGGAGCGTGGCGCCGCAGAAAGCGTGGTCGAAATACCAGACCACGGTGAAGATGCGACATTGCCGGCTGAGACCCCGAATGATCAAATGGAACCCGATGCCAATCTGGCAGAGGACAGTCAGGAGGCGGAGCAGGTGGTGGGCAGCGACCCTGACCAGCTTGCGGAGCAGCTCGATCGACGCTGGGGTGAGCTGGCGACAAGCTGGCAGGAGCTGGCGGCTGTTTTCGATGAACTCGGGGAGTTTCTGGGGTGCGGCTGGGATCTCACCCAAGGCGTGCTCTCCAGTCAGGGGTGGCGTGATATTACCCGCTATCGCCAGCTGATCAGGAACCTTCCCGAGCTTGTGCGGCTCGTGGAAATCATGGGGCGAATGCGCAAGCCGCAAAAAGAGGGCCTGGACGAGTCGATCATCGAACAGGTGATCGAGCCACTACAACGCAGCACTGAAATAGAAAAGAAGCATAAATCCACACTCACCATCAATACAACCGATGGCATAAGGCTCAGCGATGACATCGCACGAATGCTACCCGCTGAATCGGCACTGCTTGGCCACCCGGTTCTCAATATTCTTTGGCATGCCAAACGCGCTGAAAGCATGTTGCGTTGCTATCAGCTTCAGGGTGTCCTCTCCGAGCACTCACCACTACCCGAGCTGGACAAGAACCAGTCCATGACCGATGAGCCACCACTGGCGGGCCATGGCCCTATCATACTCTGCCTGGATACCTCTGCTTCAATGCATGGAGAACCGGAAACAATTGCCAAGGCACTTGCCCTGGAGGCGTTGAGAATTGCGGCAACGGAAAAGCGGGCGTGCCATGTCTACAGCTTCAGTGGAGAAGCACAGCTATTGACGTTTGAACTCGATCTGACACAAAACGGGTTCAAGGCACTGATCGAATTTCTGCAGCAATCCTTCCATGGCGGTACCGATGTCGTCGCGGCGTTGCGTGCAGCAATGGAAAAGCTCAATGATGAAGCCTGGCGACAGGTGGATATACTGCTGATAAGCGATGGTCGCTTTCCGCTGCCGCAGGAAATCCTGCCGGAAATAGCGCAAGCGAAAGAGAGGCATGAAGTCAGAATTCATGGCCTCCTGCTGGGACGATGGAAAGGAGAGGCTATGAAAGCCATTTGTGATCCGCTGCATCGCTACGACCTCTGGAAATCGCTGCTTTCCCGCCCTGGTTATGCCTCGGGAAGCGGTATTTCCCTGTGATCCGGCCGATGGCAGAAATGCCCGGCGCGGAGTGCATCGACAGCCAGATCAACCATCGCTTCGACGCCCAGGCGATCTGAATTGAGAATCAGATCGTAGGCAGCGGGTTCATTGATATCCCTGTTGAATAGATGGCGCACGAATTCATCACGATCATAGTCGGTTTCCCGGACTTTCCTCTCGGCGGTTTCCAGATCCACTTCGTGGAATGCTGCGTAACGTCCCGCTCGAATGGGCAGTGAGCCCACGATCCGAACCCTGAAAACAAATGTTCCGTTCAGGATGAAATTGGCTCCCCGGCCTAGAATTACACCGCCATAGCGGGAAATGCCCGAAACCACATTGATCAGGCATTGAAAATACTTTTCCTGATGTATGGCCTTTTGCGTGAAGAGAAATTCCAGCCAGTTCGAGCGCATTCCCCTGACACTTTCGTCAAGTTTGGCAAAGATTGCGGGATCGACATCTGCTTGGCTGGCAGTCTTTTCAAGAATCTCCCGATCGTAATAGAGCAGTTCCATGCGTTCGGCCAGCCGTTCGGCAAAGCCTTCTCCCATTGATCCGCATTGCCTGGAAACGGTGATCGTACATTTTGGACAGTGCAGGTTTGGTGGTGTCGCCTGATCCTTGATGGTTTCGGCCCGTAACAGGCTCTGGATCAGGCGTTGTGGGTCTCTGTTCATTGGGCTGCTCCGCAGTGAGTGTGGACAGATCTATCTCGATATTCGGGCTCCGTTTCGCGTCTGGTGAGATAGAAGCGAATAATGCGAGTCACGCTACTCAGCGTGAGATACTGGGTGAGACCGCAGATCCGAACACACTTGCGGTTCCGAATGAAATGTCACTTCCAACTGATTTCTAACAATCCTCCATGGAACTGTCAAACCGAATCTCGTAGATTACCGGCGCTTCAGCCGTAGGGCGCAATAGCGATAGCGTATTGTGCCAGGAGCTGTGGTAAACACTAAGCAGCCCCATAGGAGCGGCTTCAGCCGCGATCCATGCTTCAACATGGAATCCATCGCGGTAAAAACCGCTCCTACGCTGCAGGTTGGATGGTTCAATGGTGCGGATTTCACCCGTCTTGTTCATGGTGGCGGCTGAAGCCTGTCGATGCGGATGAAATGATCGATGCAAGGGACGAGGGTCGATGGGATTTCCTGTTCAAACCAATACCTGGAGTTCTGACACCAGCCTGATTTCCCCAACGGAAACATCGGCTCTGTAGGCGATGGCTTCCACGCCTTTCGAGATGACCTCCCGCAGGGTATCGCCATAGCGCGGATCGATATGATCGGCTGGGCGTACCGAGTGGGCATCCTGTCGTTGCACACAATAAAAAATGACACCTCGTTCTCCGGCTGCCACGCGCTTGGCGAGTTCTCGCAGGTGCTTGCGGCCCCGGTCGGTGACCGCATCGGGAAAGAATGCCACATGATTTTCGACCAGGGTAACGTTCTTCACTTCAACATAACAGCGATTGCCTGGTCCCTGTTCCAGCAACAGATCGATTCGGCTGCGTTCGGCTCCATAGGCGACTTCCTCCCGGATTGTTTCATAACCCTGCAAGGCGTTGATGACGCCATTCTCGATGCCTTCACGCACCAGCTTGTTGCTCAGGGCGGTGTCAATACCGACGAGTACCCCGGGTTTTGCTTCCACCATTACCCAGCTGTAGCGGTATTTTCTTTTGGGATTGTGTGAATCGCGCAGCCAGACGCGGCTTCCGGGGCGGGTGAGTCCCTCCATGCGGCCGGTGTTGGGTGTGTGGGCGGCAATCACCCTGCCGTCTTGCAGTGCGATCTCCGCGAGAAAACGCTTGTAGCGTCTGATCAGTCGGCCTTCGATGAGAGGCGGGAGGTGCATGGGCAGGATTTGCAGGCAAATGGCGTTAAGTCTGACAGGCTCCCAGATTAGAAAAATGGTCATTTACGCTTGCAAAGTCGCATTTTTTGCCTTGATCTGATGGGTTTCAAAGGCAATCCGAGCAGCTACTGCTTATGTGATCTACTTGCTGAGTAGTTGCAATGCAAGCGGCGAGCGTATTCAGCTGCGGGCGGGAAGTCAAACGGAATGGCTTGCGTTGGCGGAGCTTCTGGCAACACTGCAATGGGCAGTTTATCATCGGGTATTCCGGTCAAATACACTGTGCCCACCATGAACACCGCAACGCTTGCAACCTTTGCACTGTATCTCCTCGCCATGCTGTCGCTGGGGATCATTGCCTGGCGTGCCACTGAATCCTTGCCCGACTATATTCTGGGGGGCAGGCGGCTGGGTGCTGCGGTAACAGCGCTGTCTGCCGGGGCTTCGGACATGAGCGGCTGGTTGCTGCTTGGCCTGCCCGGTGCCTTTTATGCATCGGGGTTGAACCAGATCTGGATTGTCTTCGGTTTGATTCTTGGTGCGCTGGCTAACTGGCATTTTGTTGCAGCGCGGCTGCGACACTATTCGGAAAAAGCCAATGATTCATTGACGATTCCCGATTTTCTGGAAAACCGGTTTCAGGACAAGAGCCGGATGCTTCGCCTGATTTCCGCACTGGCAATCCTGCTGTTTTTTACCTTCTATGTGTCGTCTGGCATGGTCAGCGGCGCCTTGCTGTTCGAGAAGAGTTTTGGTCTGCCATATACGACAGCGTTGCTGGTTGGATCGTTCGTGATTGTTTCCTACACTTTTCTTGGTGGCTATCTTGCGGTCTGCTGGACGGATTTCTTTCAGGGGTTGCTGATGCTGCTGGCATTGGTCATTACCCCTCTGGTGGTGATTGGTGAGCTTGGAGGCTGGTCGGCAACGATTGAAACCATCGAGCGGGTTAAGCCAAACGCGCTGGATTCATTTCACGAAACAGGCTTTCTCGCGATCGTGTCGTTGATGGCCTGGGGGCTGGGTTATTTTGGCCAGCCGCATATTCTTGCCCGTTTCATGGGGATTTCCTCGACCGAGGAGGTGCGCAAGGCAAAGTATATCGGTATGTCCTGGATGATTGTTTCCATGATGGGTGCGATGCTGATTGGGCTGACGGGGATCGCGTGGTACGACAGCAACCCGATCGAGAACAGTGAGACCATCATGATTCTGCTGACACAGGTTCTGTTCAATCCCTGGATTGCCGGGGTATTGCTTGCTGCAATTCTTGCCGCCATCATGTCCACGATCGATTCGCAGCTACTCGTTAGCTCCTCTGCGGTTGCCGAAGATCTGTACCGGGGGTTCATTCGCAGAGATGCCAGCCAGAAGGAGCTGGTTTGGGTAAGCCGACTGGCAGTGGCGGGCGTTGCGGTCGTTGCCGGCGTGCTGGCCATGAATCCGGACAGCAGTGTGCTCGATCTGGTGGGATATGCCTGGGCCGGTTTTGGTGCGACATTCGGGCCGCTGATCCTGCTCTCCCTGACATGGTCGAAAACGACCCGCAATGGCGCATTGGCCGGCATGTTGGTGGGCGCGGCTACCGTGGTGATCTGGGGGAGCCTTAAGGGAGGGATCTTCGACTTGTATGAGTTGGCCCCGGGTTTTGTCTTTTCTGCTCTGGCGATTGTCATCGTCAGTCGGCTGGCTCAGGAGCCGGGCGTTGGTAGTGAGGAAGTCTGATTTGCTGGCGCATTGACCGTTGCATGATTAGGCACCCCATTGTGCAATGGTTAATGCCGGTACTGTTTGGGGGGCACGTTTTCCGGATTCAGGTATAGTGTAGAGGGCAGGGGCGCCGGTTTCCATGGTAGAAAATCGCCGGTGTACCGACGGGCATGAGAGCATGCCTGTATTATCCCGTCTTATTCAAGGTGGCGGCTAAAGCCTGTCACGGCCCTGGCATGTTCTGGCACGCCTGCGCTTGCGCTTCACTCAAGTTGTAGCGATTGCTACAATTTTCGCTCCAGAGCGGCGCCCAGACGCACCAGCCCAGCGCCAGGATCCGCGACCCACCGTGAATAGACGGGATTATGGCTTTTCAAAGCCTTGACATGAATCCGAGGTGTCCCATGCAGTCTCTTGTTCTCAATATCGGAAAGCGCACCCTCCTGATGGCCGTGCTGTTTCTGGCGTTCTTTTCTTCTGCAGTACAGGCAGCGGGGTTTTCAGTTTCCTCTCCTGCCTTTGAGAAAGGGCAATCC
>CAYTPO010000096.1:0-23101 GCA_964439815.1 uncultured Thiotrichales bacterium
CCTCTTCCACCCAGAGAATGCCATCCTCGAAATAATGCCAGGCATCCGATCCGGCATGACCGGGGGATTCTTCGAAATGGAGAACTCTGCCTCTGCAGGCTACGCTGTTCATGGAGACAGCATAGCGCAATCGGGAAGTGACAGGCAGGCCTGAAACGGCTGCCTGTCATCAAACCACGCTCAAGGAACAAGGCTGAGCGTTGTATGAATAATGGCCCTGCTTACGGCAGGCCGACCAAAGGAGGGAAGACCTGCCCGATATTTCCGCCAATACCCGAACCTTCGTCAACAGCTACGAGCCGAGCAGTTACCGGTCAACCATCAAATAAAGTCGATGCACTTGCCCTTGTACATGATCGGCCCCGAAGGCTCATCAAACTGCTTGCGTCCCTTGGGTTCAAAGGTAATCGCGAACTGTTTGGCACCCTTCATCCGCTGCCACTCCTGCTTGCTGAGCTTCAGATAGCTCTGCTTGGCATGGGCCGGTACAACACCGACACGCACAGGTTTCGAATCGGGGTCCTTGATGGCCCAAAGTTCCAGTACCCGCTCCTCTTCCATCTTGGGCGTTTCCATCAACCGCACCGAAACGATGCGTCGCTTCTTGTCGCCCATGGTGACAACCATCGGTTTGTCGCCCTCTCCTTCCAGTACCGAGACATAACTGAGCGCAGGCATTGGCGCCGGGTTTTCAGTCAGTGGCAACAAAGTCTTCAACCCCAGTGCAACTGCCAGCATGGCGGTAGTCGCCTGCCAGAAGGCCGCGCTGCGAAACAAGCCAAGGCTGGCCAGAAAGCCCTGGGCATCATGTCGCGCCCCGACCCCGGCGGCTTCACCCGGCCTGATCTCCTTCTGAATGGCCTGCCACACCCGTTTGGGCGGGGCAACCTCCGGTATCGTCTCAATCATCGGATTGAGCTTTTCTTCCCACATCTCGACTGCATAGCGAATATAGGGACGCTCATAAAGCAGCCTTTCAAAACGTGCCAGTGCACGCCCTTTCATGGTGCCAAGCACATACTCGGCAGCCAGCCGTTCATAGACTTCCGGATCCTGATATCTTTTCACTCGAGACATTTTCTCAACCTCTCAACTCCACGTCTGACCCAGGCCTTGACGGTTCCCAGCGGTGCGGCCAGATGCGCTGCAATCTCTTCATGGGTATGGCCGTAATAGTAGGCCATCAGAATCGATTCCCGTTGTTTCTCCTGTAACTGTTTCATGCACTCATCCACTCTTCTGGCGGACCAGCTGATACCGGCGAGATCCCCCGGCGACATATCCGGACTGGAAAAGTCCAGGCCTTCGTATTCGGTCTCCACCTCTTGTGGGCGACTGCGCTTGCTGCGGATGACATCGAGCCCGCGATTGCGCACCACCGTCGCCATCCAGGTCATGGCAGAAGCCCGATCCGGGTTGAAGGAAGCCGCATTTTTCCAGATCTTGATATAGCCTTCCTGCAGCACATCTTCCGCTGCATGCGAAGTCTTCATCAACCGCAGACATACATTGAACAATTTGGGTGATGTCAGTTGGTATAACCGGGCAAACGCCTTGTCATCGCCTTTGGCGCAGAGTATCAGCAACTCCGCATAAGGGTCATTGTCTGGCATACAAAACCTTGATTTAACCGAAATTCATGAATAGCAGATCATAGCATGCTAACCACTTGTCGCCTTTTCGTTGTGCCAGAAATGACTGTTAGGATTATTACGCCCCTTCACTGCACCGGGATGCCTGATCACGCACAAAAAAAGGAGCATGCGCTCCTTTTCTTGATACAGATCAATGGCAACCGTCAGATCCGGCCGGCAGGTGTATGGATCACCACCTGCAGTGACGAACCGGACAGCTGTCGATCAGGAACCGCCTTCAGCATCTACTTCCTTCATGCTCAAACGGATGCGTCCCTGACGATCCAGTTCCAACACCTTGACGCGGACGATATCGCCTTCGGTCAATTTGTCGGTTACCTTTTCGACGCGCTCATTGGCGATCTGCGATATGTGTACCAGTCCGTCCTTGCCGGGCAGTACGGTAACAAACGCACCAAAGTCCATGATCTTGCTGACCTTGCCTTCGTAGATCTTGCCAACCTCGATATCCGCTGTCAGCTCCTCGATCATGCGCTTGGCCGCCTGGCCACCCACCATGTCGACTGCGGCAATCTTGATCGCACCACTGTCGTCGATATCGACTGTGGCACCCGTAGCCTCGGTAATACCCTTGATGGTCGCGCCACCCTTGCCGATGACATCGCGAATCTTGTCGGGATTGATCTTCATGGTAATGAAGCGCGGCGCATACTGGGACATCTCCTCGCGATGCTTCGAAATGGCCTTGTTCATTTCACCAAGAATGAACAGCCGTCCATCCTTCGCCTGGGCCAGTGCCTGCTCCATGATTTCACGGGTGATACCGTTGATCTTGATATCCATCTGCAAGGCCGTAACACCATTCTCGGTACCGGCAACCTTGAAGTCCATGTCACCCAGATGATCTTCATCACCCAGAATATCGGTCAGCACGGCAAAATCCTCGCCTTCCTTGACCAGCCCCATGGCGATACCGGCTACAGGTGCTGCCATTGGCACACCGGCATCCATCATCGACAGACTGGTACCACAAACGGAAGCCATCGAGCTGGAACCGTTGGACTCAGTAATCTCGGAGACCACCCGAATGGTATAGGGGAAGTCATCAGGGCTTGGCAGTGCAGCCTGTACACCCCGCTTGGCAAGGCGGCCATGACCAATTTCACGACGCTTGGGAGAACCCACACGACCTGTCTCTCCGACACAGAACGGAGGGAAGTTGTAATGCAGCATGAAGGGCTCTTTCCGCTCTCCTTCCAGCGCATCGATGATCTGCGCATCACGGGTCGTACCCAGTGTGGTTACGACCAGCGCCTGGGTTTCACCGCGCGTAAACAACGCTGAACCGTGTGTTCTCGGCAACACGCCGGTACGTACCGTGATGGGGCGAACTGTCTTCAGGTCACGACCATCGATGCGTGGTTCACCAGAGATGATACGACCGCGCACAATGCGCTTCTCCAACTTGCCAAATGCTTCCTGAACCTCATTCTCGCTGTATTCGGCATCATCACCCGCGGCAAGCTTTTCGACAGCTCCGGCCTTGATCTCATTGATGCGTGCGTAACGATCCTGCTTGTCGGCAATCTGGTAGGCCGCCGTCAGGTCAGCCTCGACAACAGCCTTGACTGCGTCGATGACAGCCGTCTTCTCTTCAGGTGGCTGCCAGTCCCATGCGGGCTTGCCCGCTTCTTCCTTGAGTTCACGGATGGCATCGATGACAACCTGCATCTGTTCGTGACCAAACATGACGGCACCCAGCATGACGTCTTCGGGCAGCATCTTCGCTTCCGATTCCACCATCAGCACGGCATCGGCCGTACCAGCAACCACCAGATCCAGACCGGATTCGGCCAGTGCCTCGCGGCCGGGATTCAGCAGGTACTCGCCATCCTTGTAACCGACCCTTGCAGCACCAATCGGCCCCTGGAAGGGCATGCCGGAAATGGCCAGCGCTGCAGAAGCGCCAATCATCGAGGGAACTTCGGGATCAATATCGGGGTTCAGGGATTTGACGGTGGCAATCACCTGGGTTTCGTTGGTGAAGCCCTTGGGGAACAGTGGACGCAATGGACGATCCATCAGCCGTGCTGTCAGGGTTTCCTTTTCGGAGGGACGGCCCTCACGACGAAAAAAGCCGCCGGGTATCTTGCCGGCAGCGTAGGTACGCTCCTGATAATCACAGGTCAGCGGGAAGAAATCACGTCCTTCGACGGCTTCCCTGGCACCCACGACTGTCACCAGTACCACGGTATCCGCCATGTTGATCAGAACGGCGCCAGTGGCCTGGCGTGCGATTTCTCCAGTTTCCAGCGTGACGGTATGCTCGCCAAACTGGAAGGTTTTCTTAATCAGTGACACGATAGCTTCTCCTCTTAGCGACGCAGTCCTAGATCAGCAATCAGTGCCTGATAACGCTCTTCATTCTTGCGTTTGAGATAGTCGAGTAATTTACGACGCTGGTTGACCAGCTTGATCAGTCCGCGACGCGAATGATGGTCATGCTTGTGTTTTTCGAAATGCGGGGTAAGGTCCTTGATGCGCGCGGTCAGAAGAGCCACTTGCACCTCCGGGGACCCGGTATCGGATGCAGATCGCTGATACTTCTTGACGATGTCTGCTTTTCCTTCAGTCGTAATCATAAGCCTAAGCTCCAGAGTGTTTGTGCAAAAAAATGAGGGCGGAGTATAACATTACGGCAGCGGCCCACCCACCCATAAAATGGCCACTGCACAAATTCCTGAATCCGGGGTTCAAATGGGGAGGGATGGTGCAAGATGTTGGTTTCAAGAAATCCTGGCTTGACCCATGGGTCAAGCGGGTATTTCTTGATCCGCTGTGGCAGTAAAAGCTTGTACCAGTCGCCGTGTTTAAGCCTCCGGTTCAGGAAATCGATTCATGAAGGCTGCTGCGCCATCAGACGCCGTGGAAACAGCTGGTTACCGGCAATCTCCCCCAGACCAATGAAATCCCCGCTGACCGAATAGATTCGGCACCTTGCCGACCCGTTCGGCTGATCGGGCCAATCCAGGATCCTGCCATGAAGGATATGTTGCGACTGGCGTGCATCGAGCTGCACCCGGGGCCAGTCCGTCAATGCCTGATCCACGGGCGTCAGACAAGCATCCAGCGCGGCCAGCCCACCCTCGGCGGCCAGCCGTTGCAGCTCCTCCAGCGTCCTCATCTCCTGGCCTGCGTAGGGGTCGACATGAGTACGGCGCAGCATGACCACATGACCCACTGTATCCATCGCCTGCGCGATATCCTCTACCAGGGTGCGGATATAGGTACCCTTGGAGCAGCTGACAGCCAATGTAAAATGGGATGCATCGAAATCCAGCAGGGAAATCTTGCGGATGGCAACCGGCCGGGGTTCACGTTCGACCACCTTGCCGTCGCGCGCCAGCTCATACAATGGCCTGCCACCGCGTTTCAGCGCCGAATACATTGGGGGAACCTGCAGAATATCGCCGACAAAACGCTCCAGAACTCCCTGCAATGACGACGCATCGAAACCCGGTACTGGCAGACATTCCACGACCTCGCCCTCGGCATCACCAGTGGCAGTCGCTTCACCAAGCCGTGCCGTCACCTGATAGTGCTTATCGGCATCGAGAAGATAGGAGGAAACCTTGGTGGCATCACCAAAGCAGATGGGCAGCATGCCGCTGGCCAGGGGATCGAGCGCACCGGTATGGCCGCCCTTGCGCGCCTTAAAGAGATGGATGAGTTCCTGCAGCACGGCATTGGAGGTCAGGCCAAGCGGTTTGTCGAGCAACAGGACACCGCTGACATCGCGGTAGTGTCTACGTTTTGGCCTGCGACTCACTCCGTTCCCTGTTCGTCCCGCGCGCGCGCCTTTGCAATCAACGCTTCCAGCTTGCTGCTGTTCTCTTCGGTCTTGTCGTAGATGAAATGCAGCTCCGGGGTGAATCGCACCCGCAACCCCTTGCCGAGGCGAGAGCGGAGGAAACCCTTGGCGCGTTCCAGCCCTTCCTGTGTTGCTTCAGGGTCTCCCAGCTCCCCCATGACCGTGTAATAGATCTTGGCATGCGACAAATCGGGCGAGACTTCCACCTCGCCGATCGTCACCATACCCACACGGGGGTCTTTCAGCTCCCTGCTGATCAGCACCGACAGATCCCGATGGATCTGTTCGGCCAATCGGAGCGCTCGTGAAAATTCCTTCGGCATTACAGTTCGCGCTTGATCTCGGTACGGACAAAGTTCTCGATCTGGTCACCGGGACGCACGTCGTTGTAGTTCTTCACGGCAATACCACACTCCGTACCCGACTGAACCTCATCGACATCATCCTTGAAGCGGCGTAGCGATTCCAGCTCTCCCTCGTAGATGACCACATTGTCACGCAGAACCCGGATCGGGTTGCCCCGCTTGACCACACCTTCGGTCACCAGACAACCTGCCACTGCGCCAAATGCCGAGGATTTGAAGACATCCTTGACCTGGGCGATACCGACGATCTCCTCGCGCAGCTCGGGAGCGAGCAACCCGCTGAGTGCCTGCCGTACATCATCGATAACATCATAGATGACGTTGTAGTAGCGCAGATCGACCTCGTTCTCCTCGATGGCCCGACGTGCAGCTGCATCGGCGCGAACATTAAAGCCAATCATGATGGCCTTAGAGGCCACCGCCAGATTGACATCGGACTCGCTGATTCCACCGACATTGGCTGCCACGATATTGACCTGAACTTCATCGGTGGACAACTTGTGCAGCGCATCGCGCAATGCTTCGGCCGAGCCCTGGACGTCCGCCTTGATAAAGACATTGACGATGCCGACTTCACCCTCTTTCATCTGGTTGAAGAGGTTCTCCATCCGCGCAGCCTGCTGCTGGGTAAGCTTGCTCTCACGCAGGGATTCGTGTCTGGCCTGCGCCGCCTCGCGGGCCTTGCGCTCATTTTCGACGGCAATGACGCTGTCACCCGCATTGGGCGCACCCGACAGTCCGAGTACCACCACGGGAATCGAAGGACCCGCCTCCTTGATCTTGTTGCCACTCTCGTCAAACATGGCGCGCACGCGACCGTATTCCGAACCGGAGAGAATGATATCACCCTGCTTCAGCGTGCCGGACTGTACCAGAATGGTCGCAACCGGGCCACGTCCCTTGTCCAGCGAGGACTCGATGACCACACCGGAAGCCAGCCCGGTCACGGGTGCCTTCAACTCCAGCACTTCGGCTTGCAGCTGGATGCTCTCCAGCAGCTCATCGACGCCCTGCCCGGTATGTGCCGAAACATTGACGAAGATATGCTCGCCACCCCACTCCTCCGGGATGACCTCATACTGCGCCAGTTCGTTGCGAACCCGCTCTGGGTCGGCTTCCGGCTTGTCGATCTTGTTGACCGCGATAATGATGGGGACGCCCGAGGCCTTCGCATGCTGGATGGCCTCCTTGGTCTGTGGCATGACGCCATCATCCGCCGCCACTACGATGACAACAATATCCGTCGCCTGAGCACCACGCGCCCGCATGGCAGTGAAGGCCGCGTGTCCGGGAGTATCGAGGAAAGTAATGCCCCCTGTTTCGGAATCGACATGATAGGCGCCGATATGCTGGGTAATGCCTCCGGCCTCACCGGCAGCCACCTTGGTGCGGCGGATATAGTCCAGCAGCGAGGTCTTGCCGTGATCGACATGACCCATGATGGTGACTACAGGCGCACGCGGCAACTGATCCCGCTCGTCGGTGCTCGCTATCACATGTTCGGTCAGCTGCGCTTCCAGATCCTTCTCTTCCTTGAGCCTGACCTTGTGGCCCAGCTCCTCCGTAACCAGCACGGCGGTATCCTGATCCAGCACCTGATTGATCGTGGCCATAACCCCCATGTCCATCAAGGCACGGATGATTTCGGAAGCCTTGACGGACATCCGCTGGGCCAACTCGCCAACACTAATGGTGTCACCCAATGCCACCTCACGCACCACTGGTGCAGTCGGCTTCTCGAACCCATGCTTGGACTCGGTCTGTATAACGGAGCGACGCCCGCCCTTGGGTTTGCGTCGACCACTGGAACGAGTGACATGCAGCTCCTTGCGCCCGTAGCGACCATCGCCACCACGGTGACTGACCTTCTTCTTGCCCTTGGGCTTCTTGTCACCCCCCACAGGCGCGGGAGCGGCGGGAATGGGTGCCGGTTTTACCGCGGGAGCCGGTGCCTTGCTGCGTGCTTCCGCCTCCTGCTCTGCCTTGAGCCTGGCCTCTTCAGCGGCCTTCTTCTCCTCGGCTTCACGAATCTTCGCTTCTGCTTCGGAGCGTTTTGTCGCTTCCTCGAGTTTCTGTGCCTCTTCAGTCGCCTTCCGCGCTGCAATCAGCGCATTGCGCTCAGCTTCCACCTTGCGGGTCAACTGCTCCAGACCGGAGGCAGGAGCCTGAACCTGAGGTGTTTCAGGTACCGCAGGCTTGGTTGCGACGGGCTCGGCAACAGCTGGCTCGACAGGGGGTGACGGTGCAACTTCAACAGGCTTGCTCTCCGGCTCGGGTGGCGCAGCCTTTGCTGCAACCGGCTCTTTTTTCACGAAAGTTCTCTTCTTGCGAACTTCGACATTGACGGTTTTCGATCGACCCGCGCCCGGGCTCTTGACCTTGAGTTTAGAGACGCTCTTGCGTTTCAGCGTGATCTTCTTGCCGGAGGTTCCCGTACTCGCCTTGCCGTGCCGCTGGCGCAGATGCTCCAGCAATTTCGCCTTCTGCTCCTCGGTGATCTCCTGGTCGACACCGGAGGCGTCGACCCCTGCATCCTTCAGTTGTTCCAGAAGCTTGTCAGCTGAAGTACCTATGACTTCCGCCAGTTGTTTTACCGTTGTATTGCTCATCGAAATCTCCCCCCGTCGTTATTCGGTCTGCTCGGCAAACCAGGGTTCGCGTGCTTTCATGATTAAGGTAGCGGCTCGTTCCTCATCGATACCTTCGATATCGAGAATGTCTTCCACCGCCTGTTCAGCCAGATCCTCCATGCTGCAAATGCCCTTGGCGGCCAGTTTCTCAGCCGTTTCGGGATCCATGCCTTCCATGGTCAACAGATCTTCCGCCGGAGTGCCGCCTTCCAGCTCTTCTTCGACGGCTATCGCACGCGTCAGCAACGCGTCGCGCGCCCGGCTCTGCAACTCTTCGACGATCTCTTCGTCGAACTCCTCGATTTCCAGCATCTCCGAAGCAGGCACATAGGCAACCTCGTCGATCGAGGTAAAGCCCTCCTGCACCAGGATCGTCGCCACATCATCGTCGACATCCAGGTACTTCATCAGATTCTCGATATAACTCCGAGCTTCGGACTCGCCCTTCTCCTCGGCATCTGCCTCGGTCATGACATTCAGCTCCCAGCCCGTCAACTGGCTGGCGAGACGAATATTCTGCCCGTTGCGCCCGATCGCCTGGGAGAGCTTCTCCTCGGTCACCGCCACATCCATGCTGTGCTTGTCTTCATCAACGACAATCGATACGACCTCGGCCGGCGACATGGCGTTGATCACGAACTGCGCCGGATTTTCATCCCAGAGGATGATATCGACGCGTTCGCCGCCCAGTTCATTGGAAACCGTCTGCACCCGAGAACCGCGCATGCCCACACAGGCGCCGACCGGATCGAGTCGCGGATCATTGGAGCGAACCGCAATCTTGGCACGTAGCCCTGGATCACGGGCGCCGCCCATGATGTCGATGAGTCCCTGACCGATTTCCGGTACTTCGAGCTTGAACAGCTGCACCAGAAACTCGGGGGCGGTGCGGCTGAGAAACAACTGCGGCCCTCGCTGCTCCGATCTCACTTCCGCCAGATAACCCCGCACCCTGTCACCCATACGCATCACTTCACGGGGAATCAGATTCTCACGCGGAATGAAGGCTTCGATATTGTTGCCCAGATCGACAAATACGCCCTTGCGCTCGGTACGCTTGACGATCCCCATGACCAATTCACCGACCCGGTGCTCATAGGCTTCGACGACAAGCTTACGCTCCGCTTCCCGCACCTTCTGCATGATGACCTGTTTGGCAGTCTGCGCGGCAATACGTCCAAAATCCACTGATTCGATCGGCTCTTCGATATATTCCCCTACCTGGATATCGGGGTTTTTCTGGATGGCGTAGCTGTAGAGGATCTGCGTCTTGGGAGACTCGAATTCAGGATCTTCGTCATCGAGCACCTTCCAGACACGATAGGTTTCGTAATCGCCGGTTTCTCGATCGATAGCAACACGGGCATCGATATCACCACCGTATTTCTTCCGCGTCGCCGACGCCAGTGCCGCTTCGAGCGCCTCAAATATTATTTCCTTGTCGATGCCCTTTTCATTTGAAACGACATCAACAACCATCAAGATTTCTTTATTCATCGCGCCTTACCTTTGTCGCCAACCTGAATATCCACTATTAACCTGCCTCGAGACACCGCATCCAACGGGAACCCTATTTCCTCGCCATCGACTTCCATTGAAATGGTAGCAGTGGGCTCATCCACCGCCTTGATGACACCACGAAAGTTTCGACTGCCATCAACCGGCCACTTGAGTCGCACCTTGGCATCATGACCGATATTGTCGGCATAATGCGCCAGCCTGAGTAGTGGCCGATCAATGCCTGGCGACGACACTTCAAGGGTATAGGGTACCTTGATCGGGTCTTCGACATCGAGCAGCCCACTCAGTTGATAGCTGATCCTGGAGCAATGGTCCAGTGTCACGCCGTCAGGATGATCAATGAATACCCGCAGCAGCGCGGAATTCTTCATGGGCCGATAGTCGATTCCCCAGAGTTCGCAATCGAAGGATTCGACAACCGGTGCAATCAGTTTTTCAAGTGTTTCGAGATCACTCAATTCAATTCACCAAACAAAAAAAGGGCGCTCGGCCCTTTTTTATAATAATTCTGTAATTACTCGCTGAGTATTTACCATAATTCTTTCAGTCGACAACGCCTTCATCAACCAGCCGTCGAGACCCGAACAGTCCCGGAATCGATGTGCCATTGATCGTGGCATTGTCAGCCTTATTCCAGACAATAAAAAAGCCCCTGAGCAGGGGCCTCGTCATTTGGTAGCGGGGGCAGGATTCGAACCTGCGACCTTCGGGTTATGAGCCCGACGAGCTGCCAGACTGCTCCACCCCGCAACTGAGGATGCGAATAATAGTCGCACTGTTTTTATTAATCAAGCCCTAATTTCAGCCTATTGGTCTGCGATACGAAAAAGCAAGGTGCGACTGGGTTGTCCCTCTCACGCGCCAGAGTCTCAGACCGCGAAAACCGCTATACAGGCGGCCATCAACACACCGGGAAACAGACCCAGCGCCACAAGGCTCAGGCTATTGAGTGACAGCACCACGCCGGTATCGACGGCATTGCCTCCGGAGGTTTCACCCTCTCCGGGCTTGTCGATATACATCAGCTTGATCACGCGCAGATAGTAGAACGCGCCAATAACCGACATCAACACCGCGTAGACAGCCAGAGAGATGTGGCCCTGACTGATCAATGCCTCCAGTACCCACAATTTGGCAACGAACCCGGCTGTACCAGGTATGCCGATCATCGACGCCATCAGAATCAGCATCAGGAAAGCCAGCCAGGTACGGCTGTCATTGAGTCCCTTGTAGTGATCCAGCTGATCGGCCTCGAACCCCTTGCGACTCAGCACGATGACAACACCGAATGCGCCCAGAGACATGACCGCATAGATCAGCGTGTAGAACAGAGCCGCGCTATAACCCTCCTGGGTACCGGTCATGACGCCCAGCACAATGAAACCGACGTGCGAAATGGTCGAATAGGCCAGCATGCGTTTGATATTGGTTTGCGCGATCGCAACGATGTTGCCCACCGCCAGCGACAGCACACCCAGGATCATCAGGATCTGCCCCCAATTCTCCTGCAGGCTACCCATGCCTTCCACCATCAACCGGATCAGCATCGCAAAACCCGCCAGCTTGGGGGCCGAACCGATGAATGCCGTAACGGAAGTCGGCGCGCCCTGATAGACATCAGGCACCCACATGTGAAACGGCACTGCGCCGAGTTTGAACGCCAGCCCCACCAGCACGAAAACCATGCCGAAGAGGACACTCATTTCTCCACCCTGCGGGGAAGCAAGCAGCCGCTGCTGCACTGTGGCGATATCGAGAGTCCCGGTCAATCCATAGAGGATGGACATGCCATACAGCAGCATGCCGGAGGCTATGGCTCCCAGTACGAAATACTTGATCGCCGCCTCTGAGGCCTCACCGGAGTCACGGTTGAAGGCCACCAATGCATATAGCGAAAGCGACAGTAGCTCAAGCCCCATGTACAGCGTCAGGAAGCTGCCGGCGGAAATCATGATCATCATGCCCAGCAGCGAGAACAGCGCCAGAACGTAGTATTCCCCCTTGAAGAGGTCTCGATCCTTCAGGTAATCACGGGAATAGAGCAGTACACCTGCTGTCACTACATAGGTGAACACCTTCAACAGATCACTGAGCGAATCGCGGATGAAGCTGCCGCCAAAAGTCGTCACCTCCGCAGCCTGCATACCCTGCCAGGTCAGGAAAAACAGCCCCAGCAGCGTCAGTTCCGTCAGCCAGAACATCACATTGCGCTGCTCCGGTTTCAGAAACAGATCTACCACCAGCACGACACAAGCCATTGTGAGCAGGAAGATCTCGGGAATTACTGGAGTAAGATCAGGCATTTATCGACTCACACTCTTATAGTTTCGAAGCAGCAGCTTGCTGGATCAGGTTGGCGACACTGGTATGCATGACATCGAGCAAAGGATTCGGCCAGACACCAAGCAGGATCACGGCAACGGCCAATGCTGCCAGGAAGACCATTTCGCGACGATTGACATCGGTCAGTTTGGCCACGTTCTCATTGGCAACATCACCGAAGACGACGCGCTTGACCATCCACAGCGTATAGGCCGCCCCCAGAACCAGCGTCAGCGCTGCCAGTGCGGCAAACCAGAAGTTGGCCTTGAAGCTTGCCAGAATGACCATGAATTCCCCAACGAATCCGGAAGTACCCGGCAAACCGGAGTTGGCCATGGCAAACAGCACAAAGAAACCACCGAAGATGGGCATGACCTGAATCACACCACCATAATCGTCGATATTGCGTGAATGCATCCTGTCATACAACACACCAACGCTAAGGAACATCGCGCTCGAAATGAAGCCGTGGGAGACCATTTGCACCATGCCACCCTCGATACCCATCGCTGCGCCACTGACACCGCCAGTATTCTCGACGATGCTGTAAAGCAGGAAAAATCCGAGTGTGACAAACCCCATGTGGGAGATCGAGGAGTAGGCAATCAGCTTTTTCATGTCCTTTTGTGCCAGTGCGACAAAGCCGACATAGACGATCGCCACCAGTGACATGAAAATTACCAGCCAGTCGAGACTGCGGCTTGCATCCGGGGTGATCGGCAGGGAGAAGCGCAGGAAACCATAACCACCAATCTTCAGCATGATCGCTGCCAGAATGACGGAGCCACCTGTGGGCGCTTCGACGTGTGCGTCCGGCAGCCAGGTATGCACCGGCCACATGGGTACCTTGACACCAAACGCGAGCAGGAATGACAGGAAGATGAAGATCTGTGCATTCTCGTTGATCGCAAGATTGTGGTATTCGAGAATCGAGAAGCTACCGGACTGGGAATAGAGGTAGATCAGCGACACCAGCATGAACACCGAGCCGAGAAAGGTGTAGAGAAAGAACTTGATCGATGCATAGACCCGACGTGGCCCACCCCAGATACCAATGACGATGAACATCGGAATCAGCATCGCCTCGAACAGCAGGTAGAACAGTACGGCATCCAGCGCGGCAAAGACACCAACCATGACGCCATTGAGTATCAGGAAAGCGGCCATGTACTGCGCCACGCGATACTGAATCACTTCCCACCCGGCAATGACCACGAGCACGGTAGTGAAGGTAGTCAGAAGAATCAAGGGCATGGAGATGCCATCAACGCCAAGATGATAGTAGATGTTGAATGTATCGATCCAGGCGTGGCTTTCCTCGAACTGCATCGCCGCCGTGGTGGGGTCAAAACCCGTATACAGCGGTATGCTGAGTACAAACGTCAGGATGGCAATGAACAGCGACAACTTGCGCACCAGTGGTTGATTCTGCTCACCCACGGCCAGCAGGGCAAAGCCGCCCAGGATAGGCAACCAGATCAGAATCGAGAGTAACGGCCAGTCTGAAAACATGTAATCTCCCCTTAGCCGTTCAGCACAAACCAGCCGAGCAGGCCGACAAGTCCTAGAATCATTGCAAAAGAATAGTGGTACAGATACCCGGTCTGCAGCAGACGCAGCAGCCCGGCAGAAACGGCTACAACCTTGGCAGACCCGTTGACGATGCCATCGATCAGCATGCGGTCCCCATAGTTGGAAAACAGTCCGCCAATGGCACGAAAGCCACGCCCGAACACCTGATCATTGAATTCATCAAAGCCATACTTGTTCAACAACAGCCGATGCAGCCAGCTGAAACGTCGCGCCGCAGACACCGCGATCTCCGGCTTTCTGGTATAGATGAACCAGGCCAGCCCCAACCCCGACATGGCCAGCCAGAATGGCGGTGCCATCAGGCCATGCGTGACGAAAGCCATCAGACCATGGAAATGTTCGGAGAGATGATGAATGCCATCATGACCATGCTCGACAAAGATAACGCCCTTGAAGAAATCGCCCACCACCAGTGGATCGATATAGATACCGGCAATCACCGAAGGGATGGCCAGCATGACCAGCGGCAGCGTCACCACCCACGGGGATTCCTTCAGATGCGAGCGGGTATGTTCATCCATCCGTTCCTCGGTATGAAACACCAGAAAGAACATCCGGAAACTGTAGAACGCAGTGACGAATACACCAAGCAGTACCATCCAGTAAGCAAAACCGGCACCGGGTATATGCGACAGCCCCACCGCCTCGATAATCGAATCCTTGGAAAAGAAGCCGGAAAAACCGGGAAAGCCGATCAGGGCCAGTGAGCCGATCAGTGAAGTGATATAGGTTATCGGCATGTACTTTCTCAGGCCGCCCATCTTGCGAATATCCTGCTCATGGTGCATCGCGATAATGACAGAACCCGCAGCAAGAAAAAGGAGCGCCTTGAAGAACGCGTGGGTCATTAGATGGAAGATACTGGCGGCATAGGCGGAAGCACCAAGGCCCACTGTCATGTAACCCAGCTGCGACAGCGTCGAATAAGCCACCACGCGCTTGATATCGTTCTGAACAATACCGACCAATCCCATCAGAAAAGCTGTCAGCGCACCGATCACCAGCACAAAGGAGAGCGCAGTTTCACTGAGCTCGAACAGTGGAGACATCCGTGCCACCATGAAAATCCCGGCGGTTACCATGGTCGCAGCGTGGATCAGCGCCGAAATGGGTGTCGGGCCTTCCATCGAATCAGGCAACCAGACATGCAATGGCATTTGCGCCGACTTGCCCATGGCACCAATGAACAGCAGGATACAGGCCACGGTAATCACCGACCATTCGGTATCACCAAATATCTTGATCGTCTCGTGCTGCATATGCTCGGCCTGACCGAATACGGCGGCATAATCGAGACTGCCCGCGTACATCAGGATGGTCGCAATGCCGAGCAGAAACCCGAAGTCACCAACGCGATTGACCAGAAAGGCCTTCATGTTGGCGTAGATCGCTGTTTCGCGTGTTGTCCAGAAGCCAATCAGCAGATAGGAAACCAGACCCACAGCTTCCCAACCAAAGAACAGCTGCATGAAGTTGTTGGCCATGACCAGCATCAGCATCGAAAAGGTAAACAGGGAAATGAAGCTGAAGAATCGCTGGTAACTGTGCTTGCCTGCCAGACTGGTCTCCGGCCAGTTGTGCTCATCGTCCGACATGTAGCCAATGGTATAGATATGCACCATCAGGGAGACAAAGGTCACGACCACCATCATCAGTGCCGTCAGGTTATCGATCAGAAAACCAACCTGAAAACCGATACCATCACTGAACGCCCACTGATAGAGCGTTGCATTCAATGGCTCCGCCCCATTGATGGCAAAACGGTTGAAGGCGATTACCGCACATATGAACGAAATGGTGACACCGAGAATGGTGACTCGATGTGATCCCTTGCGTCCCAGACTGCCGCCAAACAGGCCGGCTGCTATGGCACCCAGCAACGGAGAAAACGGGATTAGCAGATATACCAGATCCATTATCTACCCCTTCATCTCGTCGAGATCCTGAACATTGATCGTCCGGCGGTTGCGGAAAACAACAACCAGAATGGCCAGCCCGATGGCGGCTTCGGCAGCTGCAACGGTGAGGATGAAAAAGACGAACACCTGCCCCGAAATGTCACCCAGGTAATGCGAGAACGCGATGAAATTGGTGTTGACCGCCAACAACATCAATTCGATACACATCAGCAAGACGATGATGTTCTTCCGATTGAGAAAGATGCCGGCGATGCTGATTGAAAACAGGATCGCGCCAAGAATGAGAAAATGCGTCAAGGGAATCATAGGCTGCCTGTCTTCTTCTCCGCTTTCATCTTGACCAGGCGCACCCGATCATTGCGCTTGACCTTGATCTGCTCGATGGGCGTCTGGTATTTCGTCTCGGGTCGGCGGCGCAAGGTGAGTGCGATTGCCGCAATGATGGCCACCAGCAGTACCACTGCTGCAATCTCGAACGGAAACACATAGTCGGTGTACATGACCTGCCCGAGTGCTTCGGTGTTGTTGTAGTCCGCGGGAGTATCGACTGGTGGCCGGGCATTGAAAACCCGCTGTGTCAGCACCATCCCCATCTCGATGACCATGATGACCGCGACCACCAGCGCAGCCGGCATATAGCTGGCAAACCCCTCACGCATTTCGGTGATATTGATATCCAGCATCATGACCACGAACAGGAACAGCACCATGACTGCGCCCACATAGACCAGAACCAGCAGCAACCCGAGGAATTCTGCTTCCATCAGGATCCACAGACAGGAGGCGGACACGAAAGTCAGCACCAGAAACAGTGCAGCATGGACCGGGTTTCTCACGGTAATGACACGCAGCGCGGCCAACACCTGGATACCGGCAAAAAAATAGAAAAGAAACTGCTCAAAGCTCATGACTGGTCGGGCCTCCGGTTATCGATAAGGCGCATCGGCGGCGCGGTCTTTGGCGATCTGCGCTTCATATTTCTCACCAATCGCCAGCAGCTTGTCCTTGGTCATGATCTGTTCACCACGATTTTCGAAATGGTATTCGAACAGCCGCGTCTCGACGATGGAATCCACCGGACAGGCCTCCTCACAGAAACCGCAGAAGATGCATTTGAACAGATCGATATCATAACGTGTTGTGCGTCGGGTTCCATCCTCGCGCTCCTCCGATTCGATCGTGATGGCCAACGCAGGGCAGACCGCCTCGCAAAGCTTGCAGGCAATACAGCGTTCCTCCCCGTTGGGATATCGCCGCAACGCATGCAGACCACGAAAGCGCGGTGACTGGGGCGTTTTCTCTTCCGGATACTGTATCGTGAATTTCTTTGAAAACAGATACTTGCCGGTAACGCTCATCCCCTTCAGCAACTCGATCAGGGTGAAGCTTTTTACAAAGTGCTTGAACTGACTCATTGTTGACTTCCCCTTATTGCCACGGTGTCCAGCCGAGGGCAATCGCTATACCCTCGCCGAAGATCCAGACCAATGTTACCGGAATCAGTACTTTCCAGCCTAACCGCATAATCTGGTCATAGCGATAGCGCGGGAAGGTCGCCCTGAACCACAGAAACAGCAGCAGGAAGAAAGCGGTTTTGAAGACAAACCAGTGAACGCCACCCGCCAGCATGGAACCCAGTACCGGAATCTCGAATGCGGAAGCTGGCAGAATGCCTTCGAAGGGTGATAACCAGCCACCGAGAAACAGAATGGTCGTCAGCGCACCGATCAGGATCATGTTGGCATACTCAGCCAGAAAGAAGACCGCAAAGCCCATGCCCGAGTACTCGACATGAAAGCCTGCCACGATCTCCGACTCACCTTCCGCCACATCGAATGGGGCGCGATTGGTCTCTGCCACGCCGGATATGAAATAGACCAGAAACAGCCCGATCAGCGGGATGAAGAACCAGTGGTGAAAACCACCCCGCTGGGCCTCGATGATTTCGCCAAGGTTCAGGCTGCCAGCGGCCATCAACACACCGACCAGCGCAAACCCCATGGCAATTTCATAGGCCACGATCTGTGCTGCGGAACGCAAGGCCCCGAGCAAGGCATATTTGGAGTTGGAGGCCCACCCGGCGATGATGACGCCGTAGACACCCAGCGAGGTCAACGCCAGGATATAGAGCAATCCGGCATTGATGTTGCTGAGCACCAGCGTGTCGGAGAACGGCACGACCGCCCAGGCCGCCAGTGCGGGTACCAGAGAGATCGCAGGCGCCAACACAAACAGGAACTTGCTGGCATTGGCCGGAATGATGATCTCCTTGAACATCAGCTTCACGGCATCGGCAATGGGTTGCAACAAACCCTTGGGTCCAACCCGATTGGGGCCGATCCGGATCTGCATGTAGCCGATCACCTTGCGCTCTGCCAACGTCAGATAGGCCACTGCAACCATTACCGGCAACAGGATCGCCACGATCTTGATCAGGATCAGAACGACTGTAACCAGGCCTTCCGGTAAAAAATCCAGTAATGATGCAATTGTTTCCATAGAGACCTTGTCTGTTATGCCTTCTCTATCTTGACGGGACCAAACGCGGCCCCAAGCCTGCTGCTGCCTGTCGTGCCAGCAGGAATGATGACACAGCCGCTTGCCACGCCATCATCAACAACCAGAGGCAACTCAACCGATGCCTCACCCTGCGTAGCCTTGACCTGTTCGGAACTGGCAACGCCATACTTCGCAGCCTCGGCCGCATTGAGCTTTGCGGCGTCCTGGCTGCCGGCATCATGCGTTGCCTGCAGTGCTCGCGACCGTCTGACAATGGCATCACTGCCATACAGCGCGGTATTGCCAACACGATTCAGACCCATCACGGCTTCAGCTCTGGGATATTTTTGGGCCACCTCGCTTTGAGAATCGAATTCGAAATCATCACCGAACAACTGCTGCAGCTCATTTCTCACCTGCTCGGCGCTGATCTGATCCAGCCCGTCGAGATTCTCCAGGCTACCCAGCGTCCGCAGTATCTTCCAGCCGGGTCTCGCATTACCCAATGGCTCGATGGCCGGCTTGAAGCTCTGCCAGCGTCCTTCGGCATTGACGAACGTGCCTGGCGTTTCCAGCCAACTCGCCATTGGCAGAATCACATCGGCGTACTCGTAGGTTGCTGCATTGGCGAATGGGGACAGCGAAACCACGAATTCGGCGGCATCCACTGCCGCCCGTGCCATTGCGGGATCAACGGTATCGAATTCGGGTTCCAGATTGAGCAGGAAATAGGCCTGCTTTCTATTCTGCAACATATTCAGGGCATCAGCGCCCGCTTGCTCGACAGCCTGCATGGCGGCACCCCGGTGAGGTATCGCACCAGCCAGCCATGCTCCAGCGCTGTTGGCATTCTCGGAGAGCACACCAAAGGTAATATTGGCCGTGTTGGCACATACGCTGGCCAGACCTCGCAAGATCGAGGCATGAGGATGATTCAATGCATCTGCACCCAGCAACACCAGAGACTTTTCACCGTCAGCCAGGGCTGTGGCGATGGCCTTCTCATCATCGCCTGCTTTGGCGTCACCAATGATGCCGGCCAACGATGCCGGCGCATTACTGCCCGCCTTTTCCAGCAGCAGGCCGGCAATGGCTGCCAGCTGCGCGATCATGCCATCCGGATCAACCACCTGGTTGGCCAGCAGCTCGAAGCGGAAATCATAATCCTGGAAATTGATGGCCGCGATACGGGCACCCGCCAGCGCAGCCTTGCGAATGCGATGCCCCAGCAATGGCGCCTGTCGACGCACATCGGCACCGACAATCAACAGGGTATCCAGTGTTTCCACCGATTCGATGCTCATCCCCAGCCACGGAAACAGCGGCGCCTGGTCCTGATCGGAGAAATCCGACTGGCGCAGTCGGGAGTCGATTGATGTCACACCCATGGCACGGAGGTACTTTTGGGCCAGATAGAGTTCTTCGAGGGTCGAGCCTGGTGACAACAATGCACCGATGTTCTCACCGGAGATTTCCTTCAGCCGAGTGTTGACCAGCGTCAGCGCCTCTTCCCATCCAACCTTTGCCCACTCTCCTTTCTTCCTGACCATGGGTTCCAGGCAACGGTCGTCGGCGTAGATACCCTGATAGGAGAAGCGATCCCGATCCGAGATCCAGCATTCATTGACGGCTTCATTGTCACGCGGGACAACGCGGATGACCTTGCCGTTCTTGGTATGCACGGAGATATTGGAGCCTACTGCGTCATGGGGCGCGATCGAATCATGCTGCAGCAACTCCCAGGGGCGAACCTGAAAACGGGAGGGCTTGGCCGTCAGCGCACCAACCGGGCAGAGATCGATCACATTGCCGGACAGCTCCGAATCGACGCTCTTGGCGATGAAGGTACCGATTTCCATGCGGTCACCACGGCCTGTGGCGCCCATTTCACGCATGCCGCTGATCTCTTCGCCAAAACGGACGCAGCGGGTGCAGTGGATACAACGCGTCATTTCGGTGGCAATCAATGGGCCAATGTCCTTGTCACCCACCACACGCTTGATTTCGGTATAGCGCGATACGCCACTGCCATAACCGACAGCCAGATCCTGCAATTCACACTCTCCGCCTTGGTCGCAAACAGGACAGTCGAGTGGATGATTGATCAGCAGGAATTCCATCGTACCCTGCTGCGCCTGACGAGCAAGTTCCGACTGAGTGAAGACTTTCATGCCCGGCGCAACGGGGGTGGCACAGGCCGGCAGAGGCTTGGGGGCCTTCTCGACCTCGACCATACACATGCGACAATTGGCCGCGATCGATAGCTTTTCGTGGTAACAGAACCGGGGAATGGAAATACCCGCCTCGTCAGCAGCCTGAATCAACATCTGGCCAGGTTTGGCCTCAATGGTTACGCCATTGATTTCGAGTGTGATCTTTTCACTCATGCCGTTGCATCCCCATCGGTTAATTCGGCATTGCCAGCGCCTTCCACCATGCTGCGACCATGTTCGATGTAGTACTGGAACTCGTGGCGATAATGCTTGACGAAGCTCTGTACCGGCATCGCGGCCGCATCGCCCAATGCGCAAATCGTGCGCCCCATGATCTTGCCCGCGATATCATCGAGCTTGTCGAGATCTTCGGGTCGCCCCTTGCCCTCCACGATGCGGCAAAGCATACGGTACAGCCAGCCGGTACCTTCACGGCACGGAGTACACTGGCCACAGGATTCGGAGAAATAGAAGCGGGAGAGCCGCTGCAACGCCTTGACCATATCCGTGGTCTCATCCATGACGATAACGGCTCCCGAACCGAGATAGGAACCTACAGCTGCAATGGCGTCGTAATCCATGTTCAGCGTCATCATTTCATCGCCCGGTACTACCGGTACGGAGGAACCCCCCGGAATCACGGCCTTGAGTTTGCGTCCCTTCCAGATACCGCCAGCCATCTCCAGCAACTCACTGAACGGTGTACCCAATGGAATTTCGAAATTCCCGGGATTGGCTACATGTCCGGAGACCGAAAACAGCTTTTCTCCACCGGCTTTTTCGACACCCAGATCGGCAAACCAGTCGCCACCATTGCGAATGATGGAAGGGATCGATGACAGGGATTCGGTATTGTTGATGGTTGTCGGCTTGCCATACAGGCCGAAATTCGCCGGGAAGGGAGGCTTGAAACGTGGCTGTCCCTTCTTGCCTTCCAGCGACTCCAGCAGCGCGGTCTCTTCACCGCAAATATAGGCGCCAGCACCCAGCGTCGGATAGAGATCGAAATCGATACCCGAGCCAAGAATATCCTTGCCCAGATACCCCGCCTCATAGGCCTCTTTCACCGCCTGTTCGAAGCGCAGATAGGGTTCATCGATGAACTCACCGCGCATGTAGTTGTAACCGACGGTGGCACCTATTGCATAACCGGCAATCGCCATACCCTCGACCAGCGCATGGGGGTTGAAGCGCAGAATATCGCGATCCTTGCAGGTACCCGGCTCGGACTCATCCGAATTGCAGACTATGTATTTCTGTCCCGGTGCGGTGCGCGGCATGAAACTCCATTTCAACCCGGTAGGAAAGCCTGCACCACCACGTCCGCGAAGGTTGGATTTCTTGACCTCCTCGATCACGTCATCGGGAGACATGCCTTCCTGCAGAATCTTTTCCAGCGCCTGGTAACCACCGGTCTTTCTGTAGTTTTCCAGTGTATGGGCCTGGTTACCAAACTGCAGCGTTTCAAAACAAATCAGGTTAGTCATGGCTCAATCCAGCTCGTCCAGAATCTCATCGACTTTCTTGATCGTGAGATTCTCGTGATAGACATGATTCACCTGCATCATCGGTGCACCACAACAGCCGGCCAGGCATTCCTCCTCCTTCTTGAGGAAAAACCGTCCATCCGCCGTACTTTCGCCCAATTTGATGCCAAGTCTGTTTTCAAGATGTGCAACGATCTCGTCTGCGCCGCGCAACATGCAGGAAATATTGTTACAGACGGAGATTTCATGCTTGCCGACCGGCTCCAGATTGAACATGGAGTAGAAGCTTGCCACCTCATAGACCGCAATCTCGGGCATGCCGATATAGTCGGCAACCGCGTCCATCATCTCGGTGCTGAGATAGTGATCCTCATGCTGCACGGCACGCAGCGCACCCAGCACTGCTGACTCGCGCTTGTCTTCCGGATATCGAATCAGCCAGCTGTCGATCTCCTTTTTCAGCGCATCGCTGAGGCGGTCGGATTTGCGTTGAGTATTTACTGACATTACCGGTCAATCTCCCCGAAAACGATATCCTGCGTACCGATGATCGTGACGACATCCGCCAGCATGTGACCTCGGGACATTTCATCGAGTGCCTGCAAATGTGCAAACCCCGGCGCACGTATCTTGACGCGAAACGGCTTGTTGGCGCCATCGGAAATCATATTGATGCCAAACTCTCCTTTCGGATGCTCGATGGCGGCATAAACCTCGCCCTGCGGCAGGCAGTAACCTTCGGTGAACAGCTTGAAATGCTGGATCAGGGATTCCATGCCCTCTTTCATCTCGGTGCGCGGTGGCGGTGTCACACGATGATCATCCAACATGACCGGGCCGGGGTTTTCGCGCAGCCATTTGACACATTGTTTGATAATTCTATTGGACTGACGAAACTCCTCCATTCGCACCAGATAACGGTCATAGGAATCGCCTTCCTTGCCCACCGGAATATCGAAATCCACCTGATCGTAGACCTCATAGGGCTGCTTCTTCCGCAGATCCCACTCAACCCCTGAGCCGCGGAGCATCGGCCCTGTCAGCCCCATTTGCAACGCCCGCTCCGGCGTGACCACACCAATTCCG
>CAYTPO010000097.1:0-7664 GCA_964439815.1 uncultured Thiotrichales bacterium
CTGTCCGAGAATAGAGAGCCTGCTGCGGAAAAGCCATTTTGACCCTTTTCCCCGCTGATTTTCGTCAAATTTAGCCAATATTCTCCTCAAATCAGTGAAAAAAATGGCCTAATATGGCTTTCCCTCGCTACGACTCCTCTTCTCGGACAGCCTCCTGGGAGTCTGTCGGACTCTGTTTTAAGCGAAAATCACTGGGGGTGAATTAAGTCAGTTTATTCAGTGAGGAGAATAGCAGCGCTATTTGACGAACAGGATAAGCTGAGTTGATCGCCATCCAGAGATTTGCACCCCAAGGGCACTTCCTGCGGGCGCAGCCAAATGGCGTTAAGTCCGACAGGCTCTTAGCAGACTATAGCCAGAGTCGGGCATAGGCTCGCGCATGGGCCTCGATATCGTCGTCTGACCAGAGATCGGAAATCACTGCGACCATCGCGGCGCCTGCGGTCACGAGATCGACTGCATTGTCCAGCGTGATGCCACCGATGGCGCAGGCCGGTGTGTTTGGGTGATCCCACTCCCGCAGCAGTTCCAGCGAAGCGCGTACCGCGCCTGGCTTGGTGGGGGAGGGGTTGAAGCTGCCAAAGGCGACATAGCTTGCGCCTGCTGCGGCAGCCTCGGCGGCAAGTGCGGGCTGGTTGTAGCAGGAAATGCCGACAATGGCGTCAATGCCGAGCTGCTCTCTGGCGCTGATAATGGTGGCATCGTCTCTTCCCAGATGAACACCCTGTGCGCCGATGCTGCGTGCCAGTGCAATGTCGTCATTGATGATCAGGGCGGTATTGTGGTCGGCGCAGAGGGTAGCCAGCATCGAAGCCTGTCGTATGCGTTGCGGACGGTCGCCGGATTTGTCCCGGTATTGCAGGATGCGCACCCCGCCGCGCAGTGCTGCGCTGACCTCGGTGGTCAGTTGCTGGTCGCTGTCGTAATGCTCCCGGGTGATAGCGTACAAACCCTGCAGATGGCGGTCAGTGACCATAACGTGCCCCGGCCCAGAAAAACCGTTGCGGCAGTTTTTGCCCCATGCCCAGATGCCCCCCCTGCTGCAATGCCGACCAGGTGTATTGCTGGGCGGGTTCCAGTGTGCTCACGATATTCTGCCCCTGTGCGGCCAGCCCGGCTATGGCTGAGGCCAGTGTGCAGCCCGAGCCATGGTAGCTGCCTTCGAGCCGCTCCCAGTGGTATTCGTCGAGCTTGCGGTGGTTCGCATACAGTGTATTGGTCACGCGCTTGCTCTTCTCGTGTGTTCCGGTGATCAGCACATGGCCGCAGCCGGTATCGAGCAGTGCCATGGCGCTGGCTTCCAGTGTGTCGGTTCCGGGCGCCAGGCGCCGTGCTTCCAGGCTGTTGGGCGTCATGAGCGTGGTCAGCGGAAACAGCAGGTTGCGCATGGCATCGATAACACCGGCCGTGGTCAGCTCATTGCCGGCACCGGAGGCCAGCACCGGGTCCAGTATGACGGGCATCTCCGGGTAGTCGACGAGAATGGAGTGAATGGCTTCGATGATCTCCACATCGGGCAGCAGACCCAGCTTGATGCTGCGCACCGGCATATCTTCGAGTACGGCTCGTGCCTGCTCGATCAGTAGCGCGGCGGGCACCGGGGAGACCTCGATCACTTCGCTGGTATTCTGCACCGTGAGGCAGGTGGCGACAGGTGCGGCGTGTGCGCCCATGCTGGCAATGGCTTCGATATCGGCCTGCAGGCCGGCGCCGCCGGTGGGGTCGAGGCCAGATAAGGTGAGTACGACAGGGTAGGTGGAATAGTTCATCGGAATGAGGTGATTGGCCAGTTGCGTGAAGTTGCGGTCGCGACGAGCTTGTCATCGGCATCGACGGCAACGGGGAATGAAACCTGCTCCAGCAGGGGCAGGTCGTTGTGTGAGTCGCTGTAGAACGTACTGCCCTCCAGCGTCATGCGGTGGTCATCGAGCCAGGTCTGCAGGCGTTTGACCTTGCCTTCCTGGAAGCAGGGAACACCCGCAACATCACCGGTGAAACGCCCGTCGACAAATTCCGGTTCGGTGGCGATCAGGTGTTCGACACCAAAGGCCTCGGCAATCGGTGTCGTGACAAAGCTGTTGGTTGCGGTAATGATGATCAGGGTGTCCCCCTTGCTCCTGTGTTTGTCAATGGTCTGCTGACCTTTGGCAAGCATCATCGGTGCTATCTTCTCCTCTACGAACTGCTGGCGCCATTCGAGCAGTTGTTCATGGTCGTTTTCCTTCAGGGGTAGGAACGCAAAGCGGATGAACTCGTAGATATCCAGCCTGCCTTCCTTGTACAGGTCATAGAATTTCCGGTTGGCCTTTTCATAGGCATCACCATCGACAATACCCCTTTCTACCAGGAACTGACCCCAGGCATAGTCACTGTCTCCATGCAGCAATGTGTTGTCCAGGTCAAAAAGTGCGAGCGCCATTGATGCTATCCTTGTGGTGATGTGTAAGATACTGATTATAAGGTTGGTTTGCCCGAACGAAAGGGTTATGAAAAAATACCTGCAGATAAAGTAACTGTTCGGCGAGCAGTTCGCCCATGCCGTAGCTGCGCAAATTGTCTCTTGAATCCGACAGGTTGAGGCGAAAAGTGTCCAAGCCATGGATGGCTGCAGGGCAGTGTTGCTTGAGTAGCTACCACCCGGGTCTGAGGTTGAAACGGAGATGAAGGGTGCAAGATGTTGGTTTCAAGGTGATTATGGAAATCCTGGCTTCAGCCATTGGTCAAGCGGGTGTTTTCCGAACCACTGTAGAATCGAGAGCGTGTGCCAGTCGTCGTGTTTGAGCCTCGGATTCAGGTACCAGATAAATTTCAAGAATACAGGCAGATTCGAGTGATTGATGAGGATGGCTACAGACCTAACGTGGGGATAATCCTGTCGAATCGACGGGGCGAGGTCTTCTGGGCCAAACGCATCGGCCAGCGCGCCTGGCAATTCCCGCAGGGCGGGATTCGGGAACACGAAACGCCGGAAGAGGCAATGTATCGAGAGCTGCGCGAAGAGGTCGGGCTGTCACCGGAGCATGTACAGGTGATGGCCTCCACCCGTGACTGGCTGCGCTATCGACTGCCCAAACGGCTGCTGCGCCACGATTCACTGCCGCTGTGCATTGGGCAGAAACAACGCTGGTTCCTGTTGCAGATGGATTGCGACGAGAACGAGGTCTGCTTCGATACCACTTCGCAACCCGAGTTCGATGGCTGGCGTTGGGTGGATTACTGGCTTCCTGTCGAAGAGGTTGTCTTCTTCAAGAGACAGGTCTATCTCCAGGCATTGCAAGAGCTTGCCCCCTCCATTTCCGGTATTACACCTTTCCCTGATACCACCTCTAGCTGATTCTCATGCTGACAACCTTGCGCCGTATTGTTCAGGAAGCGACACAGGCCGAAGGTTTGTCCGATGTGCTCGAACTGATCGTCAATCGTGTCCATGAAGCGCTCGAAGTCGATGTTTCGTCGATCTACCTGTTGCGGCCCCATACCCGCCAGTTGAAGCTGATGGCCAGCAAGGGGCTGCCCCAGGACGCCATCGGTCAGGCTCATTTGCAGCAGTACCAGGGGCTGGTTGGCCTGGTTGCCGAGCGTGCCGAGCCGGTCAATCTCAGCGACGCGTCCCAGCATCCCAAGTTTCGCCATTTCCCGAAGACCGGCGGGCAGCCGCTGAAGTCGTTTCTTGGTGTACCGATACTGCATCGGCGCCAGTTGCTGGGCGTGCTGGTCATTCAGGGAACCCGTGAAGAGCAGTTTCAGGAAGACCATGTCGCCTTTCTGGTGACGCTGGCGGCACAGCTGGCAGGCGCCATCAGCAGTGCTGAAATCAGCGGAGAGCTGGCGGCTGGAAAGCTGCATGCCGTGGGCCGCAATATCATGGTCAACGGGATTGCCGGCTCGCCCGGCATCGGCATAGGCACTGCGGTTGTGGTGTTTCCCGATACCGAACTGGCGGCGGTGCCGGATCGCAAACCGGATTCGATCTCCGAGGAAATCAAGCTGTTCCGCGAAGCGGTGGCGCGGGTCGAGACCGATCTGCAGCGCATCAAGGAGGAGTTGCGCGGCAAGCTGCCGGTGGAGGATCGGGCGCTGTTCGATGCCTATCTGATGATGCTGTCCAGCAGTTCACTGATCGATGGTGCCGTCGAGCGCATCAAGGCGGGTAACTGGGCACCAGGGGCCTTGCGGGCTACCTTTCAGGAGTACCAGCGCCATTTCGATGATATGGATGACGAGTATCTGCGAGAGCGCTCGACCGATATCCAGGATCTGGGGCGACGTATCCTGGAGCAACTGCTGACCGACGGACACCAGCGACCGCAATACAGCCGCCGCACGGTACTGGTGGGGCAGGAGATCTCCGCGTCGCAACTGGCCGAGGTACCGGCGCATCTGCTGGTTGGCCTGATCTGCAGTACCGGGTCCGGCTCCTCGCATGTGGCGATTCTGGCGCGGGCGCTGGGTGTGCCCACGGTGATGGGAGCAACGGATCTCCCGGTAGGGCGAATCGATGGCATCGAAGTGATTGTCGATGGCTACCAGGGCTCGATCTATCTACAGCCGGAAAGCATGGTTCGGACCGAGTTCGCCCGGCTGGCGCGTGAAGAACACGAGTTGACGCGGGGGCTGCTCAGTGAGGCCAAGCAGCCGGCGATCACGACTGATGGTCATACCGTACCGGTCTATATCAACAGTGGTCTGATGGCCGACCTGATGCCGGCGCAGCGGTCGATGGCCGATGGCATCGGGCTGTACCGTACCGAAATCCCGTTCATGGTGCGGGAGCGCTTTCCCGGTGAGGTCGAGCAGGCCAATATCTATGAACAGGTGTTACGCTCCTTTCCTTCCCATCCGGTGACGTTGCGTACGCTGGATGTGGGGGGGGACAAGGCGCTGAGCTATTTTCCCATAGTCGAGGACAATCCGTTCCTCGGCTATCGTGGCATTCGCATCTCGCTGGACCACCCAGATATCTTTCTGACCCAGCTGCGCGCCATGTTGCAGGCCAGTCGGGGGACCAGCAATCTGCATGTGCTGTTTCCGATGATTGGCTCCATGTGGGAGCTGGAAGAGTCGCTGGAGCTGTTGAAACGCGCCCGCAGCGAGCTGCAGGAAGAAGGCATGGAAACCCCCGAGCCGCGCACCGGGGTCATGATCGAGGTGCCTTCAGCGGTCTATCTGGCCGAGGCGCTGGCACGCAAGGTGGATTTTCTCAGCGTTGGCACCAATGACCTGGTGCAATACCTGTTGGCCGTGGATCGCAACAATACCCGGGTGGCCGATCTCTATCATGATGACCATCCCGCTGTGCTCGGTGCCCTGCAGGCGATTGTCATTGGTGCCCATCGTGCCGGAAAACCCGTCTCGGTCTGTGGCGAAATGGCCAGTGATCCGGCGTCGATGTTGCTGTTGCTGGGAATTGGAGTGGACAGCCTGAGTGTCAGCGTGGCGAGCCTGCCGCGGATCAAATGGGTTATTCGCAGCTTCTCGCGGCAGCAGGCGCACGATATCGTCATGGAAGCGCTGGGTCTGCTAGATCCGGTCGCCATTCGCACGCTGCTCAACAATGCCCTGATCGATGCCGGCCTTGGTGCATTGGTACGAGCCGGCAAACACTGACAGCCCGCGCAACACTTTTAACCCGCTATTTAAATAAGTCAATTTGGTATCACCTTGCCTTGGTGTAGAATGCCGGGCCTATCTCATTAGTTGCCGGATCGGAGGCATGATTCATGGCTGAAATTACTCAGGCGCAGATTGAAGCTGTACTTAAAGAAATCAATGATCCTTACCAGGACACTGATATTGTTGCCAACAAATCGGTCAAGTCCATCGAGGTTGACGGCAACTCTGTGAAGATCAAGGTTGAACTGGGCTATCCGGCCAAGGGTATCGTCGATGATCTTGCCAGGACGATCGAGGAAAAGGTCATAGCGATCGACGGGGTCGAGAGTGTCGATGTCTCCGTTGGCTGGAAAGTGGTCAGCCATGCAGTACAGAAGAACCTCAGTCCGCTGCCCAACGTCAAGAACATCATTGCCGTTGCCTCCGGCAAGGGTGGTGTCGGCAAGTCGACCACTACCGCCAATCTGGCGCTGGCACTGGCGGCAGAAGGTGCGCGTGTTGGTATTCTCGATGCCGACATCTACGGCCCGAGCATGCCGCGTATGTTGGGCATCAAGGGACAGCCGGTTTCCGAGGATGGCAGTTCGCTTGCTCCCATGGAGAATCATGGCCTGCAGGCCATGTCCATCGGCTTTCTGATCGAGGAAGACACACCAATGATCTGGCGTGGCCCGATGGTGACCCAGGCGCTGGAGCAGTTGCTCTCCGATACCCAGTGGAAGGACCTGGATTACCTGATTATCGATATGCCGCCAGGCACGGGTGATACCCAGCTGACGCTGTCGCAGAAGATACCGGTCAGTGGCGCGGTCATTGTCACCACACCTCAGGATATTGCGCTGCTGGACGCACGCAAGGGTCTGAAGATGTTCGAGAAGGTCGAGGTAACGGTTCTGGGTATCGTGGAGAACATGAGCACCCACATCTGCAGCAATTGTGGCCATGAAGAGCATATCTTTGGTGCCGGTGGTGGCAGCCGGATGGCTGAAGAGCATGGTGTTGATCTGCTGGGTTCACTGCCGCTGGACATCAATATCCGCGAGCAGGTCGACAGTGGACATCCCACCGTGGTTGCCGACCCCGAAGGCAAGATCTCCCAAATCTATCGCGATATTGCGCGTCGAACCGCTGCCAAGCTGGCCAAGCAGGCGAAAGACTACAAGGCCAAATTCCCGAAGATCGTCATTCAGAATACCTGACGGATATCCCTCCGCAAGCCGGGCAGGTGCGGAGCAGCGCCGCCCGGTTTTTTGGATTTTCTGCGCAACGCAAATGGTGTAGGCTTACCGGCCTGTTCACCGACCACTCCCTCCACTATGAGTATCAAACCCGATTCCTGGATTCGCCGGGCTGCGCTGGAACAAGGCATGATCGAACCCTTCGAGCCGGGGCAAGTGCGCATGGCTGATGGGGCGAGAATCGTCTCCTATGGCACATCGAGCTATGGCTATGATGTTCGCTGCGCTGACGAATTCAAGATCTTCACCAATATCAATTCCGCGATCGTCGACCCCAAGGCATTTGATGCCAACAGTTTTGTCGATGTGAAGTCGGATGTCTGTATCATTCCACCCAATTCCTTCGCGTTGGCCCGCACGGTCGAGTACTTCAGGATTCCCCGCAAGGTGCTGACGATCTGTCTGGGAAAATCGACCTATGCACGCTGCGGCATCATCGTGAATGTGACCCCGCTGGAGCCGGAGTGGGAAGGGCACGTGACGCTGGAATTCTCCAATACCACACCGTTGCCTGCCAAGATCTATGCAAACGAAGGCGTGGCACAGATGCTGTTTCTGGAATCGGATGAGGACTGCGAGACGTCCTACAAGGATCGCGGGGGGAAATACATGGGGCAACGTGGAGTCACGCTACCCAAGACCTGACGTGCCTGGCCCTGCCTATTACCCATAAAAAACAACTGAACAAGCGTCGCCGCGTATTTCATGCTACGCGCATGAAGACACAGAACCAAATCAAGCGCACCCTTTCCAGTCCCGAAAACCTTGCTTACGTCGCCAACCTGCTAAAGGTCGATGCCCTTCCCCACAGAA
>CAYTPO010000098.1:0-7395 GCA_964439815.1 uncultured Thiotrichales bacterium
GACGGCCCGGGCATCGAGGCGGAAAAACGTGAAGCCCTGCTGCAACGCGGCATCCGCCTGGACGAGGAGCGCCCGGGGCATGGTTTGGGTCTGGCCATCGTTCAGGAAATCGTGGCGTTATATGATGGCACCATCAAAATGGCTCGGCGCTCTCGATCCGGGGGATTGAAAGTCATGATCGACCTGCCCGACCGGTAAGGAAAATCAGCGTAGCTACTCCGAGCTTGAAGGTATCATGCAATAGCGGAAATGTTGGGCACGTCGCAAACGCCTTTGCCTAACCTACTACCGAGCGGTAAGGAAAAACCAGCGGTAACTACTCAGCGAGTAGTTCACAAAAGCAGTAGCTGCTCAGAGCTCGAAGGTATCATGCAATTGCGGCATGACAATCCTTGTATCATGCAGTTTGCTGGAAAATACCTGCATGGCCTCCTCTTCGCCATGTACCAGATAAGTCGTTTTCGGTTTGCCGGTGCGTGAATGCCATGACAGCAATTCCGCCTGATCCGCATGGGCGGAAAATCCACCAATGGTATGGATATCCGCATTGACGCTGATATCTTCGCCAAAAATCCGCACGCGTTTTGCACCGTCGATAATTCTTCTTGCCAGCGTCCCGTGGGCTGCATAGCCGACAAAGATCACGGCATTGCGCTTGTCCCACAGATTATGTTTCAGGTGGTGTATGACACGCCCGCCGGTACACATGCCGGAACCCGCCATGATGACGGCCCCCCCGTCGATATTGTTGATGGCAATGGAATCTGCCGTTTCACGGGTAAAATGCAGCCCTGGAAGATCGAACGGATCCTTGCCATCACCGGCCAGTTCCAGCGCTTCGACATCGAAACATTCCGGGTGGCGGGAAAAGATTTCCGTTGCCGAAATGGCCATCGGGGAGTCAAGAAATACATTGAGAAAATGCTGGATTTCATGATTCTCCATCCCTTCTCGCAGGTAGTAGAGAATTTCCTGTGCACGCTCCAGCGCAAACGTGGGAATAATGACATTCCCGCCGCGCCCTATGGTGTGATTGATCGCGTCATACAACTCATGGATCGAGGGTTCCAGCTGCTTGTGGCAGCGATCCCCGTAAGTGGTCTCCATGACGACGGTATCCACCTCCGGTGGCTTTTCCGGGTCTCGCAGAATAACCCGACCACTGTAGCCAAGGTCGCCGGAAAATAGCAGCCGATGCTGCTGTCCGTCTTCTTCCAGTTCCAGCAGAATACTGGCGGAACCGAGAATATGCCCGGCATCGAGAAAGGTGGCACGAATGCCTTTGCCCAATTGCAACGGCTGGTCATAGTTGGCGTGCCGCCCGAAATTGTCAAAACAGTTGAGCGCATCCAGAATGGTGTACAGCGGCTCGACAACCTTGTGTTTGCGCTTGCTGTTGCGACGCCTTGCCTTGCGCTCCTGGTAACGCGCTTCCTCCTCCTGCAGACCGGCCGAATCCAGCAGAACCAGCCGCGCCAGTTCGAAGGAGGCGCCGGTGCTGATGATTTCTCCGCCAAACCCTCTTTTGACCAGCAACGGTATGCGTCCGCAATGATCGAGATGCGCATGGGTCAGCAGCAGCTTGTCGATGGAAGCCGGATCAAACCCGAACGGCTTGGTATTCTCTTCCTTCAGATCATGCCCCCCCTGATACATACCGCAATCGATCAGAATTCGCTGCCCGTTACACTCGACCAGATGGCAGGAACCAGTGACATCCTGATCGGCACCGTGAAACGAGATTTTCATGATTTTCTCCGTAGTTCAATGACTGGGAGCCTGTCCGAGAATAGGGAGACTCCTGGATGGTAGTTAGTACTCCACCGACAACGATTACTTTGCGACAGGCAGAAGGTAGTCCTGATCTGCTCCGGCCCAGCGAATCTTCATCATGCATTGATCGCTTTCATCCGGGCCGCAATGCAGTATGACAACAAAAGCACCCTTTTCAATGGCCTGATGTATCTCCTGCAAGGACTCCCCGGGAATACCGACGCGATGCAGGGCCGCGGCCAACTGGGTCAATGCAGCGGCCCCTGCCATCGCGCCACCCGCCAGTGTGGCACCGGCCACCGCCGCAGCCAGTGCATCCACAATGGGACCCACCGCCAACAACGGGCCAACGCCCGGCACGACGAACAACCCGCTGGCACCAGCCAGCAAGCCCCACACCACGCCCCAGAAGGCTCCATGCTCTCCCCACACCTTCATCCGTTCACTGGTATCGGTAAAAGTAATTCCCAACATGTCATCGCCACTACCGCCCGATTTGTGCAGTAGCGAAATCCGATCCTGGGGAAAATCCTCCGCCACCAGTTTTTCCACCAGGTTCGTGGCCTTTTTCTCATCATTGAAAACACCGATCGCCAGCATCAGGCGCGGCTTTGCTGTTGGCTGTTGAATTTCACTGTTGTCGTTCATACCTTGTATTGGAACCTCAGTTAATTGATCTTTACGGTGACTCTAGGCTGGAAATCGTTATCCGGCTGTCACCAGGATGACAGTTATCAGTACTCCATCACGTTAGGTTTGGCAGATACAGCAAGTCATCAAGTGGTTAGCCGCCAGGCGCGCCTTGAAAGAAAGGGTTTTCCCTTCTCAAAAGGCGCAACAGCGCAGATGACCGCTTCATGGCTCGCCCGAAGGGAGCAATCCAAAATGTCCGATACGGCATTATGGGTCATGACAAGGGAATAACCATTGCCTGTGCCCCAAGCCTTGCCTTTAACGCTTTGGGTTGCTCTGTGACCTTCAAACCCAATTTGATGGAGTACCAGTAAACCATCGGGGTAGTATTTCCCGCAACCAAAAAGGAGACGAACAATGAGCATTGAAGTAAATGGCAGGACAATAGAAACTGATGAAGAAGGCTTTCTGCTGAATCCGGACGATTGGGACGAAGATGTGGCCAAGGAGCTGGTACGGCAGCATGAAGCTGCAGGCCACAAGAAAGTGACAGATGAGGGTTGGTCGCTGATTCAGTATTTCCGTGATTATTATGAAGACCACATGGTTCACCCCACCATGCACAAGTTATTACGCGATCGCGCCAAGAAGGAAGGCAAGGATTTTCATGATGAAGAAGCGTTTCGCGATCATCTCTACGAATTGTTTCCACATGGCCCGATCCGCATGCTGTGCAAGCTTGCCGGGTTGCCCAATCCCAAGGACGAGGTGGAAACCTGATCATCCGGATGGCTTGCGTGACGGGTATCGTGCCCGTCACGCAAACACGACGAGGATCACGCTTTGCGCGGCATTGACATGAAACAGCCCGACTACGATACGCTGCGCCCCGACCTTCCTGAAGAAATTTCGGATCTCTATCGCCTGGCGCTGGATCTACGCTGGTCGTGGAGCCATGCTGCCGATGAGTTATGGCGTTATATCGATGCGGATCTCTGGTACCAGACACAGAACCCCTGGCTGATCCTGCAGACGGTCAGTCGGTCCCGTCTGCGCAAGCTGGCCGCGGACGAGCAGTTTATTGCCTTGCTGCAGGCCATGCGCGAAGAGCAGCTGCTGGCACAGAAATCCACAGGCTGGATTGCTGCAGCCGCCGATACTCCCGTTCCACAGGTTGCCTACTTCAGTATGGAGTTCGGTATTTCCGAGGCACTGCCCATCTACTCCGGCGGTTTGGGTGTGCTGGCGGGGGATCACCTGAAGAGCAGCGGTGAATCCGGGTTGGCATTGACTGGCATCGGCCTGCTGTATCAGCAGGGGTATTTTCGCCAGGGGCTGAATGCCGATGGTGAGCAGCTGGAATTCTATCCGTATAACGATCCCACCCAATTACCGGTACGACCAGCCCGTAGTGCGCATGGCGAATGGTTGCACGTGGCAGCCCCCCTGCCCGGTCGCAATATCATGCTGAGATTGTGGCAAGCACAGATCGGGCGAATTGCACTCTATCTGCTCGACAGCAACACGCCGCTCAATTCCCCGGCCGATCGCGGTATTACCAGCGAACTCTATGGGGGCGGTGCGGAAATGCGGCTGCAGCAGGAAATCGTGTTGGGTATTGGCGGCTATCGGGCGTTGCGCGCACTGGAAATCTCACCCGATGTCTGTCATCTCAATGAAGGCCACGCGGCATTTGTCGTGCTGGAACGTGCGCGGGAATTCATGGAACAACGGCAATGCAGTTTCGAAATCGCCCTGACAGCCACTCGCGCCGGCAATTTGTTCACGACGCACACACCGGTCGATGCCGGGTTCGACCGCTTCTCACCCACCCTCTTCTGCCAATACCTGCAGCCCTATGCACGGCAATTGCGGATCAATTGCGAAACGCTGCTGGAAATGGGACAACCCCGGACAGACGGCCAACAGACATTGTTCAATATGGCGGTACTCGCCACTCGGGGGAGTGCTGCCGTCAACGCCGTCAGCCGGCTGCACAGACGCGTCAGCCAACAGCTGTTCAGCGCACTCTATCCCCACTGGCCACTGGCCGAAGTTCCCATTGGCTACATCACCAATGGCGTCCATGTACCCACCTGGGATTCGGAAAACGCCGATCGGATCTGGACCCGCTACTGCGGTAAAAAACGTTGGCACCAACCACGCAACGACTTGGCACAGATTATTCGCAAGATCGATGATGACACGCTATGGACAATGCGCAGCCAGAACCGGCAGGCGTTGATCAGCTGGCTCAGAAAGCGTCTGCTGTGCCAACATTCACTCGGTTACCTGCCGGATGAGCAACCACCCCTCGATCAGGTGCTCGATCCCAATGCGCTGACGCTGGGATTCGCCCGGCGTTTTGCCAGCTACAAACGCCCCAATCTGCTTCTACAGGACCGCAACCGGCTGGCACGTCTGCTGACCACCTCCGACCGCCCGGTGCAGTTGGTCATTGCGGGCAAGGCGCATCCGCAGGATACCGCCGGCAAACAGATGATCGGCCAATGGATTGCATTTATTCGAGATTACAATTTGCAGTCGCGGGTGATTTTCGTGATCGACCATGATCTCACCATTGCAAAACACCTGGTGCAGGGTGTCGATCTGTGGATCAACACACCTCGCCGCCCCTGGGAGGCGAGTGGCACCAGTGGCATGAAGGTACTCGTCAATGGTGGACTCAACCTGTCGGAACTCGATGGCTGGTGGGCCGAGGCCTATACCCCCGAAGTGGGTTACAAGCTGGGTGATGGCAGGGAGCATGATCCAGGTTACGATGCCATCGAAGCACAAGCGCTGTATGAGCTACTGGAACAGCGGGTTGTTCCCGATTTCTACAACCGCAATCAACACGGCATACCGACAGCCTGGGTCGCCAGAATACGCGAAAGCATGGCGCAGCTTACTCCGCTATTTTCCACCAACCGGATGGTGCAGGATTATTATCAGAAATATTATGCACCGCTGGCAAAGAATTATCGGCAGCGTGCAGCCAGCAATGCCCGACTGGCGCGGGAAATATCAGGCTGGCAGCGGAAAATCGAAACACACTGGGATGCTATCCATCTGGGGAATTTCGAAGCCATCACGGCCAATGGCCGACATGAATTCAGCATACAGGTCTATCTGGATGACCTCGATGCCAATGATGTCAAAGTCCAGCTGTTTGCCGATCCACTGGATGATGAAAACCCAATCTGTCTGGACATGCGGCAGGCCGAATCACTGACTGGTGCCATCAATGGTTATCGCTACTACATCGGCATCGATGCCGATCGCAGGATCAGTGATTACACCATTCGGGTCGTGCCACATCATCCCCAAGCAAATCTGCCGCTGGAAAACGGGCATATCCTGTGGCAACGGTAATGTCCGATATTCCCGCAGACAGGGCAGACTCCCTCAGCTTTCGCTTTCCATGGCCTGATAGCCGGGCAAGGCTTCGAATTGCGATATCCAACGACCAATATTGTCATAACGCGACAGATCGAAGCCGCCTTCATGGGCAACATGGGTATAGGCATACAGGCTGATATCGGCAATGGTCGGGCTGTCACCCACCAGAAATTGCCGCTGCAACAATTGCGCCTCCATGACCTTGAGCGCCTGGTGCCCGCCTTCCTGCTTGGCTTCGTACTCGGCGAGTCTTTCCCTGGGCAAGCCAAGATATTTATTGATGTAGCGGGCCGTTGCAATAAAAGGTTCATGGCTGTATTGCTCAAAAAACTGCCATTGCAACACCTGCGCCCTGATGAAACGGTCAACGGGCAACCACTCACTGCCTTCGGCCAGATAATTGAGAATGGCATTGGACTCGGTTAGCAAACGCCCATCATCGAATTCCAGCACCGGTATTTTCCCGTTGGGATTCATCACCAGAAATTCAGCCGTTTGTGTTTCTCCCGCCAGAATATCCACCGGCCGCCAATCGTGTTCAATCTCCAGAAAACCCATCAGCAATTTGATCTTGTAGCAATTGCCAGACTGGATGTCACCATAAACGGTATATTTCATATATGCTCCTGAGCATTATTCATTTTTTGTAACTACTCGCTGAGTAGTTACCATTTTTTTGAATATTATTTTCTGCCATTTTTCCGGCCCGCTCTGATGCACGGAATGACCGGCTGAATCGACTGCAACCGTCACCGGCATATCCTTCACTTCAAATTCGTAAATGGCCTCCATGCCCAGCTCCGGAAATGCGATGACTTCCGCCTTGATAATGGCCTTGGAGACCAGATAGGCCGCACCACCCACAGCCATCAGATAGACCGACTTGTGGCGTCTGATACTCTCGATCGCCTGAGGCCCGCGCTCCGCCTTGCCGATGGTGCCCAGCAGTCCGGTATCAGCCAGAATGCGCTCCATAAACTTGTCCATGCGTGTTGCGGTGGTAGGGCCAGCAGGTCCAACTACCTCGCCATCGACCGGATCGACCGGCCCGACGTAATAGATGAATCGGCCCGCAAGATCGACCGGCAGCGGCTCCCCCTTGTCCAGCAACTCGATAATGCGTTTGTGCGCCGCATCTCGGCCCGTGAGCATCTTGCCGGACAGCAACAATACCTCACCAGGCTGCCAGCGCTGTATTTCTTCACGCGTGATCTGATCCAGATCGACCTTGCGGGAACCAGGTGCTGCCTCATAGCGGATATCTGGCCAGAGGGAAAGATCGGGTGGCGTCAGCTCGGCAGGGCCACTGCCATCGAGGACAAAATGGGTATGCCGGGTCGCTGCGCAATTGGGAATCATGCAGACCGGGAGCGATGCAGCGTGGGTAGGGTAATCCCGGATCTTTACATCCAGCACCGTGGTCAAACCACCCAACCCCTGCGCACCAATACCGAGCTGGTTCACCTTTTCCATCAGTTCGAGCCGCAATTCCTCGATCCGGTTCTGCGGCCCTCGCGCACGCAATTCATGAATATCGATCGGCTCCATCAGCACCTCCTTGGCCATCAGTGCCGCCTTCTCCGCCGT
>CAYTPO010000099.1:0-2837 GCA_964439815.1 uncultured Thiotrichales bacterium
CCAATTAGAAAAAGGTGTAATAAGCTTCGCTATTACACCCTACCGAAATATGCACCGCAATCGTAGGGCGCAATCGCAAAGCGTATTGCGCCAAATGCCGATCAAAGATAATAATCCCATACTTACCTCCCTCTCAAAAAAAGAGAAAACCTGCTCCACTCAAGAAAAGGTGTAATACGCTTCGCTATTACACCCTACCAAAATATGCACCACAACCGTAGGGCGCAATAGCAAAGCGTATTGCGCCAAATGCCGATCAAAGGAAAAAAAGCCAAAACTACCGTCTCTCTCAAAAGAAGAAAGACCTACTCCACTCAAAAAAAGGTGTAATACGCTTCGCTATTACACCCTACCTAGATGAGAGAAAACTGCGGATATCCCGGTCACTTCTCCCTGACCAATCGGGCAAATTCCTGTCGGTTACTGCCATTTTTCATGAACCAGCCACTCATTGACTCATTGGTATTGGAAACAGAAAATTCACCCTTGCCAACACCTTTTATCCTGAACGCAAATTTTCGCGGCATTCTCTCGATAAACTTCCCACGACCCTTGCCATTGTCCGAAGTAACAATTTCCAGCGCCCCATTGGCAAACTGCCTGATGGTATAGACAGCCCCATTCTTGGAATTTCCCCAGCGTCCGTTCACATCGGGGTATTCTGCTATCTTCCCGCTATCCCGCCGATCTTTCCGGGCAGCCTGTTCAGGCACTGAAACAATATTCCCGGAATCACCCAGTATTTTTCTCGATGGTTCATCCTGAGTTACAAATTCCTGCTCAAATTCTGCCCCATCATCTCCGGTTAAAGCCAACCAGATACCCATGATGAGAATCACCAATGCAGCCACTCCCCATAAAAGGGTTTTCAAACCGTCCCTACCTTTCTTCCCAACCTCGTCCTTTTCTGCAACAGCAGTCAAGCCTCCCACCTGTTGCAGAATGTCCACCAGCCCGGCAACATCATGATCCCATCGTTTCTGCGTATCCGACAGTTCATAAAACTGCCGCTCTTGCAACCAGGAAATAGGCCCAAGATCCAGCTCTGCAGACAAGGTTGCCCCTTCGACAAACACAGGAACCACCGGCACACCCAGCTCTCGTGCACGCTCAAGCTCCAGCGCCACATAATTCACTGGATCATTTTTTCGTGCTTCCCAGATCGACTCCCAGTGCTTGCCAACAACCAACACCACTACTGCCGACTCCCGCAGATTCTGCTCGATCACCGCCTTCCATTCACTGCCGCCTACAATATCCTCGACATCACGAAACACGCAATCGCTACCAAAAACCCGCTCCAGATCATCCTCAAGCCGCGCCACATAGCCCGGAATATCGTCACGACGGTAGCTCAGGAAGATCTTCTTTCTTTTCATATTCGATTCACCAACCATCCTCCCCCAGTCTGATGTAACCATAGCGAAAACTGCATGAGATATTTTCCCAAAATAGCCATCTCTACCGGGTTGTTCCACCAACAGGACAAAACCCCTGCTCTCCTATACTTCCATAGGGCGGCAGTTTACGAATCGCAAGGGGCGCCACGCAAACCTGCAAACCGGGCGACTGGGTGGTGGAGAATGCCGGTGACACCTACACCATCACCAGGGAATCCTTTGCCCGCACCTATCGGCAAATCAGCTCCGGCGTCTACTACAAGGTGGCTGAGGTCTATGCTGAAATTGCCACAGAGGCTGGAGAGATCAGGACGCAGGAAGGTGCCACACACTATGAAGCGGGAGACTATCTGGTACACAACGGACCCGACCAGAGCGACGGGTATGCCATCAGCAAGGAGAAGTTCGAGAGCATGTATGAGGCGATCGAGTAGTCCGGCACCAATCCCGAAATACCCCTACCTGCAGCAAGTGCAAAAGTCCCACTTCCCAACCTCACCTTCTCAGGCATAATATCGGCTCCCGACTGAAACCCGGTCGAATAACAAGACACTGGCTTTTCCCAGCTCAACCAATTCCAAAGGAGCGCTTTCATGACCAAACGTATCGGCATTCTCACGGCAGGCGGCGACAGCCCCGGACTCAACGCAGCCATCCGTGGCGTGGGCAAGGCTGCGCAGGGCAACTACGGCATGGAGGTGGTTGGCTTCCGGGATGGCTTCAAGGGGCTGGTGGAGAACCGGACCATCGATCTGGGCGGCAGCGTGCTGTCGGGTATTCTGACGGTTGGCGGCACCATTCTCGGCACCAGCCGCGACAAGCCGCACAAGATGAAGATTGCCGGCAAGACACAGGACATGACCGATACCATCGTCGAGAACTACCACGCCAACCACCTGGACGCGCTGGTCTGCCTGGGCGGTGGCGGTACGCAGAAGAATGCACTGCAACTGATGCAGAAGGGGCTGAACATCCTGACGTTACCGAAGACCATCGACAACGATGTGGGGCTGACCGATATCACCTTTGGCTTCGACACCGCGCTGGGCATTGCCACCGAAGCCATCGACCGCCTGCACAGCACCGCCCACAGCCATCACCGCATCATTGTTGTCGAAATCATGGGCCACCGCGCCGGCTGGCTGGCACTGGGCTCCGGGATTGCCGGCGGTGCCGATGTGATCCTGTTGCCGGAGATGCCCTACTAGCTGGAAAAAGTGGCCCAAGCCATTATCCATCGCGTCAAACACGGCAAGAATTTCAGCATTGTCGCCGTCTCCGAAGGCGCCATGGATATCGAAGAGGCCAGAACCCGCGACAAGCTGGAGAAGAAGATCGCAGCCGCAGAAGCCGCTGGCGATCCCCAGGCACGCAAGAAGGCAAAAAACAAACTGCGCAAACTGGAAGCCGACTACGTCGACCACACCCTGCAACTCG
>CAYTPO010000100.1:0-10443 GCA_964439815.1 uncultured Thiotrichales bacterium
CGCAGCCTCAACCAGCTGCAAACCCAGTTTACGAGCCTTTCGATGCAATGCTCTGACCTGTCGGTCCTGACTTCGCGCTTCAAAAGCCTCGATTCCTTGCTCGACATATGGCTGCCCTTTAGTCAGCATGGCATAAATCAAACGCGCTAACTGATGTGCTGTTGCCTTGACAGCATCGGCGCCATCCATTCGTGCCAAACGCGCCCGATGCGAAGCACCAATGAAACTTTGGCTGTTACGAGCATTGGATGCGGCTTGCCGAAGTGCCTGCCCGGCTCGGTTGAATACTTTTGGCGTCTGCCCCGGCAATTGTTTTCCCCCGGAGATCCGGGTCGGTGGGGCCAGAGTCAACCAGGAACAAAAGTGTGCACAAGTAGGGAAACGGGATAGATCCGGCCCGACTTCACTAGCGAGCACCAAGGTAGTATCAATGCCGATCGTGGGAATAGCGGTCAGATCTACCCCCATCACGTGATATAACGCTTGGTGTAGCGCCTTTTGCTGGGCAGCGTTGCGGTGTGGATTACGCAATGGTTTGACCGGTTCGCAAGGGTCATCAGCCAGACTGGGCAAGGCCACCAGCTGCTGTTCGATAGCGAGATCACACTCGTGAATTTGCCCGGAGATGAAATCGTAATGGGCCAGAGCTTGTGTAAGCGCGAATAGGTGTTCTTCGCGCCAGTTGCCATGCAGACTGCGCGCCACGGTTTCTTCGTCTGCACGTAAACGACTGTTGCGTAGCATAGCGAGCTCATGCGGGTCACGCTCACCAGCCACAATGGCGCGCAAAATGGCGGTGCCTGTCTTGCCCATCAGGTCACTGACTACGTTGGCCAGCTGTATATTCATCTGTGTCAAGGCCTTCTGCATGTGCGCAATACAGCGTGATTGCTCTTTTACCTTGTTGTCTCTCTGACGCACCAGGGATCGTAATACACAGATCGAGTCGGCAGGACGAAAGGCCCCCCTCAACAACCCATAGCTCATTAACTGCCAAATCCACTGACAATCAAGCACATCGGACTTGCGCCCGGATACTTGGCGAGTGGCTCGTGAATTAACAAGCTGGACGTCAAAACCCCGCTTATCAAGCACCTCAAATAGAGGAATCCAATAGACACCAGTAGCTTCCATGGCAACAATCTCCACATCCAAAGACTGAAGCCAATCGGCCATCTCGTATAAGGAATCGGTAAATGCACTGAAGCAGCGTACCGGCTCGTTACATTGATCTGGATCAACAGCGACCCAGTGTTCCCGACCACCGATATCAATACCGGCACATTTTGGATGGACAATCTTCAGGCGTTGCTTTCTAGACTTGCGCGTCATCAGGCTTTCCTCCATTCTGTAATTGAGGGTGTACGGGGAGACACGGTGGCAGGGTAATTTACTCTCTCATACGAGGTCGCGGCTTACGCCGTGCCGTCATCGACTCCACGCCAATACCGTGCGGGCCACGCTCCTAGGCGGGTACGAACACACCAGTGTCTGATCGGCCTCTATTTCCCCGTCCACCCTCAATTATGCCACCTGTTTGCTGCGCGACAGCGCTCCACCCGTGGGGCGGGGTGCTCCTAGCAACTTCAGTTACACTTTCAGCATGCCAAAGACCAATACACAACCGTCATCCGGCCACACCCCAATGATGCAGCAATATCTGCGTATCAAGGGCGAACACCCTGAAATCCTTGTGTTTTATCGGATGGGTGACTTCTACGAACTGTTTTTTGACGATGCCCGCAAGGCTGCGCGGCTGCTGGACATCACACTGACTCACCGCGGTAAATCGAACGGCGAACCTATCCCAATGGCCGGCATACCCTACCACGCTGCAGAGGGGTACCTGGCTCGCCTGGTCAAGCTGGGTGAGGCAGTAGCCATCTGCGAACAGATTGGCGATCCCGCCACATCCAAGGGTCCGGTGGAGCGCAAGGTCGTGCGAATCGTCACTCCCGGCACCGTCACCGAGGAAGCCCTGCTCGAAGACCGGCGTGACAATCTACTCTGCGCCATCCAGCAGAACACGACTTCCGGCGAGTTTGGACTGGCCACCCTGGATCTCGGCAGCGGGCGCTTCATCATCGAGGAGTTGGAGTCAGCCGAGGAACTACACAGCGAAATCGAACGCATCAGCCCGGCAGAGATCCTGGTGGACGAACAGGCCGGCTTCCCCGGCCAGCGCGAAACAGGCATCACTCGACGCCCACCCTGGCATTTCGACAAGCAGACGGCCTACGACCTGCTGACCCGGCAGTTCGGTGTCCGGGACCTCGCCGGATTCGGCTGTGAAGGCCTGACACTGGCCATCACGGCAGCGGGTGCCCTGCTGCAGTATGTCAACGAGACCCAGAACGTCGCCCTGCCCCACCTGACCGGAATCAAGGTGGAACATCGCGATGAAGGCATCATTCTCGATGCCGCCAGCCGCCGCAACCTGGAACTGGATCAAAACTTGGGTGGTGGTCAGGACAACACGCTGGTTGCCATTCTCGACACCACCGTGACCGCCATGGGAGGGCGTTGCCTGAGACGGTGGGTCAATCGCCCATTGCGCAACAGGCAAATACTGGAGGCACGCTACCAGCTCATCCACGATCTCATGGCGGATATTCGCTACGACTCACTGCGCGATACACTACGCAGTATCGGAGATATCGAGCGAATACTATCCCGGGTGGCACTCGGATCCGCCCGACCTCGCGACCTGGCCACATTGAGGGAATCACTCTCCGTCATGCCACAGCTACGTCAGCAACTGGCATCACTGACCGGCGACCTTGCCACGCGATACTACAGCGAGATCGACGAACACCCCGATGTGCTGCAGCTGCTACAAACAGCCATCATCGACAATCCACCGGTACTGATCCGCGATGGCGGTGTGCTGGCCACGGGTTTCGACAGCGAACTCGATGAACTGCGCAGTCTGAGCGAAAATGCCGACCAGTTTCTGCTGGATCTCGAAAACCGCGAGCGAGAGCGCACCGGCCTCTCCACCCTGAAAGTCGCCTACAATCGGGTACACGGTTACTACATTGAGATTTCAAAAGCGCAATCCGGCGCCGCCCCGGACGACTACATCCGCCGGCAGACCCTGAAGAATGCCGAACGCTACATCACCCCGGAGCTGAAAAAATTCGAGGACAAGGTGCTCTCCGCCCGGGAACGGTCACTGGCACGGGAAAAGATGCTCTACGAAAAGCTGTTGCAGGATCTGCTGCCGCCCCTGCCATCACTGCAGCAGAGCGCCAACGCACTGGCCGAACTCGATGTACTCTGCTGCCTGGCTGAACGTGCCGAGCAGAACAACTACTGCCGCCCGAAGCTCACCGCCGGGACACGGCTCAAGGTGCGCGGCAGCCGCCACCCGGTCATCGAGCAGGTACTGGACGAACCCTTTGTCCCCAACGATATCGACATGCACGAACAACGTCGCATGCTGATCATCACCGGGCCAAACATGGGCGGCAAATCCACCTATATGCGGCAGACGGCATTGTTGATCCTGATGGCACATATTGGCAGTTTCATACCTGCTGACAGTGCCACCATCGGCAGCTTCGATCGCATCTTCACCCGCATTGGCGCATCGGATGACCTCGCTTCCGGGCGTTCGACCTTCATGGTGGAAATGACCGAGGCTGCCAATATTCTCAACAATGCCACGCACCACAGCCTGGTACTGATGGATGAAATCGGCCGCGGCACCTCGACCTTCGATGGTCTCTCGCTGGCCTGGGCCTGCGCCGAACATCTGGCGCAGAAGAACCGCGCCTTTACCCTGTTTGCCACCCACTATTTCGAACTCACGGTATTGCCGGAAACCTCACCCGATACCTACAACGTTCACATCGATGCCATCGAGCATGGTGACAGGATCGTCTTCCTCCATGCTGTCAAGGAGGGCGCCGCCAACCAGAGTTACGGCTTGCAGGTCGCCCAACTGGCCGGCGTTCCCCGCAGCGTGATCCAGACCGCACGCAAGCGCCTTGCACTGCTGGAACAAGGCAGCATCCGGCAACAGGACTCACCCCAGATGGGCCTGCCGCTCGAAGTCGAGACCGAGCCCCACCCCATTCTGAAACTGCTGGAACAGATTGACCTCGACGACATGACACCCCGCCAGGCACATGACTGGCTCTATCAGCTCAAGGAGAAGCTATGACCTACGTTGTGACCGATAACTGCATACTTTGCAAATACACCGACTGCGTGGAAGTCTGCCCGGTCGACTGCTTTCACGAAGGCCCCAACTTCCTCGTTATCGACCCGGACGAGTGCATCGACTGCACACTCTGCGTACCCGAATGCCCCGCCGAGGCAATTTTCCCGGATGATGAATTGAGCGACGATCAGCAGCATTTTCTGCAGTTGAATGCCGATCTGGCCCAGGAGTGGCCCGTCATCACCGAAAAACGGGAGCCACTCCCCGACGCTGACGAGTGGAACGGCAAGCCGGACAAACTCCAGTATCTGGAAAAATAGGCGGTGATCATCACCCTGCAGCATGGAGATGATCCGCTGCGCAGCGCTGCTGCCTATTTTCATCGGCACCCGGGGGCAGCGCGAAAGCACACGCGGATACTACTACCGACAACAGATGCAGCCGCCTCCCTGCGACAACGCCTGCTTCAACACCCGGCCGCCGGCAATGCCGTGCTGCTACCGGAAATCTCGTCACTCAAGACCTGCCTGGACAACCTGAACCCACCGGCCCATCGCATCCTCAATACCCATGGCCAGGAACTCATGCTGGTCGAAGTGCTGCAGGACCTAGGTTACTCCTGGCAGATGGCAGATGAACTGCTACGCTGGTTCGAAGCCTTGCAACTGAGCAACCAGCCACCGGAGAAATTCGACGAACTGCTGAATCAAACCGGGCTGGATGGCTTCAGTGAGGATGCCGCCAAATTGCGGCTACTCTGGAATGCCTGGCAGACCCAATTGCAGAGCGAAGGCGCGACCACGCAAACCATGACCTATGCACAAGGGCTGCAAACCGTCTCGCTGCCCGACAACGAATTCCTGATGCTGCTGGGTCACGACTGGCTGCATCAGAATGAACTGCAGTTTATCCTTCGCTGCCTGCAGAACCAACAGGCAGCCGTCTTTCTCTACCCCGAATACCCACTGAGCAGACAGCTGCAGCTACACGGCCTGGAGATCCCACCCCCCGCCAGCGCCATCTCCCCAACCACCCTGTTCTACGACACCACCTACCAGTCCGGCAATGGCAGTCTGTTTCAGCGTGCAGCCACACTGCAATCCGGACATACCGAGCCACCAGCCTGCACTACCTTTACCGCCAGCAGCAGTGAACAGGAAGCCCGCGCCATTGACCTGCAAACCCGGCTGTGGCTGACAGAGGGACTGCAATCCATCGCCATTGTCACCGAGGACCGTCGCCTTGCACGACGCTGCAGTGCCCTGCTCCACCGCGCCGGCATCGCCGTGCAGGACAACGCCGGCTGGCCCCTCTCCACGACCGCTGCTGCCGGCATTCTCGAACGTTGGCTGGAAACGATCGAAACCGATTTCAATCACCTGCCCCTGCTGGACGTATTGAAGTCGCGCTTTCTGCGCAATACCGCCATATCCGATCAGGCAGTGTTCCATCTGCAGCTGGACATCATCGAACATGAAGGCATTCCACAGTCGATCGGGCAGTATCTCAAAGCCATCGAACGTCGCACCAGGGCACTGCCTGGCTTAGCCACTACCACGGCCAGTGAGCTTCGAAAACTGCTCGATGCCGTGTCCAGGGCCGCAGCACCGTTGCTGGAGCTGCTCGATACCGCGCAGCAGCCACCTGCAAGATACCTGGAGTCCCTGGTTGACAGCCTGAGCATTCTCGGACTCTGGCAGGGCTACGAAACTGATGCGGCAGGACAGCGCATTCAGCAGGAAATACTGGATATGCAGCAGGCGCTCGAAAACAGAACCCTGCGGTTTGACTGGAAAGACTTCCGCAACTGGCTGGCCCGCGCCCTCGAAACTCACAATTTTCGCCCGGAGCGCGGTGACAGCCCGGTACAAATTCTCAACTATGACCAGAGCAGGCTGGGCTGCTTCGATGCCGTCATCCTCGCCGGATCAACCAGTCGCCACCTCCCCGGCGCCCCCTCCCGGCATGTATTCTTCAATGACGCGGTACGACATGAATTCAAGCTGAAAACCTGGGAGATCGCACGGCAGCAACGCTTTGGCCAATACCGCCGGCTACTGCAGGCCGCGCCCCGAATCCTGCTGAGTTATACCGCAGAAGCCGATGGCGCACCGATACAACCTGCCCCATGGCTCGCGATGTTGCAGACTTTCCATGACACCGTCTATCCAACTCCCTGTGAGGACACCACATTACGGCAATACCTGCAGGCGGCGGATACCCAGGTGGAGACCCCTTTCCCGGCGGCTTCGATCAGGGCGACAAGACAGCCTGCGCCGACAATTCCGCCGGATCTGCTGCCACCACGACTCTCGGCCAATGCCCACCAGCAGATCATCCGCTGCCCCTACCAGTTCTTTGCAGCCCGAGGTCTGCGTCTGCAGGCCCGTGAAGAGATTGCAGAGAAACTCGACAAACGCGAATACGGCAGTCTGGTGCATCGCTGCCTCCAAGCCTTTCACACCGATATCAAAGCGCTGCCCGGACCTTTTACGTTGCCCCTGACCAACGACCACCGCGAACCGGCCATTGCCCTGCTGGAAGAGATCAGCATGGCGGTATTCGAACCGGATCAGCATCAGGACTTTGAATCTCTCGGTCTTTGGCGCACATGGAAAGCACTGCTTTCCGAAGTTATCGACTGGGAAATCGAACATGCCAGAAACTGGCAGACATGGCGCACGGAAAGCGACGCCGCAATGCACATCGGAACTACTGGCATCGAGTTGTTTGGCAAAATCGACCGGATCGACCTCCATGGCAAGCAGCGGGCATTGATCGACTACAAGACCGGGCGAGCGCCGGAGAAGAAGGCAATTCTCAGTGGCGAGGATGTGCAGCTTGTCAGCTACGCCCTGTTGGTCGAAAGCGTCGTGACCGCTACCTATTTGCGACTGGGCAAGAACGTGGATGACGCTTTGTCACTGGATGAGGAAACACTCTCCGACCTGATGCCACAGATGGAGAAACGGCTGGAAACCGTCATTCTGTCCCTGCAGCAGGGAGCCCGGCTGCCGGCATGGGGTCACGAGGAGTTCGCCTGCAAGTACTGCGCAATGACCGGACTGTGCCGCTCCGGTTACTGGAGCGATACGGGTGCCTCCTGAGCATCCCGAACAACAGCACTCCGATCAGCGCCCATGGACCCAATGCTCCACTGCCATGCACGCTGACATCGTACCCCAGCGAGGAATCATAGCCATACCCATAATAGAAATCATCATGCTGCCGATCTTCAAGTGGCAAAGAGGAGAGATCAAGATCATCGTAAGGTCCATAGCTCATCAACCGGCAAGCGGAATCAGCATCCAGAATATCCACCCGGATGTCGTAATACCCGGTCGGGTACCCATAGTCGAGCCATGTGGTCAGGGAAAAATCGGTGGTGAAGGCCGACCGATCAATACGGAAATCCCGGCTTTGATGCATGATATTCCACGGCCCACCCTGATAGCTCAGGTAGAGTCGCAGGTACACCCAGAAAGTGCTTCCCGGCGAATCAAGTTCCAGTGCCAGCCGAAAGCCCTGGAAATAACCATCGCTGTCATCATCTGACAACAGGGCCACTTCGGCATCATCAATAATCACGCGCCGACTTTGCCAGTCATAGGGATAACATTGCGATAGCCCCACACCATCACGCCGCAGCCCGGCAGTGAACTGCAGACCATCCACATCTTCCCGATAACCCTGAAGACGCAGCGCATCATGCAGATCTCGCTGCACTGGAAATGTCACCGACGGTTTGGCGGCGTCATCCTGCATCCCTACCATCGTCCGGGATTGCCGCGATGGTTCATCGGCCACGGCAGCAACGGCCGACAACATGGCTATCAATATCAGCCAACCCTGCAATCGCCTTGAAGAATGGATCATGAAAGTAGCACCTTGAGGAATATTCCTGTCATGAATTAGACCTCAAAAGCGCTGAACGGGATCTGAATCTCCAAAAAAAAAGCCCCTGGAGGGGCTTTTCAATGGCTACACAACCGTTCTCAGACTTGCGGTTTCAACTCGATTTCGGTCTGCCCCGGATAGATCAGCTGCCCCTTGAGGCGCCACTTTCCGCTTTCGGATTCAAGCCGGATATACCACTTTCCCGGTGCCAGCGGTTCAATATCAACCCTGGCCTGGTTCCGCGACAGGGTTTTAATCGAAAAAGCCTGATCCTGCTCCTTTCGTGTGGCATGCAGAAACACCAGCTTGAGTGGCAAATCGAGCTGCTGCCCATTGACCTGCAATAGGACCGAACGATCACCAGGCAGCAGACCGACATACGAGGTAAGCCCAAGATTCAACGCATTCTGATCGCGTTCGAATGACTTGTTGATGGTCAGACCATCCTTGTAATAGTCATCGGAAACCAGCCCGTCCTCGGATTTCACTGCTAGTACGATCGTGATGATACAGGCAATGATGGTCAGCACCGGAATGGCTATCAGCAGCCATGTCCACGGATATTTGTACCAGGGCTTGGTATCAAGCGCTTGATCAATATTCATAAATTATCTCTTTTGGGGTCCCAGAAAACGGGATTTCTGTTCATCTTCCAGTTCGGGGTCGATGACCGACTGAATATGGAACATTATATCGTTACTGGCGGCAGGTACCTTGGCAGGATCCACCTGCACCTTCACGACCTTGGTCAAGACCTCGCCAACAGCCACCGGAAAAGTCTTGTCGCCTTCGAGCAACTCAATACCTTCCAGGCCTCTGACATCAACCTTGAATTCGTGCGGATGGGTATCCATGTTCACGACCTTCAGTATATAGACATTCTCCAGCATTCCTTCGCCATTTTCACGATATAACGTATTCCGGTCACGCATGACATCGAGTTCCAGCGGAATACGCTGACTGACCGAGTAGGCAAGCCCACCCACCAGCGCAACCAGTACCGCAGCATAGATATAAGTCCGCAGTCGCAGGATCTTGGTCTTGCCGCCTTGCAACTCGTGTTCGGTGGTATAACGAATCAGGCCTTTGGGATAACCGACCTTCTCCATGACCTCATCACAGACATCGATGCACGCCGCACAGGCGATACACTGATATTGCAGGCCATCGCGAATATCGATCCCGGTGGGGCACACCTGAACACACAAGGTGCAGTCCACACAGTCCCCCAGCCCCAGCTCCTTGGGGTCGACACCTTTCTTTCTCTTGCCGCGAGGCTCTCCACGCTTTTCGTCATAGGAGATGACCAGCGTATCCTTGTCGAACATCGCACTCTGGAAACGCGCATAGGGGCACATGTAGATACAGACCTGCTCACGCATCATCGCACCCAGCCCCCAGGTGGCCAGCGCGTAGAAAAAGACCCAGAAAGTCGCCCAGCCACTGGCATTGAAGTTCAACAGATCGATGCCCAATTGCCGAATCGGAGTGAAATAACCGGCAAAGGTATAACCTGTCCAGAGGGCAAGCAATATCCACAGGGTATGCTTGGAGATCTTCTTGATCCATTTATCCCGCGTCCACGGTGACTTGTCGAGCTTCATCTGTTGCGGGCGGTCGCCTTCGATCCAGCGCTCTATCCACATGAAAGCCTCAGTCCAGACTGTTTGCGGACAGGCATAGCCACACCATAATCGCCCAGCCAGTGCAGTCACGAAAAACAGCAGGTAGGCTGCAATAATCAGGATGACAGCAAGGTAGAAGAAATCCTGTGGCCAGAAGGTCACACCAAAAATATGAAACTGTCGGGCGGGGAGATCCAGCAGGATAGCCTGATGACCACGATAGTTGATCCACGGAAAAATATAGTAGATGCCCAGCAAGATGAGCATGGCCCATATTCTCAACGTCGCAAACGTACCCTTGGCCTTGCGCGCATAGATCTTCTTGCGCTTGGCATAAAACTCAATGGGCTTTTCAGCCTTGGCATTTTTGTCCTGCGATTTTTCAGAATTCATTGTGTCTCTCGATAAAAGCTGCGTGGTCAAGACTCTGGATGGGCAAAACGGGTTGCAACTATTCAGCTATGGCAACAGTGAACCATTCGTACGTGCTGGGTAGTTGCAACAGATTAATCCTTACCCAAGGGGAATGACAGGTCAAAAGCTTAGAACAATTTTAAAAATAGGTGCGATGAGATATCGCAATAGTTTTTTCATACCCGGAACCCTGCCTGCCTCCCACGATAGGCGCCCCTCATACCAGTACTGCCGGAGCTTCCCGCCAAAATCGAAATGCCCACCGTGACGACCTCGGGTATACGGTCAGACGGATAATTGCAGAATAGCAAAAGCGGGGTTACAAGTGTAAATGACCAT
>CAYTPO010000101.1:0-2996 GCA_964439815.1 uncultured Thiotrichales bacterium
AACCTGGGTGCTCACTTCCTTGTGGTATGGATACCGGCTTCCCTGCCGGCATGACGGATTAGAACTGTGCCGCCACGCGCTGAAAAACCTCCGTCATTCCTGCCGGGATGCAGGAATCCAGACGCCAGGGAAGGCAGCTCCGTTGTTTGAACTTGAAGGCAGCCTTATTTGGGTTCCCTGCGGAAATATTCGGGAAAGTCGGGATTCACCCAGCCGGGTTTGGCCTGCATTGCTTCGGGAACGGGCAAGCGGGAGGTGTAGTCCATGATGGCTCTGATATCGCGGTCGCTGAACGACTGTATCTGCTTGACCATTTTCTTGTCGGCATTGCGGCGTTTGCCATCACGGATCCATTCGAACTGTCTGACCAGGTATTCGTAATGCTGGCCGCGTACTGCCGGGATCAGGTCGGCCTTGTCGCCTTCGCCAGCATCACCATGACACTTGGCGCAGTGTTCGATATAGAGTTTCTTTCCCAGTTCCAGATCCTTGCCGTCACCAACGCCGATATCGGTGGTCATGGGCAGCTGGGCGATATACCCGGCCACGTCGGCAATTGCCTGTGGGGTATCCAGCATCCGCTGTGAGGCGAAAGGATACATGGTGGGATTGTCACGGTTTCGTGAGCGGATATCGTCGAGTTGCTTGATGATGACGCCGCGTAGCTGCCCTGCTATTTGTGGATATTCGCCATCCTTGCTTCCCCAGCCTTCCGGTGCATGGCATACAACGCATATCTTGTATTCCTTTCTGCCCTGCTCCAGATCGCTGGTCAGACGGATGGCTTTTTCGTGAGCATCCATCTCTTCCGTCTCTTCCGTCTCTTTTTCCGCAGCCTGACTACCTGCTGCCAGCGATGCCAGCAACAGGCCGCTGGCAATCAGAGACAGAGTGGTTTTCAATGCCGGTGTGTCTTTTTCCTTATACCGATATTTCATTCTTTGGCTGTCCCGCATATTCGATACCCTATATGTCTGATCTGATAGAATTCCGCCCTTCGGAGCCAATCCGGCAGGTATGGCTCGAATCCCTAGTGTAACCTGAATTCGAGGCTTAAACGAGACAGCTGGTACAAGCACTTGATTCCGCAGTGGTAAAAAAAAACCCCACTTAACCTTCGGGTGAAGTCAGGATTTTTTGAAACCGCTGGGAAACCAGTATCTTGCACCATTCAACCCCGTTTGAACCTCGAATTCCGGGGTCACCCCCAGCTTCATGGAAGCCCATTGTATGAGAGTAATTGTTTTTTCCGACGTACAGGCCAATGAACCTGCAATGGAAGCCATGATCGAGGAGATCGACGACTGGAATCCGGATTTTGTCGTGATGGATGGTGATCTGGTCAACCGGGGGCCTTCCAGCCTGGCTTGTCTGGACCTTTGTCAATCACTGGCCGATTCCCGCGCCTGCCACCCACTGCGCGGCAACCACGAAGACTTTGTCCTCTACTGCAAGACCCATGCGCCTTCGTCTGCCGGTGAGGCCGATATACGTGCCTTTACCGACTGGACGGTTATGCAACTTGGAGAACGCAGTGAGGATTTCAGACCCTGGCCGGACCATTTCTGCTTTCATGCGCCACAACAGCAGGCACATTGGGTGCACGTCACCCATGGCACAATGCGGGACAATCGTCATGGTGTTCGCCGGGAGACATCCGATCAGGAACTTGGCGAGAGCATCCCGGCAGGGCTCGATCTTTTCATTACCGCACATACCCACCGTCCGCTGGAGCGGGTGGTTGCCAAAACCCGCGTTGTGAATATCGGCTCGGCAGGCTCCCCTTTCGATGGGGATACTCGTGGCAGCTATGCGCGACTGGTCTGGCGCAATGACCACTGGAAAACGACGATCGAGCGGTTCGACTACGACCGGGAGCGCGCCGCCCGCAACTTCTTTGACAGCGGTTTCTATGATGAAGGTGGCCCCCTGGCCAGGCTGATCTACGAAGAGTGGTATCGCGCAAAAAGTCTGATACCCTTCTGGCACCAGCAATACCGTGATGCCGTGCTGCGCGGGGATATTTCCGCCGATGCCGCTGTCGATGCCTTCCTTTCCCAACTGTAACCTACCCGCCCAAACATGCATTCCATGGCAAGAAGAACGGCAACCCCGGAGGGGAATGCCAGCAGCTGGTCCAATATCAGGAGAATGCTTCCCTACATTTGGGAATATCGCGGTCGCGTGTTGTTTGCGCTGGCTGCCCTGGTCATATCGAAACTGGCCATGGTTGGCGTGCCACTGATCTTGAAGGAGATTGTCGACACGCTCGATGGCCATAGTGGCAAGGCCATTTATCTGCCGGTTGGCCTGTTGCTCGCCTATGGCCTGCTGCGTCTGATCAACAGCGCTTTCAACGAGCTCCGCGATGTGATTTTTGCGCGGGTGCGCTACCACGCGATGCACCGCCTCTCGGCCGAAGTGCTGGCCCACCTCTACCGGCTGCCACTGCGTTTTCATCTGGAACGAAAGACCGGCAATATTTCCCAGGATCTCAATCGCGGCGCCCAGAGCGTCAGTTCCATTCTGAATTATCTGGTGTTCAATATCGTCCCGACGATGGCGGAGTTTCTGCTGGTCGCCTTTATTCTGCTGAGCAAATATTCACTGGTATTTTCGCTGATTACCTTTTCCACGGTGGGGATCTATATTGCCTTTACCCTCAGCATTACCAACTGGCGCATGCATTTTCGTCACGAGATGAACCGCTACGAATCCGAAGCCAATGGTCAGGCCATCGACGGCTTGCTCAATTACGAGACGGTCAAGTATTTCACCAACGAATCACTGGAGCTGCAACGCTACAACCGGACGCTCGATCGCTGGGAGTCGGCTGCCATCAAGAGCCAGTCCACGATGTCGCTGCTCAATGCCGGCCAGGGTGCCATCATTGCACTGGGTGTTACCGGTGTCATGTTCTTTGCCGCCCGGGGCGTTGTCAGCGGCGAGCTGACACTGGGTGATCTGGTATTGATCAATACCATGATGCTGCAGCT
>CAYTPO010000102.1:0-4776 GCA_964439815.1 uncultured Thiotrichales bacterium
CAAAAAAAAGCTGGATTCCGGCCTACGCCGGAATGACGAGAGAAGAAATGACAATAACAATGTAGGGCGCAATAGCAAAGCGTATTGCGCCAATGCCTATGGAGAAGCCACTGCTTGAATCCTCACCTCGCACGCAAAAAAAGGCTGGATTCCGGCCTGCGCCGGAATGACGAGGGAGGGAATGCTGCCACCACAAAATCTACAAATGCCCTTACCTTTGCCGTGAGGAACTGCCTGTGTGGATAGACCAGATAGATGTCGAGGATTTGTGGATCATAGTCTTCCAGGATCACTTCTAACTCACCCCGGCGGATTTCATTCTCGCAGGTAGATAGGGGCAACCGGGTAATCCCCACACCGCGTTTTACTATCGCTACTTCCAATATTGAATTATTGCAAATCACCCTCGGGGTAATGGTCACGCTGGAGCGCTCCTTGTTCTTCTGGAATATCCATTGATTGGGCGCTGGCAATAGTGAATAGGCAATACAGTCATGGTTTACCAACGCTTCTGCATTGTGCGGGCGGCCCTTGCGTTGCAGGTAGTCCGGGGGAGGCCACGACCACTGCGGGGCTTGAGGTGAATTTTCGTGCCACCAGGCTGCTGTCCTTGATGGTGCCCACGCGAATCACCACATCATAACCCTTGGCGATTACGTCGATGAGCCGGTCGTTGGGATTCCACTTCCAGCGTGACTTCCAGATAGGCGTGCATGAACGCAGGCAATATCCCCAGTAAATGGGAGGAGCCAAAACTCATGGGCGCATTGACCCGCAGCAATCCGCACGGCTTCTCCTGCAATTGCGTGATGGAGCACGCGGCATTTTCCGCATCAACCAGAATCTGCCGACTGCGCTCGTAATAGGCTTTGCCAACATCGGTGAGGCTCAACTTGCGGGTCGTTCTGTTGAGCAGACGGCTACCCAGTCGCCCTTCCAGCTTCGACACCTCCTTGTTGATCATCGAGGTTGAATGCCCCAATACCTGAGCCACTGCCGTAAACGAACCCGCCTCTACCACTGCCACAAATACCGCAATCCCATCCAGCAGATCGGGAGATACCATCTTCTTGACCATATCGCTTATTATGCCGTATCTGGAAACAGCGTTTCCATTCTACACCCGTTAATAATCAATACTCACCTAATCTATACTTGGTTCAAGACCTCCCTGAAATCGGGACGACCATGAAAATACTCGCATTTACTACCACCAACACCCGCGCCATGCAGCGACTACGGGATCAGGTGCTCACCGGCGCCGGAAATTCAGTCATACAAGGAGACCATTATGCACATTCTTAACCGAGACACGCTGCCCCTCGGCGGCTTTGCCGGGCTGAAAGAACACCAACTGGTCAAAGGCCCGGGAGTATTCGGGCACGACACCAACACGGATGGAAGCTAGCGAGGACTGGGTGGTCTGGTATACATCGCCGATGCCCGCTTCATGCCGCATGGGGAAACCCACATGCACCCACACCACGAGATCGATGTCATCTCGGTCATGGTCGAGGGTCGCATCGAACACCACGGCTCTCTGGGACAAGGGGAAAATCTCGACGCCAATGACGTGCAGGTACAACGCGCAGGCGGCGAGGGCTTTAGTCATAACGAAGTCAATCCAGACGACCACTGGAATCGAATGATCCAGCTATGGATACTGCCCGAGACGCCTGGTGAATCGGCAGCCTACAAGGTTTACCGACCGGAATCGGGCAAATTGAGCAGAATCTATGGTGGCAGCCATCACCTTTTCGCCTCAAAAACCCGAATGGATATCGCGGTTCTCGAAGCCGAGCAGACAATCCATATCGCTGAGCCTCTTCTCGCCTACCTCACACGAGGCTCTGGAACGGCCAATGGTGTAGGCGTCAGCGAAGGAGACCTCATGCGCAGCGACCACCTGGATTTTACGGCCAACGGAGATGCTCAACTGATTGTCATTTCAGTAGAGAATCCAACACCACCTCATTAATCGCCATAAATCGGACTTTTTGAACGGTAGGCACCATAAATTCCAACGCAACCCCCTGTGCAGCGAAAGAGGTTGGAATCCAGTTGTGGTGTTTTTTTACCGGGTACCGACCACGGTTGAAACCGCTCCTACTAATCGTTACCTAAGTTATTGTCCCCATGTAGGGCAAAAGAGGAACAACGTGTCCAACTTACCGCAAATGGGCAAATACTCATGTAATGATTAACAGCGTATTTAGAATAGTGGAAACACCATAAAGAGTACCCCCCTTGTTTCTACTCAACGGCATCACCACTTTCTCTTGCGCCATCTTTTTGCCGTGAGTTTATTCAAGCGTATGCGATATCTCTTGGCATCGAATTCCCGTTTGTTTTTTAATATATCAAACAGATCCTCTGCAAGAACTCCCGCAATTGCATGAATGGCCTCGTGCCTACTCAAGCCCTGCCGAATAAGTCTTGCCATCGTTGCAGGAACAGGCACTACATTCGCAGCCAATTGGTTTTCGACAACCACATGCAACATGGAATGCAGATTCATAGCTTCTTCATCCATCTCCGCACCAGTCGCTTCATGGTATTCCAGAACCATACTGATGCGGGACAACTCATCGAGTTCCAACCATTCTTCTGGAGGAGGTGTCTGTGATGGGTTGTAGTCTTCCATATCGACTATTTTACTCGCACAGCTCAAAAGGGGCGTTACCCTTTTATATCATGGGCTACAAGCAGGGTAAACCACACATGGAGGGGATTTTTATAATAACCACGTAAGAGATCACACAGGATTCAGGGGCACTGACACAAGGATCGGAAAGACACAAAACATAGGCTTCATAACCGCACGACCCCGGGACAATCAAACCACATCGGCCCACGCATACCGGCAACCCCCCTCCCCGACAAGGGGCATGACCTCTGATTCCGGTATTGCGGCTATCCGACGTAAGGCCATATACGCTTTCCCGGCTTTCAGCCATTACCGGCAACCACCACAACCACACCAATGATTGCAAAAGCCAAACCCTGCTTCACAACGCTACTCAAGCGTTACCACCGGCTACCTGAGGATGAGCAACTGATCCTGCAGGTGCTTTCGGTGATCTATGAGCCGATCAATCAGACGACACTCCAGGCCGTATTGCGCGAGCTGGAGTGGACGAGCCGCAAAGGAGCCCCCCTTGCCAGCCTCATGATCAAGCCATTACGTGAGAAGCTCATTCGGCAGGGATTGATACTACTGGATAAGAAAAACGCGCTGCGCTGTCACCCCGAGATTGTTGAAAGCCTGATCCGGAAAGCAGTTTCACAAGAGATTTTTTCCGACATTGACGATGCTAAGGATATTGCCGTACCGCTTGGAATCAATCAATTCGACCACTACGGCATACCAGATGAATCCCGAGAGCTGCGTCAGATTCGCAGTGCACTCTACCGAGGGAAAACACAGGAAGTTCTCAACCTACTGTTAATCTGTAACACATGCGCGCCAGGTGACGACTACTACCTGCCGGATCCGCTATACAAAATTTGCACCCACCCCTTGGACCTGGAATGGATCAGAAATCTACCCGACGAAATAAACCCGCCACTCTTGTCCGGAGTGTTGATGGCGATTAAGTCAGCTTATCCTGTCCGTTAAATAGCTCTGCTATTCTCCTCATACGATAAACTTACTCAATTCACCCCCAGTGATTTTCGCTTCAAACGGTTAAGTCCGACAGGCTCCTAGCAAAGTATAAAAGGTGTTTTCCACATAAGATGCCATCCATTCAGCACGGGCTTGTCCAACAATCTGGATAAGATCATGGCCCGCTTCGCGATCACGATCTATCCTTATTCGTTATGCGTATTATAATTTATCGTTTTCTTCCGCTTCCACATCTGGCACCTTGGCCATTGCCGCAAAAAATGATTTTTCATCTCCCTTAGCGGCCCTTTGGAGAAGATATTTCTCCGTTAATAGCGCTGACATCTTTTCTGCCACAGCAGATGATATAAACTGATTAATTGATATCCCTTCTTTCTTTGCCAAGGATTTGATTTCCTCATGCAAGGAGTCGGGTAATCTCAGACTGAGAGTGCTCATCAACAAATACCTCTTTCTATCATAAATTCTTGCGGTGTAACTACCTTGACACCAAACGTTTCAACTCCCCTGAAATCTCTCTTGTTGAAAGTAATGATATATTTGCTCTGTGACTCAACGGCCACTTCAAGCACCAGATCATCATTTGAATCTTTCAGAAAGGGGCGCCACAAATAAAAGATCTCCCGAATACTGGATTTGCTCAGAATGTAGTCCAGTATCGCGTTAACATCATCCAATGTTAAACCAACAGCATTTCCGGTTCTTTTGGCTACGGACTCGTATTCGATAAACAGTGGCACGGATACATTTGGGCGATACACCCCTTTACCGATAGAGACTAATAACTTATGAGACGCCCCCCGCTTAAATCTCAATGCGGCAATAAGTACGTTGGTATCAATAACAACATTTACTGGCTTCATACAACGGTTTTATATATGATATCATCACGTATGCAAGGTCATTTTGCACACAGTCGCAGTAGGGACCAGTTGCCTGATGTTGGTGTCCAGATGTTTCCCATACTGGGCCACCGTCTCCTTGTCCACGCCCGCCGCACCTCGCTTGTTGAGCTTTCGCCATGCGGTGTGTAGCAGCGCTTCGTTCAAACAGCCGTAGAGATTTTGGAATCGGTGAGCTTTCGCAGTGCTCGCCTTGGTGGATAGTGCCCGCAAGAAGGTTGGCTCGGCGTGATCCGGCCCTACAAT
>CAYTPO010000103.1:0-7298 GCA_964439815.1 uncultured Thiotrichales bacterium
TGTTGGGCAGCATTTCTGGGCGCGAGGGTGTTTTGTATCGACAGTGGGTTGAGATGAAGCGCTGATACGTGACTATATCAGGCATCAGGAGCATGAAGATAAGCGCCTGGAGCAGATGGAGTTGCTGCGCTAACGACCGCCTTTAGGCGGTTCCTGAAAATGACCGCTTTGAGCGGCTCACAAAATTAAAGCCCCCGGCTTTGCCGGGGGATACTTACTACTGGGCTGTGCCTCACCTCAGGCGAGGCAAGAACCGTCAAAGCCGATCTTTCAGTTCTGCAAGGGTAGGGGCGTTGCGATCCTTGGCGGAGAGGATAACCTCCTGACCTTCCTCAATGGGCCACATGATCTCGAGTTCAGGATCATTCCAGAGAAGCTCATACTGATCATCAGCATAGTAGAAGTCAGTGCATTTATAGGAAAAGATCGCTGTGTTGCTGACGGTATAGTAGGCGTGTCCAAAACCTTCCGGCACCCAGAGCTGGCGTTTGTTATCTTCACTCAATATGGTTCCGACGGTCTTGCCAAAGGTTGGTGAGTCCTTTCTCAGATCGACGGCGATGTCATATACCGTGCCCATGATGGCGCGTACGAGTTTGCCTTGCGGGTGCGCCAGCTGGAAATGTATGCCGCGTAGCGTGCCCTTGGTAGAAAAACTCTCGTTGTCCTGAACAAAACGGATATCAAGCCCGGCTTCATAGAGTGTCTTGTAGTTCCATGTCTCCATGAAATAGCCGCGGTCATCCTTGAAAACCCGGGGCTGAATGATTTTTACCTCGGGGATTTCTGTATCAATCAGTTCCATAAATCGAGCCTGTTCTTATTGGTTGAGCTTCTGGGCGATATCCAGCGCGAGTGAGGGCGGCAATTCTACATCATCATAGGTCAGGATTTCACCCGGTTCGATATCGCGGGTGAGAATGGCATTGGAAAGCATGCCAATGGGTACATGATTGGCTGGTGCTTCATCCAGGAGACAGGCTTCCCCCCGGACTTCAAATCCCCCTATGCCGCGTTTGATCGCGCTCCCCGATTTCAGCGCTGTCTTGGCGATGGAGAGCATACCCACCGTGGGTTTGGCCGAGTTGTTCAGCAATACACTTCCACCTTCCAGCGTTCTGCGCACGGTCTTGACGATTTCGATGGCGCAAAGATGGTAGTTGCGCATCAGCACATAGTACGGCCCTTCACCCATCTTGATATTGCTGAGCGGACCGCGTTCGATTTCATCATGTCTGGCTGTAATGAATACGCCTGGGGGTTGTCCCATGGAGACGATGAAGTCTGCTATGGGTTGGCCTTTTTCAATGGCAAACCTGGCCAGTTCCTTGGCAGTCTCGGTCGTATCATCAGTGACCGGGCCTTCCATACCCTGTTGGGTGATGGTGGCGCCAAGGCCATTGGCAATGAACGCCTGCTCGAATTGCAGCTTGGTGCCATCGGTGAATGAAGTGGTCTGGTCGAGACTGAACCCCTGCTTCTGTGACCAGAATTCCATATCCTTGCGCGAAGGATTATGGTTGAGGTATCCCTTCATATTGCCATAGACAAGTGGCTCGAAGCCCATCTGGATGCACTCTTCATGCAGCGCAGCAAGGCAGCCGGGTTGATCGCCTTCGGCTTCGGTCAAAAAGCCCTTGTCGACAAACCAGGAGCCTGTGGTCACATGGAATTCGGTATCCATGGTGACGACCGGGAGGTTGGCCTCAAACGCCTTGGTAACAGCTTCCGTGGCATTGATAACATCACCACTGCATTCGATGATCAGATCGGCATTCTCAACCAGCTGATCCAGCGAGTTGGTCAATACTTCGGGCAAAGGGTAGTCATTGATCGTATCGATCCTGCGGCGCGTATAGGCACCTGTGATTTGCAGGTCGGGATGATGATTAAGGATCAGTCGGGAAACACCACGGGCGATGAATCCGGTTCCCACCAGGCCTATTCGCTTCTTTGCACTCATGTCACTAACTCCAGTCAGACAGGGTTTCTATAATAATTGTATTGGGATTGTGCTGATTTAGTAGGCCGATTCGCCAGTAAATCCGTTGATCACGGTCAAAAGAATAATTTTTATATCCAGAAAGATGGACCACTTGCGGATATAGTCTATGTCATAAACCACACGCCGCTGCATTTTTACCAGGCTATCGGTTTCACCACGAAGTCCATTAACCTGTGCCCAACCGGTGATACCCGGCTTGGTCTTGTGCCGCAGCATATAGCCTCGAATGATATTGCGGTAGGCTTCGTTATGCGCCACCGCATGGGGGCGAGGGCCAACGATGGACATGCTACCCGCCAGCACATTGATGAATTGTGGCAGCTCATCCAGAGAGGTTCTTCTGAGGAACGCACCGAACCGGGTCACGCGGGGATCATTCTTGACTGCCTGACGAAAGTCGGTGCCATTTTCCATGACGCGCATGGTGCGGAACTTCCAGACCTTGATGGGCTTGCCATCCAGTCCATAGCGCGTCTGCTTGAAAATGACGGGTCCCTTCGAGGTCAGTTTGATGCCCACGGCAATCAGTGCCATGGGAATGGCGATAATCGCCAGAATGGCCAGAGAGAATACAATGTCTTCGGTTCTCTTGACGATACCCCGCAGGCCGGAGACAGGATTCTCGTAAACGCTGACTGCGGGAACCCCATTGACATCGACAATATGGGTGAAGTGGGTCTCGATGGAGTAGAAGTCGGGGACGACATAGACCGCTACCATGGTATTGGAGAGCTGGCGGGTCACTTCCAGAATCTTGTGCTCTGCGCGCATCGGCATGGTAATGAAAACCACATCAAACTTGCTTTTTTCGGCATCCTCAATCAGATCGACAAAAGTACCATCGACCGGAAGCCCCTGTTTGAGCTTGCCCACAGCCTCCTGCTTGCGGCGATTGATGATGCGACCAACGTGGTAGTCCATATGGGACCGGTCGTCATATACGCCAACCAGCTCGTAACCTACCCAGGGGTTGTCTTCAATCTGGCTCTTTACGTGGTGACCTATGGGCCCACCACCGGCAATAGCGATACGTCTGACGTTGTAGCCCCGGGCGCGCAACAGCCTGACCACAGAGTTCAGGATGATCCGCACCAGCATGAATGCCAGAATGGACAGCACAAACCAGGCGCCAGCCAATATCCAGTCGAGGTGTTTGAAGCTCTGATCAAAAAGCAGTGCAATGGCGAGCAGCGTGGCCCCTGTAAAGATCCATGCCAGCGTTGCCAGAGATACCATCCAGAAACGAGAAATGAAGGTATTGGTGACCCGCCAGTTCTGATAGACATGGAAGAATTCAGAGTAGAACTGCATTAGCAGTATGGCCAGCAAGGCATAGAAGGCGTGAACCCTGATCCATCCTTCGTCCGCAGTTCCGGTTATCTTGACAGCGATAAACAGTGCGATCCCGATCGCCAGTGAATCGAGCACCCGTGCTACTAGAGAGAGAGGGTGTTGTGAAGCGACAATAGGGGTACGAGCAGTGAGTGTTTGCATAGTCTGAGTTGACGATCAGGTTCCTGAGTATTTGATGCTGTTATTGTCCGTCATGCCTGTTCTTTGGTTTGAAATTACGACAGGTAGTAACGCTCACTCCCTGTTTGTTTTCGAACGAATCAGCTCGGCATTAGATCAGAGAATGAGATGCTCAGTATATTAGCCTGTTCACAAAACCGGAAACAGCTAAGTGATTGATTAGGCATTTGGAATGCTTCGACGGCGAGCGGTCGTAATGGGATGATGAGAGGAATGTGGTGCCGAGGGTCGGAGTCGAACCGACACGGGGTTTCCCCCACAGGATTTTGAATCCAGCGCGTCTACCAATTTCGCCACCCCGGCACGGGGGAGGGCGCTGATTCTAACGGATATGGCGGCCGATGTTCAATGCAAAATTTTGGCAACTCGGATACCGCACCGGAAGTTTATGCCGAAATCTATCTTGTATGGATACTGTGATAACATGCGCGCGCCATGTATACCCGTGATTTCGACTACCATCTTCCCGATGAGCTGATTGCCCAGCAGCCCCTGCCCAATCGAACAGACAGCCGATTGTTGCTGCTCGATACCGATAGCCGTATTCACGATCTCGTTTTTCCCGATATCACACAACTTCTCAAAGCGGATGATCTGCTGGTTTTCAACAATACGCGGGTATTGGCGGCGCGTCTGTTTGGTGTCAAGGCGACGGGTGGCAAGGTCGAGATTCTGATTGAACGATTGTTGAATGACAACGCGGCACTGGCTCATGTGCGCGCCAGCAAGTCACCCAGGGCAGGCGCCCTGCTGCGAGTGGCAGGGCAGTTCGATATCGAGGTGACAGGTCGACAGGGGAGCCTCTTCGAGCTGCGGAGTACGACCAACTGGCATGACATTCTCGACACTGCCGGCCACATGCCACTGCCGCCCTATATTACCCGGGCCGATACCAGTGATGACCTGCAGCGCTACCAGACCGTCTATGCATCACAACCGGGTGCCGTGGCTGCGCCAACCGCCGGCCTGCATTTCGATGACTCACTGTTGAAAGCTCTCAGGGAACAGGGGGTGAAAACGGCCGAGGTGACGCTGCATGTCGGGGCAGGCACCTTTCAGCCCGTGCGCGCCGAGAAGATTCAGGATCACGACATGCATGCCGAGTGGCTGGAGGTGTCCGAGCAGGTCTGTGAGGCGGTAGCAGACTGCAAGGCAGCAGGTGGGCGGGTCATCGCTGTGGGGACCACCTCGGTGCGCAGCCTGGAGACTGCTGCCGCTTCGGGTACCTTGCATCCATACCGGGGCGACAGCCGTTTGTTCATCTCACCAGGTTATCCGTTTCATGTGGTGGATGCGATTCTGACCAACTTTCATCTGCCCCAGTCCACCCTACTCATGCTGGTATCGGCCTTTGGTGGCTACCAGACGATGAAGCAGACCTATCAACACGCTGTAGCGCAGCGTTATCGATTTTTCAGTTATGGCGATGCCATGTTTATAGAGAAGCCGATCCATGCAATTTGAACTGGATTCCACCGATGGTCAGGCGCGCCGAGGCCGCCTGATCTTTCCGCGCGGCGTTGTCGAAACCCCGGCTTTCATGCCAGTGGGCACCTATGGCACTGTCAAGGCGATGACACCCGAGGAGCTGAAGGAGATTGGCGCACAGATCATCCTGGGCAACACCTTCCATCTGATGTTGCGACCGGGCACCGATATCATCAGTCTGCACGGCGATCTGCACGATTTCATGCATTGGGATGGGCCAATCCTCACGGACTCTGGTGGCTTCCAGGTCTTCAGCCTTGCGGAAATGCGCAAGATCAGCGAGCGCGGTGTGGTGTTTCGCTCTCCGGTCGATGGGGCAAAAGTCGAGCTGACGCCTGAACGGTCGATGGAGGTACAACGGGCGCTGGGCTCGGATATTGTCATGATCTTCGACGAATGCACCCCGTTTCCGGCGACCGAGAAAGAGGCTGCCGATTCAATGCGTCTGTCACTGCGCTGGGCCGATCGCAGCAAGGTTGCGCATGGTGATAGTGCTTCCGCCCTGTTCGGGATCGTGCAGGGTGGCATGTATCAGTCGCTGCGTGAAGAATCTGCCAGTGGCCTGACAGCAATTGGCTTCGATGGTTATGCCATTGGCGGACTCTCGGTGGGCGAACCGAAGGAAGAGCGTGAAGCCGTGCTGGACTTCAGCATCCCGCATCTCCCGCAGGATGCTCCACGTTATCTGATGGGGGTCGGCAAACCCGAAGATATCGTTGAAGCAGTACGGCGGGGCGTGGACATGTTCGATTGCGTGATTCCCACCCGCAATGCCCGAACTGGCTTCCTCTACACCCACGATGGTGTGTTGAAGATCCGTAACAGTCGCTATCGAACCGATACCCGGCCAATCGACGAGCAGTGTGGTTGCTACACCTGTCGACACTATTCCAGGGCGTACCTGCGGCATCTCGACAAATGCGGCGAGATTCTGGGGGCACGACTGAACACCATTCACAACCTCTATTACTACCAGCAGTTGATGAGTGAGCTGCGCCATGCCATTGCCAACGGGGAGCTGGAGCACTATGCCAGAGATTTCCACGCGCGCCGCTCCATTGCCGCATAGCTATGGCATAATACGCCGCATTTTGTAATTACCGAGACACTAAACAGGAGTCTGCAATGGAATTCTTTATCAACAGCGCTCACGCTGCCGGTGGCCAGCAGGGAGATCCCCTGAGCTTTCTGATCATGATCGGCGTGTTCTTTGCCATCATGTATTTCATGATCATCCGGCCACAGGCCAAGCGCACCAAGGAACACAAGGCGCTGCTCGACAGCTTGGGCAAGGGAGACGAAGTGATTACCAACGGTGGCCTGCTGGGAAAGGTAACCTCCCTCGATGATAACTTCATCAGCATGAAAGTCAGTGAAGGGGTTGAAGTACAGGTACAGCGTCAGTCGATTGCCGCTGTCATGCCCAAAGGCACCATGAAGAAAAAATAAGGATTCTCTCCGCTCATGAACCGTTATCCGCTTTGGAAGTATGTGCTGATTGTCTTTGTGGCACTGGTAGGGCTCATCTATGCCTTGCCCAACCTGTTCCCTGAAGATCCATCATTGCAGATCAGCCCGGCCACGCATCAGGCGCTGACGCCAGCCGATCATGACAAGGTCATCAATATCCTCAAGGAGAAGTCGCTGCCCTACAAGTCGTCGTCTCTCGATCCCGAGATGATCATGGTGCGTTTCAGCGACACCGAAACGCAGCTTGAAGCCTTCGACTACGTCAAATCCGCGCTGGGCTCACGGTATATCGCGGCGCTGAATCTGGCGCCGGCCACCCCGGGCTGGTTGCGCAGCCTCAATGCCAAACCCATGTATCTGGGCCTCGATCTTCGTGGTGGTGTCCACTTTCTGTTGGAAGTGGACATGAAGGCGGCCATCGACAAGGCGCTGGAACGCACCAGAACGGATTTTCGCAACGAGTTGATGGCGGAGAAAATTCGCTCCCGCGGGATTCGGCGTGATGGCAACAGGATCACGCTGAAATTCAAGACCGCAGAAGAACGCCAGCAGGCGCTCGATGTCCTGAAAGGCGCATTCCGCACGGAATTCGATCTTGCCGAAGAAGATCGCGAAGATGGCGCCTATATCATCGCCTCCCTGAAGGATACGCATATCATCGAACTGAAGAAATTTGCGTTGAAGCAGAATATCACTGCCCTGCGCAAGCGGGTCAATGAGTTGGGCGTGGCCGAGCCTATCATTCAGCAGCAGGGGCTGGAGCGGATCGTCGTGCAACTGCCTGGCGTGCAGGATACTGCTC
>CAYTPO010000104.1:0-2275 GCA_964439815.1 uncultured Thiotrichales bacterium
CCGGTATACGGCTGCTCTCGGCAACATCCAGCTTTTTGTTGGGATCCTTGCCACCAAACCAGGGATCGAGGTTTCGTCCCCATTGTTCGAGCAGTGTGGCCACTGGCAGGGTCTTTTCGGTGAAGCCGTGGTGGAAGGTGAATGCCAGGCGCTTGCCTGCCAGAAACAGCCGAACCATATTCCGATGGCTCTCATCCGTGTCCAGAAAAAGCCGGTAGCGAATCAGCAACCGATCAGGCTGTTCCCTGCATTGGTAGTCGAGCTGAAACTGTGCGCTGTTCAGCGATTCCAGAAACCGTGAGTCGCCCCGGCTGGCAGTACAGCGCTGGCCATTCGCCTCTATCTCGAACCCTGATTCGATAGCAGCGAAATATCGCACCGGTGTCAGACCATCATCTCCCGCGATGGTCTCGGGTTCCAGCTCCAGCAGATTGTCGATGGGTGTGGTAAAAACAATGCGAATTCCCGGCTCTGCAATCTGGATGGAGGTGTCGGTATAGCCACTCAGATGAGCCTGTACGACAGAAACCGGCAACAACAGCCACACGGATAATAGCAGCAGGTAAGACCGGAATTTCCGGCGATGAGAGGGTCGCCTGTCATAAAACCACCTGACACTGCTTAACATCATGATTGATTCCACCTTATAATCGCGACGCATTTTACCAACCTTGCAGATCAATCTCCCAATTTCATTTCTCGATAATGACGACAGACGACGAAAACACGGACCTTGAGGCATTATTCTTCGTTGAGGATTCCACGATTCACGGCCAAGGGCTATTTGCACGAAAAACACTGGAAAAGGGCTATTACCTCGGAACCTATGACGGGCCAGAGACCCTGGACAACGGAATGCACGTGCTCTGGGTCATGAATGAGGAGGAAGAGTGGATTGGTCGGGACGGCCGGAACCTTCTGCGTTATCTCAATCATAGCCGTGAACCTAATGCGGAATTCGATGGTTTCGACCTTTACGCCATCACCGACATCGAGGCCGATGAGGAGGTGACCATCGATTACGGCGATGAATTCGAAGAAGCCGAATGACCCGGTTTACAACATGCCGACTGGAACGGATTCGATTGCGCTATCGGGATGCCGGGCCAAAATGGCTTTTCCGCAGTAGGCTCCCTATACTCGGACAGCCTCCCAGTATGGACGGCAACAACAACAGAAAAGGCTCGCTATGATCATCGGTGTTCCCCGAGAAATAAAGGACAATGAATTTCGCGTCGGAATGACGCCCGATAGTGTGGCTGAGCTGGTACATCACGGTCACCAGGTGCTGGTCGAGGAAAATGCCGGCCTTGGAATTCACGCCGGGGACGACGCCTATCTGCAGGCAGGTGCGGAAATCTGTCCCACAGCGAAAGCAGTCTTTACCCGCAGTGAAATGATCATCAAGGTCAAGGAACCCCAGCCGGTTGAACGCGCATGGCTCAAACCCGGACAAATCCTGTTCACCTACCTCCATCTGGCCCCAGATCCGGAACAGACGCAGGATCTGCTGAATTCCGGTGCCGTCTGCATTGCCTACGAGACCGTTACCTCACCCAGTGGCCATCTGCCACTGCTGACACCCATGTCCGAAGTGGCTGGCAGGCTTTCCATTCAGGCAGGCGCCAACTGCCTCGAGCGTATCCATGGGGGGAGTGGCAAGCTGCTGGGTGGCGTCCCTGGCGTCGAGGCCGCCAATGTCGTCATCATCGGTGGTGGCGTGGTGGGCCAGAATGCCGCGATGATTGCCTACGGCATGCGCGCCAGAGTGACGGTGATCGACCGCAACAGCGAAGTACTGCTGCAATTGGACGAGCTGTTTCAGGGGCAGGTCGACACCCGCTTCTCCACCCGCAAGACGATTGCGGACTGTGTGGCCGATGCCGACCTGCTGATCGGCAGTATTCTGATTCCCGGCGCCAAAGCCCCCAAGCTGGTCACCCGGGAGATGATAGCGACGATGAGACCTGGGTCGGTGGCTGTCGACGTCGCCATCGACCAGGGCGGGTGTTTTGAAACTTCACATCCCACCACCCACAGCAATCCAACCTTCATTGTTGCCGATGTCGTGCATTACTGCGTGGCCAACATGCCTGGGGCCGTGCCACAAACGGCAACCAGGGCACTCAACAATGCCACCCTCCCCCATGCTCTGGCCTTGGCCAACAAGGGCTACCGTAAGGCCTTGCTGGAGGATGAGCATCTGCGCAACGGCTTGAATGTCCTCGATGGCAATATCACCAACCGTCAGGTTGCAGATAGCTTGGGCTATGCA
>CAYTPO010000105.1:0-9274 GCA_964439815.1 uncultured Thiotrichales bacterium
CCGCGATCCACCATGAATAAGACGGGTTAATATCAATCATCATCAAGGCATTGATGTTGCGCCTGTGGCAAACTTCTTTTCCAACGCAAGGGGTGATATGCAAATCTCCATGCGAAGATTACCGATTTATTCCCCGACAACCTCCCAGTAAACAGGCATCAACGGATCGAAAATGGTGATTTCTCCGCTGTTGGTCCTGACCTTTTCTGGCAGTGGCAGAGGCGTGTCATGGCGTTGCAATGTTATCTGCCGTTGATTGACAGGCAGGTCATAAAAGGCGGGGCCGTGGAGTGAGGTAAAGCCTTCCAGCCTGCCGAGAGCTCCCTCATCCTCGAATACCTGGGTGATGATGGATAGCGTGTTGGCGACATTGAAAATACCGGCACAGCCGCAGGCGCTCTCCTTGGCGTGGTCGAGGTGCGGAGCGGAGTCGGTGCCGAGAAAGAAGCGGCTATCACCGCTGGTGGCGGCCTGGCGCAGCGCCAGCCGGTGGCGTTCGCGTTTGGCAACGGGCAGGCAGTAGTAATGCGGTTTGATGCCACCCACCAGCATGGCATTGCGATTGATGACGAGGTGATGTGGGGTGATGGTTGCGGCCGTATTTTTTTCGCAGCTGCGCACATAGTCGACGCCATCGTGTGTTGTCAGATGCTCGAAAACAATTTTCAGTTCGGGAAAGCGCTGGCGGATCGGAATCAGTTTCTTCTCGATGAACACAGCCTCGCGATCGAAGATATCCACATCGGGATCGACCACCTCACCGTGGACCAGAAAGGGCATGCCAATTTCTTCCATGACCGCCAGTACCGGGTAGATCTTTTCCAGCACTTTGACACCGGCGGCGGAATTGGTGGTGGCGCCCGCTGGATAGAGTTTGACGGCGGTGGCATCGCCCGCCGCAAACGCAGCGCGAACATCTTCGGGGTCGGTCTGTTCGGTCATGTACAGCGTCATCAACGGTTTAAAGTGATGATCGGCAGGCAGGGCGGACATGATTTCCTGCCGATAGCGGATGGCATCCTGCCGGGTTACCACGGGCGGTTGCAGGTTGGGCATGGCAATGGCGCGGGCAAAGTGGCGGGCGGTAAATGGCAGCACGCTGGTGAGCATGTCACCACTGCGCAGATGCAGATGCCAGTCGTCGGGCATGACGATGGTCAGGGAGGTGGGGTGGGTCATGGTGTTGCTCCGGCGGGTGGCGACGGAGGGATCTTACTGATCAGACCCGGGCAGTGCAAAGGAGATTACCCGCCACCTTTGTGAAAATAGCGGTTGAAGCGTTCGAAGAAACGCTGCCGGGTTTCAGGGGCGGGTGGTTCGAAAACAAAGGAGACGTGTAGCACCGGAAGCGAAAATGCGCCCAGTATCCGGGGTGGTGCGGGGGTAGCGGTCAAGGTGATGCGGGTGCTGTGGGTGGGGATGCTGATCTGCCAGCGCGATGAACCGGCCGGCTCCAGCACGAAGCCGCTGCCGGCCTGACTGAAGCCCCCTTGCAAAACCGTTTCGAACTCCTTGAGCGTATAGCCCATTTCAAGATCCGTCTGCACCGCCTCAGCCGCCAGCGACCGGTGGCCAGATGGCGAGTACATCGTCCGGCTCGAATTGTCGGGTGTCGCGGTCGCTACCGCAAACGAAGCGACCGTTGACCAGCACGATATGCGCCTGATCGTCGGGGATGCCAAATTCGTGAATGACCTGGTTGACGACGGCTCCCTCGGCAATTTTCAGCTCCCGACGATGGCGTGACTTGCCCGGAGGCAAGCGATCCATCAGTGAGGCATAGAGTTCCAGATAGATTTTCATGGTCTTTGGTCAAAAGCTGAGCATTTTTGCAACATGGGCCTCCATGATACGGGTGGGATCCGCCATGAGACGCGCCTTCCACTGACCGAGTCTTACCTTGCCCTGAATCAGACCGCGAATGGCGCCGACATGCTGCGTCATGCCCGCGGTGCTGGCACCAACAAGCCGATCGCCGTCAAACTGGAGGTTGATGTACCTGAAACTTTCGGGGGTGTACAGCTCGGAGGCCTCGCCGCCATCGACACCCATCCAGAGGCCGAAGGAGGTGGTGACGAGGCCCAGCGTATCGAGCACGTTCATATTGATGGAGCCCTGGTGTTCGGTGGTTTTGCCGGCCATGTTCAGCGCGGCAATGCGACCGTGGTCGGCGGCGGTGGGCTGGATGGCCTGCACACTGTACTGGCCGGTGGAGAAGTCCCTGCCTTCGGCCACGTCGCCGGCCGCGTAGATATCGGGCTGACTGGTCTGCATTTGCGTATTGACGACAATGCCGTTGTTGACTTCCACGGGCGTATCGCCAAGGAAATCGGTATTGGGTTTGACCCCAGTGGCGGAGATGACCAGATCGGCAGTGAGCGTTTCGCCATTGCTCAGGGCAACCGTAACGGTATCGGAGCCTTCATCGGCCGTGATAGCCTCAACGCTGGTATCGGTATGAACCGTTACACCCTTTGATTCGGTCCACTCCTTCAGCATGTTACCGGCCTTTTCGTTGAGCATGCGAGGCACCATCCGGTCGCCGGTTTCGACCACGGTCAGATTGACGCCGCGCAGACTCAGAGCCTCCAGTACGATGCAGCCGATGAAACCCGCACCCATCAGCACCACATTGGCCCCCTTGCCGGCGCGTTTGGCAATTTCCCGTGCATCGTCCAGCGTCCAGCATGATTGCACCTGGGGCAGGTCGATGCCGGGTATGGGTGGGGAGACCGGGTGTGAGCCGGTGGCTATCAGCAATTTGTCGTAACCCAGCGTGTCGCTATTATCGAGGGCAATGGATTTGCCGCGTGTGTCGATCTCTTCGACCTGCTGTTGCACGACGCGGATGTCCTGTGCAGTGAAATGGCCCGTATCCGGGCGCAGCCAGGTGCCTTCCTCGCTAACCTTTTCGATCAGGTAATAGGGGATTGCCATACGGGAGTAGGGCGGTTCGGACTCCCTGCCGATGACGGTGATGGTGCTTTCAGGGTCTTCCTTGCGCAGCGTTTCGGCTGCAATGATGCCGGCGGGACCGGCGCCGATTATGACGTACTGCATGGTTGTTTTTCCGCATTGGATACATTGGGTGGAGATGTGAAGCGTTGCTGCTTCACAGCTCGGGGGATTCGGAACGGAATATAACCCTGGCGGAAGCGATTTCCATCACCGCCGCCGGGGTTCCTTCTTCATGATCGATCCGTGGCTTGCAGGGACTACAGCCCGAGCCGCTGGCGCGTCTCGTCGGTGACTTCACCTTCCGGCGTCCAGCCGCGCAGGGCGTAGTACTCGGGCAGCATCTCGCTCAGGCGGCTGACCTGACCCTCGGTGGGGCCGGATTTAGCCGGTTCGGTCAGCAGGCGCTTGGGCAGGTTGTCATCGGCACCGGTAATGCCGGCGGCCTTGTTGAAGTCCCGCTCCATGTTCCAGATGCGCTCGCCCACCTCCAGACATTTCTCCACGCTCCAGTCCCCTTCACAGGCACCGTCGATCTGCGGGGCGATGTTCTCCATGCTCCAGGCGAAGGTGGTGAAAAGGCAGAGGCCGGAGGAATCGACCAGTGCGGTAGCGTCCTGAAATGCCTTGACCAGCTCGGCTTTGCCCTCGGTAACGACCGGGTCGGTCTTGACCGGGATACCCAGCACTTCGGATGCCACGGTGTAGCCGCGCAGGTGGCAGGCGCCGCGGTTGGAGGTGGCATAGGAGAGACCCATGCCCTGAATGCCGCGAGGATCGTAGGCGGGGAACTCCTGCCCCTTGACTGTCATCGAAAGCTCGGGCGAATCATATTTCTCGCAGAGCCGCCTGGAGCCCAGCCCCAGCTCCACGCCAAAGCCCTCGCCCTTGGAAACCAGCTCGGCCATGGCGCAAAGTGCTTCCGCCGAGCCGAATTTCAGCGCCACACCACCGGTCTGCTCGGTAGTGATCTTGCCCCGTTCGAACAGCTCCATCGCGGCTGCCACGGTCGAGCCAAAGCTGATGGGGTCGTAGCCATCCTCGTTGCAGAGGAAGTTGGCATAGGTGAGTGCGTCGAGGTCATCGACGCCGGTATCCGCGCCCAGTGCCCAGGCTGCTTCGTATTCCAGGCCACCCGATGCGCCCCAGTATTCCGGCTTGTTGGCGACCGAGAAGTGCTCCTTGTCCACGGTGGAAATCCGTCCGCAGGCAATGGTGCAACCAAAGCAGGCGGCGTTGGTCGTCAGATTGGGCTTGCCATCGCTGGGACGTGGCTCGTGCATGGCCTCGCCGGAGATATTCTCCGCACCTTCAAAGCCGACATCCTTCATATTGCGGGCGGGCAGGGCGCCGATGCCGTTGATGACGTTCATCAATACCTGGGTGCCATAGGCCGGCAGCCCCTGTCCGGTGACTGCGTTTTCGGCCAGCACGGCCTTGCCATCGTTGACGGCCTGCAGGAAGGCGGCGGGATTGTCGAGATTACCCACACCCAGCGTGCCGCGAATCGCCACAGCCTTCAGATTCTTGGAGGCCATGACCGTGCCAACACCGGAGCGTCCGGCTGCACGGTGCTTGTCGTTGATGATGCCGGCGTACAGGCATCCCGCCTCGGCGGAACGACCCACGCAGGCGATGCGCAGCTGCGGATCCTGATGAATCTGGTGCAGCAGATCATCCGTCTCCCAGACTGACTTGCCCCAGAGGGCTTCGGCGGAACGCAGTTCGGCCAGATCATTCTCTATATACAGATAGACCGGTTCGGGGGATTTACCCTCGAAAATGACCATGTCCCAGCCGGCATTCTTCATTTCGTTGCCAAGAAAGCCGCCGGAGTTGGAGCAGGCGATGGCGCCGGTCAGGGCGCCCTTGGTGATCACCGCATAGCGACCGCCAGTGGAGGCCATGGTGCCGGTCAGCGGGCCGGTTGCCATGATCATCTTGTTGTCGGGGCCGAGGGGATCGCAGTTGGGGTCGATCTCCTCGATCAGGTATTTGGAAGCCAGCCCACGCTGGCCAAGATACTCGTTGGCCCATTCCATATTGAGCGGCTCGGGCGTACAGGTACCTTCGGTTAAGTTCACACGGAGTATTTTTCTAGTCCAGGACATTGCTATTTACCTCTAAGCCATTCAATCAGGAAGCCGACGCGCCGGAGAGACTGCGCTCCGCCGAAGCCCGCATGCGATCCAGACCGGTCCAGTCCGCATCGATATAGGTGATCGCATCGGTGGGGCAGGCGCTGGCGCACTTGGGATCGCCGCCGCAGAGATCACACTTGATCACCTTGCCCGTCACGTGATTGTAATTGATCGTGCCAAACGGACAGGCAATGGTGCAGACCTTGCAGCCCACGCACTGACTGTCGGAAACCACCTTGGCCCCGGTAGCCGCATCCTGGGTAATGGCGTTTACCGGGCAGGCATGCATGCACCAGGCCTCGTCACACTGTGTACAGGTATACGGTGCAAAACGCCCCGCCTCATGAAAGGTGAAAACCTTGATACGGGATTTGGAAGGATTGAACACGCCCTCATGCTCATACGAACAAGCCATCTCACACTGGAGACAACCTGTACATTTGAGCGGGTCAATGTGCAGCGATTTTTGCATGGCGGGATTCCTCGGGTAAAAGGAACAGTCGGCCCATAGAAGGGTTGGCGGTAAGCCATTCGGCGTTGTTGTTCGGGTTGTCAGGCATGCCGTCTAGGGTAGAACCGTTCCTCCGGATGATGAAGATTGGAGTTGTTGTGTACCAGAGCTGCCCCAGGCAAGAAAGCAAAGGCCCGGGAGCCTGTCGGATTTAACACCGTTTGGCTGCAAATCCCTGGATGACGATTAACTCAGTTAATCCTGCTCGTCAAATAGCCACGCTATTCGGCTGACACGATAAACTGAGTTAATTCGTACCCAGTGATTTCCATTTCAAATAGTCAAGTCCGACAGGCTCCTGGTGATCAGAAACTGGTGCAGACTGCAGAAATTGTCGATCAGGCACAAATCACAAAGTAGGGGATCTGGCTTGAGATTCCTTGACCAAAGTCAAGACTGACAAAATCCGGGGCAATCGTAGGGATATTGTAGCGAATTGGGGATGGGAAAACGTCCTGTCTGATGTGTCTCAGGTGGTTGAGGAGTGTTGCGTGAACTACCTTACCTCTATGGCCTGAAGTGAGGAGGGATTCAGATGGCTGCGGGATAAGCCATCGGGATGACTGATTTGGAGGGAGCGGCCTGTTTTGGCTACTCGGTGGGTTCCTGATAATTGCCTCTGATAGGTAATGTCGAGAGCCGGTTAGTGACCTGTCAGGTTCGAAAATACACCAGGAGTAAGAAATGGCCGATGTGACTGTAATAAATCCGTTCGAGGTTCCACAAGGACGAGAGGATGAAGCTTTATCCATGTGGGATGCTTTTGCCGAATATTTTAGGAAACAGCCCGGATATATCTCCACGAAGCTTCACAAGGCAATCAATGCCGACGCAAGATTTCACCTGGTCAATATTGCAGAGTGGGATTCGGTAGAGGCATTTCAGGCCGCAATAAGTAATCCAGGGCTTCAGGATATAGCAAAAGCGTTTCCGAGTGATATTTTACATTATCCAGGACTCTATGAAGTCATTCGGAGCGAATAAGGGTGGCCCCCCCCAAGCTACAAAATCACCGTGCGTTTCCTGACCGGGGTTTTGCATCGGTGATTTGCGTTGTAAAGCATATCGCCTGAATTACGCCACGGAACCATAGCTGGCCCCGATGGTGATTGAAATGGTGCGACGACTTAACCCGGGATCATGATGGAGCTGTAGTATCTGTTTGATCTTTCGTATTGGAACCTTCTCAGTTGGCAATATGACTTTGTTTGGGTGAACTACCTTACCCTGGCGATATATGATCTGCGTGGAGAAACTCGACCACTGGATATATCGCCGTATTCACAGGTACTATTTTTTGCAGATATCTACTCATGAAAAATCTGTATTTCCACCATCCATGGCGATCAAGCAATGACGGAAACCTCGTACCCGAATTCGCAAGCTCATTTTGTGGGCGTGTCGGTAAAAGCAGCGATCAGTATTGGATTGAGTTCAAAGGGCCATTATCGTCTGGGTAAAACCAAAGCGGTACAAATCGGACTAAACAACGCCTGGCTAAAAGCACAAGGGTTGGTGTCACTCAAAGAACAGTGGGTCAAGTTCCGTTATCCAAACGGCTAACGAAACGCTCTCAGCTACCCGATTATGTGCGACATATCTTGACAAAAACACCAAAGCTGACTTTAATGTGTATTATTCATATATTATATACACATGAGGTTCTTGTGCGTACCAACATAGTGATTGATGACAAATTAATGAATGATGTATTGAAATTGACCGGCGTGAAAACCAAACGAGAAGCGGTGGAGTTGGGGCTTAAGACATTGATTAAATTAAAGAAGCAGGAGAATTTACGACGATTCAGGGGTAAGTTGCATTGGGAAGGCAATTTGGATGAGATGCGGCAAGACAAATGATCATCGTGGATTCGAGCGTCTGGATTGACTATTTCAATGACTCCACCACATCTGAGGTAGAAAGACTCGATGCCCTGCTTGGCCAGGAACCTGTTGGGATCGGTGATCTTGTTTTGATTGAAGTCCTTCAAGGATTTCGTCACGACAAAGATTATGTTATCGCCAAAGAACTGTTAACATCCCTCGATATTTATAATTTTTTAGATGAATCGATTGCCATAAAAAGTGCAGATAATTTTAGATTATTACGGCGTATGGGTATTACTGTGCGAAAAACGATTGACGTAATCATCGCTACTTTCTGCATTGAGAATGAACTTGTTCTCCTACATTCTGACAGGGACTTTAATCCCTTCACCACTCACTTGAACCTTCGTGCGATATCGAGCACATAACGCTGGCCATAACCAGGAGTTAAAATCTGAGCGTTATCAATTCAAGGGACGATATTTAATCTGGAGCCCGAAAAGTCTGCAAAACTTCAAACACCGAATTCGTCAATTAACGAACCGGACGTGGGGAGTCAGCTGGCACTATCGGTATCATAAACTCAAGCAATATGTCGTTGGCTGGATGAACTACTTTGCACTCGTAACATTTGACCCTGTTGAAAAACTCGACCACTGGATACGTCGGCGTATTCGCATGTGCTATCTTCACTGATTTTTGCTCCTGCAAAATCAGTATCCCCACCCTCCATGGCGGTCAAGCAATGGCAGAAACCTCGTGCCCGTATTCGAAAGCTTATTTTGTGTGCGTGTCGGTAAAAGCAGCGATCAGTATTGGATTGAGTTCAAAGGAATATTATCGTTTGGCTAAAACCAAAGCGGTACAAATCGGACTAAACAACGCCTGGCTAAAAGCGCAAGGGTGGTGTTACTCAAAGAACAATGGGTCAAGATCCGTTTTCCAAACGGCTAATGAACCGCCCTCGGCTCTGGCTTCCCGCTTTGCCCTACCTCCTGCATCCATGTAGTCGTGTGCGGAGCCGCATGCAGGGTGGTGTGGGGGCTGGAGGTTAGAGACCTCCAGCTACCCGATTATGTTTTTTATTCATAGTGCGTCCAGAGCCTGATGACTTTGATGGTTTGCTCCCTTTCATATATTTGATACACGAGTTTATGCTGAATATTGATGCGTCGTGAATAAGCACCTGACAAATCACCAACCAGTTTTTCATATGGTGGAGGATTTTGGTAAGGGTCTTTTTGAATGATATCTAATAGTTTTTTTGCTTTATTTTTTAGCCCAGAAGAAGCTAGTTTTTTAGCATCCTTTTGAGCTTGTTTTGTATACACAATCTCCCAAGTCACCAATCAAGCTCCTTGGAGCTTTCAGATAGATCTTGTTTCAATCCTTCCCGGATAGACTCTCTCATTCCTGGTACTGATAGCAAATGAAGCGTTTCAGAGATTGCATTCCAATCATCTTCGGAGACTAGTACCGCATTTCCTCTTTTTCCTGTAATTACAATAGGTTGGTGTGTTTCAGCGGCCTCATCTATAAGGCTGTACAGTTTTGACCTAGCCTCAGTAGCATTTAGTATTGTCATAATTATTTACCTCTTTATTCAGCGTACGTAAAATCAAGTTTTATAAACATAACGAGTTGCGTAACCGGCTGCCAAAAGCTGCATAGCGAGGAACGAGCGACGCAGCATTGGGCAGCCCGAGTTGACGCTATTGGGTACGCCCAGCATGGGCGTGAACTTATGGGGTGAAAGTCCCCTGTAGGAGAACCTACCTCACCGCTGGGATAGCGAAGAGTATAACTACTAGCCGACGGCAACTGCAAATCCGCGAGGA
>CAYTPO010000106.1:0-7163 GCA_964439815.1 uncultured Thiotrichales bacterium
CAGTCCCGTTTCACCCAAATGGTGAGAGGCTTCAGCCTATCACGGCCCTGGCTTGTTCTGGCACGTCTGCGCTTGCGCTTCACTCAAGTTGTAGCTATTGCTACAAATTTCGCTCCAGCGCGGCGCCCAGACGCACCAGTCCAGCGCCAGGATCCGCGATCCACCATGAATAAGACGGGATTAAAAAAAGCCCCGCGAGTGCGGGGCTTTAGGGGAACTGCAGGGTTTTGCGCTATTTGTTGCCGAAGAACATCTGGTTCTGCTCTTCACGCAGTTTGTCCACCAGGCGGCCTTCAGGCAACTCGACATCGTCGTAGGTCAGAGTTGCGTCCTTGGGAATGTCGCGCTTCAGCTTGCAGCCTTCGGCCAGGCCGATGGGCAGCAATCTTTCGTTGTAGGTGACATCCGCATTTTCGGCTTCGCCATAGGTCATGTAGTAGCCCATGCCATCGAGCACTTCGCCGGCTTTCAGGTCGATCTTGGCTGTGGCCACGACGTCGACTCGGGGACCTTCGGTGGGGGTGATGGCTGCATCGTTGAACAACACTGCCCGGGCCACTGTAGTGGGGACTTCAAAATGGCAGAGGTGATATGGCGTGTAGAAGCAATACAGCGGCCCTTCACCCAGCTTGTAGAGGTTGAGGTAGTGCTGCTGCTGGGGATGGTCGTGTGTTCCCAGTACGAAAACACCGGGACCCGGCTCGGCGCGCACCACATAATCCACGATGCCGGGGCCTTCGGTCAGGTCTTCCAGCGGATACCAGTTGACGGCTTCCTTGATGGGTGTACCCGGCTCCACGGTCGGGCCGTGCATGCCACGCTTGGCAACGCGCATGCCGGTGGCATTGGCAACGATGGCCTGCTCGAAGGAGATCTTGGTACCGTCGGCAAATGAGGTCACCATGTGGGCCTTCTGTCCCCACTGCTTTGCAAAGCTCTCCTGTGTGGTTGGATTGCGATAGGGATCCTGCAGACCCTTGATATTGCCGCAGAGTACGGGTTTGACGCCAATGCCCTGGACGAAGCGATAGAGGTTCATGATGACGCCGGGCTGGTCGCCATCGGCGTTGGTATAGACCACGCCAGCCTTGTCGGCATAGGTCTTCAGTAATGGCCCCACGGTGCCGTCGAGTTCGGCATTCATCAGGATGACATGCTTGCCATTGTCGATGGCCCTGAGAATGACTTTGGCGCCGAATTCAACGGCACCGGTGACTTCGATGACCACATCGATCTGATCCGCCTCGCACAGCAGCATTGGATCGTCAGTGACGGCATACTGGCCTCTGGCGATGGCATCGTTGAGGTCCGCCACGGAAGTGACAGTGCGGGGGCTGTCGACGTCGGCTTCATTGTAGGCACGTACCGCGCCTTCGAGCGTGCGGTTGGAAATGGCGACCAGCTCCATGCCCTGTGTGTACCTGAGAATCTGCAGCGCAATGCCACGGCCCATGAAACCTGCGCCGACCATGCCGACCTTGATGGGATTGTTTTCGGCAGCGCGCTTCTGCAATGCCGTATCGATGATGATCATGTTGTTTTCTCCAGAATGTCGTAAGTGCGCTGCTGGTGTCAGCCTGCGCTGGGCAGTTACCCCTGAAAATCAGGCCAGGTGGCATCCTTGTCCGAGACCACTTCGATCTCGACGGGCCACTCGATGCCAAGGGCAGGGTCGTTGTAGCGAATCCCCTGTTCCGCACCGGGTGTATAGAATTCCGTGACCAGATAAAAGGCTTCGGTATTCTCTTCCAGCGTGACAAAGCCGTGACCGAAACCTTCCGGTACAAACAGCATGCGATGATTTTCCGCCGTCAGCTCCACGCCAATCCACTCCTTGTAGGTTGGTGAGTCCTTGCGCAGATCGACGATCACGTCATACAGCGCACCCTGGGTGCAGCGCACCAGTTTGGATTCCTCATAAGGGCTGATCTGGTAGTGCATGCCGCGCAGCGTGCCTTTCTGCTTGCTGAGCGACAGGTTGGCCTGCGCCAGATTGGCCGACAGCCCATGCGCTTCCATCTCTTTTTTGCACCAGGCTCTGGCAAAAAATCCGCGATCGTCTTCCAGTTTCTGGATGTCGATAATGAACGCGCCCTTTAATTTCGTTTCCTGAAATTTCATATCGAAAGGAAATTCCTCTGTTGAATGGCTTGTGTGATCTGATGATAGTCAGCGCTTGAAGGGGGCGGAGGCTTGGCAACCTCCACCCGGTCAGACAGGAAGTGTCCGGCTTATGAACGAATCCAGCGCAGATCCTTGCCCAGCAGGTTCTTGTCCATATGGGCATTGAGCACCTTCAGACGCATGAACTGGGAGTTGCGGAAATCCTGGTTGTTGAAATTCATCGCTTCCAGACCTTCCTTCAGCTCACGAATGGACTGTGCCAGATCGACCTGAGGCTGGTGGTCGGGTGCCATCGCCTTGAAGCGGCTGAAATCCACCTGGTAGGAACGCTTGTCAGGCTGGGCGTCCTTGTTGATCTCGATTTCGACCTCAGGCATTTGCTCCTTGACCGCGGCAGCCAGATCCTTCACCTGATAATTCCACTCCGTGCGACCCACGTTAATGGCGAGGAATTCACCGCCGTTGTCGGCCTGACGGCTGACAGCCCAGTCCATTGCGCGGCTCATGTCCTTGATGTCGATCAGGGGGCGCCAAGGTGTGCCATCGCTGAGAATGGTGATTTTCTTGGAAGCAACCGCAGCGGCGACAAAGTCATTCAATACCAGATCGAGACGAACGCGCTCGCTCATGCCACAGGCTGTGGGGAAGCGCAGGCTGGTGATGATGAAATTCTCGTCGGCCAGATCCTTGACGGATTTTTCAGTGGCAATCTTGGACTTGGCGTAGGCAGTCAGTGGATTCAACTCGGAATCTTCATCTCTGGCGGCACCTTCGGCATAACCGTAGACGCTGCAACTGGAAGCGAAGACATAGGACTTGACGCCCGCTTGCTTGGCCAGTTTGGCAATCTGTACACTGGACTGGTGATTGATTTCGTCAGTCACCTGCTCAAAGGCATTACCCATGGGGTCGTTGGAAACAGCAGCCAGATGGATGACGCTGTCCATGCCCTGCAAATGCTCCACAGTGATATCACGCACATCGGCATAAAACTGATAGTCGATACGCGTTTCAGGCAACACGTCAGCGCCAGTCAGGCAGTGACCGAAAAAGCCCAGGTCCAGACCGGTGATTTCTACACCCGGATAGCTTTTTTTCAGGACATTGACCAGAGTCGGTCCGATATATCCCATGTTGCCTGTGATCAAGATTTTTTTCATGGTCAAAGATTTCCTATTTTATGAATTGTTTGTAACTGCCTGGACTGCCTCTGCAATTCAGGCATGAGCAGCGTTGCTACGAATTGTTTTCCATATAGTCCACGACATAACTGGAAAAGGGGATGGAGCAGGTCCAGCCCGGTGAAACGGCGTTCAATACATGAGTCGATTTGCTGTCGCCCTCAAGCACAAAGTCCATCTCCAGCTTGCGTTTCTTGGTATTGACGAGCTGTGCGCGGATACCCGGCTTGCCCCATGTCTTGAAATGCGAAACATCGATTCCGGTGGCAAGCTGGCTGGCCAGATCCACCAGATGCTTGCGCGAGTATTTGCGCATTTCGGTCATCGCAAGCCTGGAAAAATTGAACTCCGATGAGGTAAACAGTGATGCCGAGCGCAGGCCGATATCGGCAAACTCGCCAAGGTTGAAGCGGTCGAGGCCGTGATAGTTCTCGCGCCAGAAGGCGGGAATGGCGGTAGGCCCGATCTTGGTCACGCCATCTACCGTGATGGTGAAATGCACGCCGAGAAATGGATATTCCAGATCGGGCACCGGATAGATATGGGTGCGATATGCGCCTGCAGGTTCATCCGATTTCAGGTAGATTCCCTTGAAGGGCAGGATTGAATAATCCCTGGAAAAGCTGAAATCCCGGGCGACCTTGTCGGCATACAACCCGGCAGCATTGATGACATGCCCTGCCTCGTAGGTGCCGGAGCGGGTGACCACCTTGCTGCCGTTGCGCTTGATATAGCCCGCGTTGCAGTGAATCTCCACGCCTTCGTCGCGGGCATCCTTCTCCATCTGCGAAATGACCGTATGCGGATCGGCTGACGAGGTTGTCGGAGAGAAAATGGCGCGGCGCAGGGTCTTGGCGCGGGGTTCGATTTCCAGCGCTTCCTGTGCCGTGACTTCCTGCAGTTCGACACCATTGTTTCTGCCGCGTGTTAGCAGCTCATCGAGCTGTTTGTCCTCGGCTTCGGTCGTGGCGACGACGAGTTTGCCGCATTTGTTGAGGAATATGCCCTTTTCATCGCAATACTCCGTCAGCGCACGGTTGCCGTCGCGCGTGAATTTGGCCTTGAGGCTGTCGGCGGTATAGTAGAAGCCCGCATGCAGCACGCCACTATTGCGGCCGCTGGCGTGTTCACCGGTCACGGCTTCCTTTTCCAGAACGACCACACTGGCATCGGGGTTGCGACGCTTGAGTTCACGCGCAATATTGATGCCGATGACGCCAGCGCCAACAACCAGAAAGTCCGTGGTCCGTGTGTTGCTCACCAGATTTTCCAGGGTGCTTTGCCGCTGGCCCACAAGCCTTCCAGATGATTTCTGTCACGCAGGGTATCCATGGGGTGCCAGAATCCATTGTGACGGAAAGCATTGAGCTTGCCTTCGGTGGCCAGCCTGCTCAGAGGCGCCTGCTCCCAGATGGTATTGTCGTCTTCGATGTAATCGATGACTTCCGGCTCCAGTACAAAATAGCCGCCATTGATCCAGGCGTCACCCCCCTCGGGCTTCTCGTGAAAATGGGCGATGGATGATTCATCATCACCCAGCGTGAAGGCGCCAAAGCGACCCGCAGGTTGTACCGCCGTCAGCGTTGCCGCCTTGCCGTGGGACTTGTGAAATGCCAGCGATGCCTTGATGTCGATATCGGCAACGCCATCACCATAGGTGAGGAAAAAGGTTTCATCGTTGATATAGTCCTTCACACGCTTGATACGCCCGCCGGTCAGCGTCAGCTCGCCGGTGTCCACCAGCGTGACCTTCCACTTCTCGGCGCCGTTGTTGTGGATCTGCACGTCCTTGTCCTTGCCATTGAAGGAGAAGGTGACATCCGAGCGGTGGAGCCAGTAGTTGGCAAAGTATTCCTTGATTACAAACCCCTTGTACCCACAGCAGATGACAAACTCATCCACACCATGTGCGTAATAGGTCTTCATGATATGCCACAGAATTGGCATACCGCCCACCTCGACCATTGGTTTGGGCTTGACCGATGTTTCCTCGGATAATCTGGTCCCCAAACCGCCCGCAAGTATTACTGCTTTCATAGCTTCCTCGTCAGAATCTTTCTTGATTCAGCCTGTGGTCCCTTGTCCCGGCCAGGCCGCGCGTTTCTTATCGCCCTTGTATCAGTGGTTGCGCGCCAGCAGCATTGAAAACATCCGCTTTCCAGCTGTAAAACAGCGGCTTCCGGTAAGCTCGCCAGGTTATCCGTCAGGCGAATGGGCCAAAACCCAATGCCGCAAGAGCAGCCGAAGCAGAGCTTGAATTTGTGCGTGGACGATAGCATCTAGACTGGACATTTCGCTGTGATGAGACCCGCAGATTTTTGCGGTAAATGGTAGCAAAAGGTTGATAGTTTGAAGGAATCTGCAAGGTATGGAGAGGAAGGCCCGCAAGCAGGAGTTGCAAGCCTGGAAAATGTCTCGGGACAGGGTGTGATGGCGCTAACATTCGGGTGTAGGCGGTTACCAGAATTCCCTGCCGGGTTTGGTTGATTTCAGAATCGTATGATACCCCTGAATCCCTGGGTTATGTGTATGGTGATCTCGATCTTGTGGTGAAGTTTTCAGCACCCAAGTGTACAAGTAGTACCTTTCGTTTTCCAAGAATACCTGGCGTGTAGAACTTAAGGTGCTTGGCAAACAGGGTTGCCAATGCCAACCTGCTCTCCCGGGTATCGAACACTCGGCCAAAGGTGCGTACTATGTGGTTAGCAGTCAATATATGCTTAAGTATGTTCCTTTCGATTCCAGTCTTAGCCATTGACAATTCTTGGGTTTTTATTCCTTGCCTAGGTGAACACAGTTAGTATATCCATAATACATCTAAATGTTACCCTAAAATGACGCAGCCATTGGCTGAACTCAAATCAATGGCTTTAACTGCTTATATCCTCACTGAGGCGAAGGAAGGTCTTCGAACCATTGCAGAGCAGGAACTGTGCAGTCTGGCCAATATGATTGAGATCGAGATCAGTGACTACTGTAGCCAGAGCGGTGCGGCAATCAATAAGACCGGCATAACAAGCTAAGCAATCAGGAAGACCCCATATCCATGACACCCACAAACTTCCAGCAACTCGCCAACTTCATCTGGTCCGTGGCCGATCTGCTGCGCGGTCCCTACCGGCCGCCCCAGTACGAGCGCGTGATGCTGCCGCTGACGGTGCTGCGCCGCTTCGACTGTGTGCTGGCGCCTGGCAAGGCCAAGGTTCTGGCCGAATACCAGCGCCTGCAGGGCAAGGACAGCCAGCTCATCGACAAGGTGCTCAACAACCGCGCCGTGGATGGCGCGGGCGAGCCGCAGGGCTTCCACAACCACAGCCAGCTTGATTTCGAAAAACTCAAGGGTGACCCGGACAACGTAGGGCGGCATCTGACCGACTACATCAACGGCTTCTCCGAAAACGTCCGCAAGATCTTCGAATACTTCGAGTTTGAGAAAGAGATCGAGAAGCTGGAGGAGGCCAACCGCCTCTATCTGGTGGTGAGCAAGTTCGCCGAAATCGACCTGCATCCCGATGTGGTGGACAACATCACCATGGGGCTGGTGTTCGAGGACCTGATCCGCCGCTTCAACGAGGCCGCCAACGAGACGGCGGGCGACCACTTCACCCCGCGCGAGGTGATCCGCCTGATGGTCAACCTGCTGCTGGAGCCGGATAGCCATGTACTCACCCGCGAGGGTATCATCGTCACCGTCTGCGATCCGGCCTGCGGCACCGGCGGCATGCTCTCCGAAACGCAAAACTGGATACGCGCCCACAACGACAGCGCCACCGTCCGCGTCTTCGGCCAGGACTACAACCCGCGCTCCTATGCCGTCTCCGCCTCCGACCTGCTGATCAAGGGCTTCAAGGACAGCCG
>CAYTPO010000107.1:0-29424 GCA_964439815.1 uncultured Thiotrichales bacterium
CATGCGTATCGCGAGCCCGTTACTGACCTGTTCCATGATGACGGAGTGTGGACCATCGGCTACGGATGACGCGATTTCCACGCCGCGATTGACCGGGCCGGGGTGCATGACAATGGCGTCGGGTTTGGCGTACGCCAGCGTTTCCTCGGTCAGACCGTAGAGGCGGAAATACTCATGCTCGCTGGGTAACAGGGCGTTATCCATGCGCTCCTTCTGCAGTCGCAGCATGATGACGACATCGACATCCTCAAGCCCCTCGGCCATCGAATGTGATACCTGTACACCAAGCTGTTCGACCTGGCTGGGCAGCAGGGTTTTTGGTGCGATGACACGAATTTCACCGACATTCAGCGTATTGAGCGCATGGATCTGGGAACGCGCCACCCGGGAGTGGAGAATGTCGCCGACAATGGCAACCCGCAAGGCGGTCAGATCCTCCTTGTGGCGACGGATGGTAAAGACATCGAGCATGGCCTGGGTTGGATGGGCATGGCGACCGTCTCCGGCGTTGATCACACTGATATGCGGCGCAACATGCTGGGCAATCAGCTGGGCAGCTCCGCTGTCGGCATGGCGGACGACGAACATGTCGCTGTACATGGCCTCCAGATTGCGCAGCGTATCCAGCAGGGTTTCCCCCTTCTTGGTGGCGGAGGTGCTGATGTTCATATTCATGACATCGGCGGAGAGTCGCTTGGCGGCCAGCTCAAAGGTGGTCCGTGTGCGTGTGCTGGGTTCAAAGAACAGGTTGAAGATGGTTTTGCCGCGCAACAGCGGGACCTTCTTGACGGGTTGTGTTGCGATGGCGGAAAAAGACTCTGCGACATCGAGGATCTCTGTCAGCAGGGTTGGGGAAAGCCCTTCAATGGTCAGAAAGTGGCGGAGTTTCCCGTCTGCAGTGAGCTGCATCGAGGCAGGTAGCGGACCGGGTTTCAATGTTGTGCTCATGATGCCTGAATTTCCAGGGTCAACGGGTCGGGGCCTCCCAGCTTGATGTGTTGTTCCGGAGCCAGTACCAGGCGATGCCCACAGACATCGGCTTGAATTGGCAACTCGCGACCATTGCGTTCTACCAGTGCAATCAGGTGGATGCTGGCAGGGCGGCCATAATCGAACAGCTCGTTCATCGCGGCGCGGATCGTGCGCCCGGTATGCAGTACATCATCGACCAGCAGAATATCCTTGCCATCCACCTCGAACGGGAGGCTGGAAGGATGCACGACCGGATGCAGCCCCTTGCGGCTGAAGTCGTCCCGGTAGAAGTTGATATCGAGTTCGCCGGGAGGGTGACTCAGGCCCAGCAGGGTATGCAGGCGGTTGGCTATCCAGACGCCCCCGGTATGTATGCCGACGATGGCGGCATCCTCCAGCCGCTTTTCGCTGCAATAGCGTTTCAGATCGGTGGCGACCTGTTTTACCAGCCACTCGGCGTCGAGAACATTATGTTGAACCATGATTCTCCAGCCAGGTTTCGGCAATGATGGCCGCAGCCTGTTGATCGATTTCGTGTTTCTTCAATTTCTGTTTTCGCCCCTGCTGGCGCTGTTGTTTGAGGCGGGTTTCTGCCTCGTAGGAGGTGAATGCCTCGTTGACGAATTCAACGGGCTTATCATAGCGTTTTTGCAGCTGGCTGGCGAAGGCCCGAATGGGTTTTTCCAGGGTACTGGTCTGCCCCTCGTCCGGCACCGGGATGCCGACCAGAAAGAGGGTGGGTGTCCAGCTGGTGACCAGTTCATCGATGGATGACCAAGGAATCTGCGGATAGTTGCAGCAGAGGGTTTCAAGTGGGCTTGCCGTCCCTGTCAGGGTGTTGCCCAATGCGATGCCAATACGCTTTCTGCCAAAATCAAAGGACAGCAGACGCAGGGCCTCAGGCATGTCCGGCGTCCGAATTGAGTAGTGTGAGATCGATACCCAACTGGCTTGCCGCAGCTTTCCAGCGATCCTGTGGTGGTGTGTGGAACACGATATCTGCACTGGCCTGGGTTGTCAGCCAGGCGTTGGTGGCCATTTCCTCCTCCAGTTGCCCGGCTCCCCAGCCGGCATAGCCGAGCAGGTACATCAGGTCCCGGGGGCCTTCGCCCTTGAGCGTGTCTTCGATGATGTCGCGGGAGGAGGTGATGCTGAATTCCTCGCTGACTGGCATGGTCGTGGACCACTGCTTTTCCGGTGAATGGAGGATGAAACCCCGTTCGATATCGACAGGGCCACCCTGGTAGAGCGGTACATCGGTCACGCCCGGATGCGAGGTAAAGGGAATATCCTGCTGCTCCAGCAGATCGCTCAGCGGGATGCCGGCAGGCCGGTTGATGACAAAGCCCAATGCTCCTTGTGGATTGTGCTCGCAGATCAGCGTGAGTGATTCGGAAAAATTCGGATCTGCCAGATTGGGCATGGCGATGAGAAACTGGTTGGTCAGTTGCAGAGTGATACTCCCATGTTAGGGCTTGGCGCCATCGGTATTGAATGACCAGGTTCGAGTGATCATCAGCTGGTCATACTTCTTGCGCATTTCCGCTGGAAACGAGGGGAAAGGCGACGATATCTTCACGATCTGCACGGCTGCCTCGTCGAGCACATTGCTGCCGGAGGAGACGGCAATCTGCACCTTCAACACCTTGCCTGTATTGTCCAGCAGTACATTCAGGATCAGTTTACCACTGATACGATCCAGTTTGGCCTGTACCGGATAGTTCAGGTTGCCGATACCCTCGACGCGGTGTACCCAATCGTTGATATAGGCTGCCTCGACGGCACTCTTGGCGCTGGTGGCATCGATAAAGTGAATCTTGGGTCGCTTGGCATAGCTGCGTTGCCGGGCTTCCAGTTCGGCTGTCAGCTGGGCAATCTCCATTTCACGATTGAGCCGCTCCTGACGGGAAGGCTTTTGGGCATCCTTCTTTTCCTGTGTCTTGTCACTGCTGCTGACGCGGTCGACCGACTTGCGGGTGGTCAGCAATTGCTGTGCCTGAATCAGTTCGACCCGTGTCACCTGCCGTTCGACGGGGGTGGCTGCTACGCCGGTATTGGGTAGCGGGACCGGGCTGGAAACCGGGCTGGAAGGTCGGTCGCCGGTATCCTGGCTGCCGCTGGCCTGCTGGTTGAACTGGGCGATCTTCTCGGCGTCTTCAGGGGCCTTGTCGCTCTGCGTATGTACCAGGATGACATCCATCGGCTTGGTGAATGGCTTGCTGAAGTTGAAGTCCTTGCTGAAGGTGATCCCCAGGATAATGATGCTGTGGAGCACTGCGGCTATGAACAGCGTCAGTCCCAGCCGATCATTTGCGGACACATTGGGGTGATTCAAGGTAGCTACCATGGTTACACCCTTCGACGGGGCAGGCCTTCCTGCGGCAGGGGGTAGGGGCGAAGCAAGAGGTCAGGGGTTGGCATTTTCAATAAACATCCAGGTCTATTTTTGCGATCTGAGCAGGAATTTTACTACGAATCAGGATCCAAGGTTTGAAGTTGGCTGCGTTTTTGCAGATGAATTCGGTTTGTTGTTCCCTGATTGCAGGGATTTGGCGTTGTCGGGCAGCAGCCGAATTCTTTGCATCATGGCTTCGGTGATGTGGAGCTTTCCCTGCTGATCAACCAGTAGCACCTTGTCCACCCCCATGCTGGCTGCAATGCGTTCCCATTCACTGACACCGGCGACCAGCAGGGCGGTAGCGGCGGCATCGGCGACCTCGGGGCGGGTATGAATCACGGTAACGGCGCGTGCGCCCTCTGCGGGATACCCGGTGCGGGGGTCGATGATGTGGTGTCGTTGTTTGCCATCCAGTGCGTAGTACCGCTCATAGTCACCGGAGGTAAAGATGCAGTCGCCATCACGGGTCTCGATTGAAGCCAGGGCCTTGCGGCCCTCGGTTGCTCGAATGGCAACTTTCCAGGTGCGGTCGGGATGATGGCCATAAGCGACCAGGTCGCCGCCGGCATTGATAATGAAATCGTTGATTCCCATGGCCTTGAGCTGCTTGGCCTCCAGACCCAGCCCATATCCCTTGGCAAAGCCGCCAAAATCGAGTTTGACGGCAGCGTTGTTCGCAGAGACGACGTTACCCTTGATCACCAGGTCATCCAGCTTGGGGTTCGCAGCCACCAGAGCCTTGATCTCCGTCGCGGCGGGTGCCGTGTCACGACCAAACCGATCCTGGTGAAATCCCCACAGTGCGATCAGTTTTCCGGCAGCGGGATTGAACAGGTAATGGCTTTCCCTGGAGAGTTGTCTGGCGCGTGAGATCAGCGGGATCATGTCAGGTGGCACCGTGGCGGCCTTGCCTGCGTCCAGGGCGTGGTTAAGCGCCATCAGCGGGCCGGGTTTCCAGACCTGCCAGTTGTGCTGCATGGCGGCAAAGTCCCGCTCCAGCCGGGAGAATGCCCGCTCGGCCAGTTCGGCATCATCGGTGGCAATGGTAACGCTGATGATGGTGCCGAACTGGAGGATCTGGTGTTGGTAGATCTGCCGGTCATCACAGGCAGTTGCCAATACTGCCATTAGCATGGCAAGCAGGAGCAGGGCTTTTCCCATCCGTCAGGGCCTGGGTACCAGTTTCTGCTCGATGGCATCCATCAACTGACCTGCAATATCCAGCTCATAGAGTTGATCGAGCTCGCGGATGCAGGTGGGGCTGGTGACATTGATCTCGGTCAGATAGTCACCTATCACATCCAGGCCGACGAAAATCAGCCCGCGTGCGCGCAGTTCTGCCCCGACTTCGCTGCAGATCCACTGGTCTCGTTCGGTCAGGGCAACGCCTTCCCAGCTGCCCCCGGCGGCCAGGTTGGCTCGAGCTTCTCCCTTGGCGGGAATACGCGCCAGCGCATAGGGGACGGGGTCTCCATCAATCAGCAGGATTCGTTTGTCACCCTGGGTGTATTCCGGCAGGAAGCGTTGCGCAACGGCAGTCTTGCGGCCATGGGCCAGCACGGTTTCCAGTATGACGTTGGTATTGAGATCACCCTCGCTGATCCTGAAGATCGAGGCGCCCCCCATACCGTCCAGTGGTTTGACCACGATCTCCTTCTGTACTGCAAGGAATTGCCTGATTCGGTCTGGATCACGGGTAATGATCTGCGGTGGGCTGCACTGTGGAAAGTGTGTGGTGAAGAATTTTTCGTTGACGTCACGCAGGCTCTGCGGGCGGTTGATGATGAGAACGCCGGATGCTTCCAGGGATTCCAGCATGTAGGTGGTGTAGATGTACTCCATGTCGAACGGAGGATCCTTGCGCATCAGGACGGCATCCAGCATCTTCATGGGGATTTCCCGAGGCTCCTCGAGGTGGTACCACTGCTCGGTGTCATCGGTGACGGAGACTGGCTGGGCGCTGGCCATGATCTCTGTGCCGACATAGGCCATGTCTTCCTGAAGGATATGATAGAGTTCCCAGCCGCGTTTCCGTGCTGCCAGCAGCATGGCGAATGTCGAGTCTTTATAGGGTTTTATGGACGCAATATGATCCATGACTACCCCGAGTTTTCTGCTCATTTATGTTTCCCTGTTGGTTGAAAGTGTGCAAGTCATCATGAAACTGCGCGAAAAAAAGATAACTGGATTTGATATTTCGTCATAGGTCATTGATCGTGAAATCGGCCTTGCGGTAGATTGGTGATTCCAATTGTATACGCGAAGCACGTTGGAGAAACCTGTATTCGCGCTGTTTGATGATTATAAATGATGTCAATCCGGACACGCTGGTTTGGCCAAACGGTAATAATTCTCCCAGGAGTTCATGAATGTCTGTTGCCGAGGAAATGGATTCATCCGCCCCTCATCACAAAGTACTGGTAATCGATGATAGCAAGACGATCCGTCGCACGGCGGAGTCGATCCTGACTCGCCAGGGATATGAAGTGATTACCGCGGTAGATGGCTACGAGGCGTTGGCAAAGATCGCCGAGCATGAGCCGGACATCATTTTCATCGATATCCTGATGCCCCGCCTGGATGGTTACCAGACCTGTACCCTCATCAAGCACAACGCGCGCTTTCGCAATACGCCCGTCATCATGCTGTCCAGCAAGGATGGCATCTTTGATCGGGCCAAGGGGCGTGTGGTTGGCTCCGAACATTACATTACCAAGCCTTTCAATCAGGATGACTTGCTGGGGGCCATTCGTAACTATGTTGCCTGAAGTAACTGCTCTTTCGTATTCACAATCTTCGTGGTCTTGCCGTGGGGGATGTATTGTTGATCCATGCCGAGTAACAGAGGAGGTGAGGTAATGTCACATATTCTGATCGTTGATGATTCTGCAACGGATCAATATGCCTTGAGGACCATTCTTGAAAAGAACGGATTTCAGGTCAGCGTGGCCAGTAACGGCAGGCAGGGAGTCGATATGGCGCGGCAGCTCATGCCCGACCTGATCCTGATGGATGTGGTGATGCCTGAGCTCAATGGCTTTCAGGCAACCCGCGAGCTGACTCGCGGGGTGGACACCAGTGCGATCCCAGTGATCATGGTGACCTCCAAGGATGCGGCTACGGATACTGTCTGGGCCAAGCGTCAGGGCGCGCTGGACTACGTTGTCAAACCGGCTATGGAGAAAGATCTCCTCAACCGGATCAAGCCATTGCTGGGGGCGTTGTAGATCATGGAGGCAGCCAATATGGAAGTAAGCCCTTATCAGCTGTTGCAACAGGCCGAGCAGCAGTATTTTGCGCTGAATCAGCAGGATGGTGATGGCGCCGATCATCAGGAATGGACCGGTGTGCTGTTTCGTCTGGGCAAGGATCTGGTGCTTGCACCGATGGTCATGTTGCAGGAGATCGTACCCTATCCGACCTGGATTCGTGTTCCCGGGGTCAAGCCCTGGCTGCGCGGTCTGGCCAATATTCATGGTGCGCTGATGCCCGTTGTGGATCTGGAAGGTTATGTCTATGGCAGCAACCTCAGTGGCGTCAATGCTTCACAGCGGCTGCTGGTAATCAATGATGGTGGTAACAGGATTGGCGTGCTGGTGCCGGAAGTCATGGGCATGAAGCACTTCTGGACCAGTGATGAGGTTAATGAACGACCGCTGTTGCAGCAGGAAATCCTGCCTTATATCAGCGCGGCGCTGAGACGCTACGGTGAGCATTACCCGGTCTTCGACATGAGAAAACTATTCAATGACCCCGCTTTTCAGAAAGTTGCGGTCTGAACCCGAATTGGTGGCAAGGTTATGATATTCAAGAAAGGAAACAAGGCGCTGTCAGGTGGGTTGGGTAATCCGGTACTGATCTGGGGTGGTATTTTCCTGGTACTCACCATGCTGGCGGGCGGTGCATTCTGGAAAAGCGCGCAATACCAGCAAGCAGGCCGGTACTATTCGGAGGTTGCCGGAGATCTGCGTCTGCTTTCCCAGCAGATGACCACTCAGGCGCTCTCTGCCACACAGGGGGTGGAGCAATCCTTTCTGCTGCTGGCGCGCTACAAGACCTTGTTCGAAAAGGCGTTGCAAAAGCTCCGGGACGGTGATCCGGAGACGAATATGCCAGCACTGTCTGCAGAGATGCAGCCGGAGCTGGAGCAGATCGACAAGCAATGGCTCACCTATGCCAGGGATATCGACAAGATTCTCGCAAGCCGTGAAGTCATTTCCCGGGCCAAGGGTATCGTGGATACGGTAGGCAGAAAGCTCCCCGGGTTGCAGGCCGATGCGGAGTCGGTGGCGGAGATCATGCGTGATGCGAATATCCGGGGACGGCAGCTGTATTTCGCTTCACGCCAGCTGATGCTTGCCGAGCGAATCAGGAACAGCCTGAACGAGATGCTCAGCGGCACCAGCAGTGCCCTCGATGCAGCGGACCAGCTCGATCGGGATGTCAATCAGTTCAGTGCGGTCATCGACGGCTTGCTCAAGGGCAATCCCGATCTCGGGATATCGGCAGTCAATATCAAGAAGGCCAAGAAGATCCTGGAGCGAATGGTCTTCGATTTCAGTGAAATTGCCGATACCTCCGGCCAGCTCGTCGGCATTGCACCTGATCTGTATGAAATCTCCGAGGCCGCAGGTGCCATCGAGGGTAACGGTCGAAACCTGTTCGAAGGTACCTCGCGCTTCGAGGCTGCCATCAACCAGGCCAACAAGAGCAATCAGCTCTGGTCGACACTCGGTTTTGTTCTGGGCTTCCTTTCCTTGCTATCGTTCCTGATGCTGGTTCTTGGAGTCATCCGCAATACCCAGCGGCAACTTGTTCAGACCCGGGAAACCAATGATCGCAACCAGCAGGCCATCCTGACGCTGCTCGATGAAATGGCGACGTTGGCGGATGGTGACCTCACGGTCAATGCCACGGTAACCGAAGATATCACCGGGGCGATTGCGGACTCGGTCAACTATGCCATCGAGGCGCTGCGGAATCTGGTAACGGCGATCAACCAGGCGGCAGCGAAGGTTGCGAGAACATCCACGCATACCAAGGAAAGCGCGCTGCAACTGGCTCGTTCCAGTGAGGAGCAGGCAGAGAAGATCGAGTCTGCCTCGGATGCCATCAGTGGTCTGACAAGATCAATCGAGAAGGTGTCGGAAAACGCGGGTCTGTCTGCCGATGTTGCTGAACAGTCGCTGACCATTGCTCAGCGAGGGGTGGAGACGGTACGTCGCTCGATCGAGGGCATGGACAGCATTCGCGAGAACATTCAGGATACATCCAAGCGGATCAAGCGCCTGGGGGAAAGCTCCCAGGAGATTGGCGACATCGTCGGCCTGATCACCGATATCGCGGATCAGACCAATATTCTTGCGCTCAATGCCGCCATTCAGGCCTCCTCTGCCGGTGAAGGTGGGCGTGGTTTTGCCGTGGTGGCCGATGAGGTGCAGCGGCTTGCGGAGCGGGCAGCCAATGCCAGCAAGCAGATCGAGGCATTGATTCGTACCATTCAGGCGGATACCAACGAGGCGATTCAGTCGATGGAGAAGAGTACCTCGAATGTGGTCGTCGGAGCCCAGCAGTCAGAGGAAGCGGGTAATGCGCTGGAAGAAATCGAGAGTGTCTCCACGAAACTGGCGGAGCATATACGCAACATCTCCGAGGAATCTCGTGAGCAGTCGGTGGTGTCCAGTGTGGTCAGCGAAGCCATGAACTCCATCCGGGAAATTGCCAGGGCTACGCTGGCATCATCCAAGGAGACTGCCATTGCCGTTGGTGAGCTTGCCGAGCAGGCAGAAGAGCTGCGCCACTCGGCCGAGGGTTTCAAACTGCCTGAGTCGGCAGTTGATGCCATACTGGAATTCGACTCGCTGAGCGAAACGGAAGAAAACCCTACGCTGAGCACGGAGTTCAATGCCAAGGATAGTCTGGCTCAGGTGTGAAGCGTGACCAGGTATGCGGTTAATCAAGGAATGAGATACGTGAGCAGATCAAGGCGTCTACATGGATAATCAGAACAATTTCAGCCTGAATTCTCTGAAATGGGTCAAGCAGGAAATCGATGCGTCGTTGCAACGAGCGCGGGAAAATATTCAGCGCTATGCCAGTGAAGGTCAGCAGAAGCAGCACCTTGACGAGGCGTTGCGATCGCTGACCGATGCGCTTGGAACACTTGATATCGCCGAACTCAGTGGTGGTGCGCTGCTCGCCAGGGAAATCAGGGAGGTCCTGCTGGCTCTGCAAGACGGCAGGATAAGGGATGTCATACAGGCAAGCCGACCCGTTGTCAGGGCGTTGATCCAGCTTTCCGATTATCTGGATTACATCGAATCCGGCAATCCCGACGTACCCATTGTGCTCGTCAATGTCATCAATGATCTTCGCGGTGTGCGTCACGTCGATTTGTTATCCGATGAGATCGTTGATATTCCCGGGCTGGACAATGATGAGGCTGTGTTGTCGCGACAGTCCCGTTCGAATGAGAGTATCAGCAGCCTGGCAGGTGTGGCGCGCCACGTCTTCGAGCTGGGGTTGCTGGGTTGGTACCGCAACAGGAATGTGGAAGCCAGCCTGAAGAAAATGGGGATAGTCTGCAGGCGCCTGAAAGGGGCTTCCACCCATCTGGAGAGCAGACGGCTCTGGTGGGTGAGTGAAGCCGTCATTTCCGGCTTGCGCAGCAAGACGCTACCGGCCTCGCATGCGCTCAAATCACTGGTAGGCAAGATCGATCGCCAGATCAAGCAACTGCAGGCCATGGGGGACCGTGAGTTTGCCGCCGCAGTTCCGTTACCGCTGGTCAAGAGCCTGTTGTATTACGTTGCCACGGCGCATCCGGGTGACAAGGTTGTTGATGAAGTGCGTGAGGCCTACTTTCTGAAAGAAGGGGGCGTGACTGGTGACGTGCTTTCTGCCGCCCAGATCAGTATTGGCGGGCAGAATTCCGAGCTGTATCGATCCCTCTCCCGGGCGTTGCAGGAGAAATTGACGGAGGCCAAGGACCTGCTTGAGGTTCATGTTCATGCCGAACAGCCATCGGTTGGGCAACTGCAACCCGTACTGCCGCTGCTGAAGGAGCTGGCCGGTACATTGAGCATGCTGGGCATGCGGCACCAGGAATCCCATGTGGCAGAGCATGCAGCACGGGTGAAAGGCTGGATCGATGCGGGCGAGCAACCCGCAGAAGATGCTGTCAGTCAGCTGGCTGACATGCTGGTGGGGGTTGAAACTGCGGTCCAGGCATTCAGCATGCTGGGACGAAACTTCATTCTTTCGGCTGAGTCGGCGAATCGCGAGGAGAGTGCCGATCAGGTTGAAGGCATGATTGCCGATGAAGAATTCCGCAACATTCGCACTACAGTCATTCATGAGTCGCAGCAGAATCTGGAACGATGCAAGGCCGCGATTCAGGCCTACGCGGCCAATCCGAACGTACTTTCTTCACTGGAGTCTGTTCCCGGTATCCTGGGGCAGATTTCCGGAGCGATGCTGCTGGTATCCCTGGAAGATGTCGCAGGATTGCTGGAAGGTGTCAGCCAGTTTGTCCAGAGTCGCAAGGCGGCGTCGCGGGTTATCAGCCATGAAGAGCTGGAACATATCGCCGAAGCGGTTTCCGCCGTGGATGTCTATCTGGAGATTCTCGATACCAGTGGTATACAGCAGGATCAGTACCTGGAGAAGGGTGCGCAGGCCGTGGCATTGCTGGATGAAAATGCTGTGGTCGCGGAAGCCGATCCAACGGGTATGCTCGAGCCAATTGCCTCTCCGGAGGATACGGCAAGCCTGTTCAATCCCGAGACACTGGTTTTTGATCTGAATGTTCCGGATGAAGGGGGGGGCGAAGCTGCCGCCGGTACGGAGAAAGCACCGCCGCCACAAAAATCGTTTGAAGTATCCATTGTCAAGGATGCGGATGCAGCGCCGGCACAGCAAGCCGAAATCCGGACCCCTGCAGCAAATGAACTCGACAGCCTCGTTTATGGCGAAGAATCCTTTGATGATGTGGCAGCAGAGAGTGCGGGTGATTCCATGCTGCTGGATGCCGCTACCTTGACTATTGCCGGGTTGGCGGGCGACGAGCAGCTGGATGTGCTTGACGAGGATATTGCCGAGCTGGAACAGGATGGCGCGCCGTTGCCCTCGTTTGCCGATGAGAGTGATAGGGCCGCCAATGATGAGGATCCGTTTGCGGCGTCCGCGTTCATGACGGATGATCTCGATGCTGTGGTTTCGGAGCTGGAATCCGAAGAAGGGCTGGTAGCCGTTGACGATGGCCTGGAGGGTAATACCGACGAGATGCTGCTGGCGGCTGATGCGCTGCAGGATGTTGTAGCCTCGAGCGAGGCCGAGTCTGAGCCGGCATCTGCTTCGTCCGATGAGGAAGTAACGCAGATCTACATTGATCCGGTATCGCTGGAAGCGGAAGAACTGGCCTTTGCGAGTATGGAGGATAACGAGCCCGGGAGTACGGAGGCGGAGGATCGGGCTGCGACAGAAGTGGTCGATGTCTCCGGAATGGCTTTGCCGGTCGATGAGACGCTGTCTGGCCTGGAAATCGATTCCGATCGCGGTCCTGAAGTGTCGGCGGCCACGCTCATGGTGGAAGGTCTCACCAATGCCAGTGCTGTGTCCGGTGTTGCATCTGACATCGAAGAAGCAGAAGCGCTGTCAGCCACCGGCGAGAAATCATCGCTTGAACCGGAGACGTTGACGCTCTCGGGGATCGACGTTGAAGAGTTTCTGCCGTCAGATGATGGGCAGGAGCCGGACCTCTCTCCTGCCGACAGTCTTGATGCCGAAGCAGGTGGTGACAGAACCATGGTGGTCGAGGCTGCCCCGGATGCCACCGGGCTGGATGATACGCTGGCGAGCCTGGAGATCAATGAAGGGCTGGAGGCTGAAGCCTTTGCCGAGCCAGGGGTTGAGAGCATGACATCATCGGCTGTCAATGAGGCTGAACCTGCTGTGGCAGAGCAGCCGGAGGCGGGCAGCGATGGAGCGACCAGAATCATTGGCGAATTGCCTGTCGAGGCCGAATTGGTCGAAGAATTCGGTGAGGAGTCGCAGCAGTTCGAAGAGACGGAGATAGCGGCTGCTGACGCCTCCATGGTGGATGAAGTGATCCCGCTGGAAGAAGTCTCTCCCATTCAGGATCTCATGGGTGACACGGATGATCTGCTGGGTCAGACGGGGGTACAGAAACTCGACCTCGACAGCATAGATGAAACCGAAGCACCTGACTTGTCGATTGTCGAGACCTCTGAAAACGAGGCGCTGACGCTGGTGGATATCCTCCCCGAGGATGAGGTATTCAGCTTTTCCGGAATGGAGGAGGGCGCAGAACCTGTTGCCGAAGCGGAGGAAAGCGCGGCGGCAGTCGAGCATGATCAAGCCATGACCGCCACGCTTGCCGGTCTGGCGCTACCTGCCGCATTTGCCGGATTGAGCGTCATGAAACCGGGTGCGGATGAGGAAATCTTCGATATCTTCCTGGAAGAGTTTGCCGAAGAGAGCGCGGTCTTGCACAAGCACTATCCACAGTGGAAGGAGCAGCCATCGGATCGCGATGTATTGCTGACACTGCGCAGATCCTTTCACACACTCAAGGGTAGCGCTCGCCTGGTGGGAGCCGAGATAGCGGGTGAATATGCGTGGTTGCACGAAGACATCCTCAATCAGGTGCTCGAGAATTCACGCGAGATAACTCCCGAGATCGTCTCCTGCATCGGTGATGGCATCGAATTGTTGCCACGGTTGCTGGAACAGTTGCAGAGCAAGGAGGCGCCTGACGCAAAGGTCATTGAGCACTGTCAGCGTGCCGACCAGGTTGCCAGGGGTGAAGCAGTCGAGGAGAAGTCTGTCGCGCCCGATGAGGCTGTGGTCGAATCTCCGGATACGTTGATCTCTGCCTATGAAGATCCGGTTCTGATGCAGATCTTCATCGAAGAGGCTCATGCCAACCTGGCTACGCTCGATAGCACACTGCAACAGCTCAAAGATGGCACGGATGCTGCCGTCGTCAAGGATGAGCTGTTCCGTTCCATACATACCCTGACCGGTAGCGCGCGTACCGCAAAGGTACCGGCCATCCACGAGCCTTGCGCTGCGTTCGAACATTATCTCGGGCTGCGACTCCAGCAGCCGTCCACACTTTCGGAAATGGACATGTCGTTGCTGCAACGGCTGTCCGAACACGTTGCCGCCACCATTGACGCGCTGCAGGAAGGAACGGAAGCATCGACTGCTCCGGATCTGATTGTTGCGGTAGAGCAGATGTCAGAAGAACTGGCGGATGCCGTCGATAACCCGGAAGTGGGTTATACGCAGGTGATCGATGAGGAGGAAGTCGCGGGTGCCATCGACGCTGTACCTGAAGTTCAGGCGCCCGAGCAGCAGGTGGATGTGGCGCAGTTGCCAGAGGTTTCCGATGAACTCGTGCAGGTATTCCTGGGTGAGTGTGAAGAGATTCTCGAACGATGCGATGATGCGATGCAGCGCTGGAAACAGAATCCCGACGATATGGGATTTGTTCGTGAGCTGCATCGTGAGCTGCATACTCTGAAAGGCAGCGCGAGAATGGCGGGATTGCAGCCGATCGGAGATCTCAGCCATGCCATGGAGACGCTCCTGACTGCTGTGGATGCAGGCACGGTAACGGTCGACAAGACGCTGTTCAAGGTTGTTTTCGGGGCGTTCGATCGTTTCGGTGAGATGAATGAGTCGATCCGGACGGGCAAGCCGATCGCTCCGGCGGATGCTGTCATCGAACTCATGGGACGTTTGCAGGAAGGTCAGACGCTGGATGAGCGCGATCTTGGTGTACTGCGGTTCGGTGTGGCGGAAGCTGAGGCCGAACCATTGGCTGTTGAGGTTTCTGAAGCTGTTCAGCCTGAAGTAACGGTCGGCGAAGAGTTCGAGAGTCATCTGGCCGCAATGATGCCTCATCAGGCGGGCGAGGGCATTGGTGGGGAATTGCTGGTTTCACGCCTGCAGGATTCGGTCAAGGTCAATCCCGAGCTGCTCGATCAGTTTGTGGACAGTGTTGGTGAGATTAACATTCTGCATTCTCGTGTCGAGCAGCAGATGACCGCGTTCGGGTTCAACCTCAATGAGCTCGATCGAACGGTCAGTCGCTTGACTGAACAATTACGGCGTCTGGAGATGGAGGCTGAAGCCCAGATCCTGCACCGTTTCGATGGCAAGAATATCGACCCTGATGCAACCGGAATCAATGAGCAGTTCGACCCGTTGGAGCTTGATCGCTATTCCACGATTCAGCAGCTTTCACGCTCGCTGGCAGAGAGTACGAATGACCTGCTGAGTATCCATCAGCTGCTTTCGGAAGAGCGCAGGGACGTGGAAAATCTGCTGCAGCAGGAGTCCAGGGTCAGCAACAGCCTGCAGGAAAGCCTGATGCGTACCCGCATGTCGCCCTTCAAGGTGATGGCTCCCCGGTTGCGTCGGGTCGTGCGTGGCGTTGCGCTGGAGTTGGGCAAGGAAGCAGATCTGCAAATCGAGGGTGAGGAGCAGGAGCTTGACCGCAAGGTGCTGGAGGGGATTGTCGTTCCTTTGGAGCACCTGCTGCGCAATGCGCTGGCTCATGGTATCGAAACGCCTGCCGAGCGTGAGGCTGCAGGAAAACCCGCAGCCGGGTCGGTCGCCGTCAAGGTGTCACGTGAAGGGCCTGAGGTCATTATCGAAGTGGTTGATGACGGAGCTGGCATCAATCGCCAGGCAGTACGCCAGCGCGCGATAGAGATGGGCATTATCGAGGCTGACAGTATCCTGACTGATGCCGAGACCTACGCATTGGTGCTGCATCCGGGATTCAGCACGGCTACCGAGATCAGTCAGGTCTCCGGGCGGGGTGTTGGTATGGATGTCGTGCAGGAGCAGCTGAAGCATTTGAATGGCTTGCTGGAAATCTTCTCGGAAGAAGGCAAGGGTACCCGTTTCAAGATCAGCCTTCCGTTTACCATGGCCATCAACCAGTCGTTGCTGGTCAAGGCGGGTGACAATACTTATGCCGTCCCGATCAACACGGTTGAAGCAGTGATTCAGATGCCGGCCAACACCTTGCTGGAGAGGCTGGACAGCGAGTCGCCGATGATAGATTACGGAGAGCGATCCTACTCTCTCTATCGCCTGGATGAAGTGCTGGAAAATACGACGCTGGAGCCTTTCCCGGCTGTGGCTGAAACCAGGCCGGTATTGCTGGTGGGGTCGGGAGAGCATCGTGTTGCGCTGATTGTGGATGATATCAAGGGTAATCAGGATGTTGTGGTCAAGCCCATTGGCGGACTGTTGAACAGTGTGCCCGGATTGGGTGGGGCAACCATTCTGGGCGATGGCCAGGTTGTGCTGATACTCGATACCGCCGGTGTGGTTCGGGCAGCGACCGGTGACCGGGAGACGGCAGAGATTCTGCCCTCGCAGATGGTGCCACGTCAGGAAGCACGGCCAACGATCATGGTGGTGGATGACTCGATCACTATCCGTCGTGTGACTGAGAAAATGCTTGAACGCCACCATTTCAATGTGGTGACTGCCAAGGATGGGCTGGATGCTGTAGCCCAGCTCGAAGAGGTTCATCCGGATATGATGCTGCTGGATATCGAGATGCCCCGCATGGATGGGTTCGAGCTGGCGGCCCACATGCAGAGCAGTGAGCTTAATCAGGATATACCCATCATCATGATTTCTTCGAGAACAGGGAAGAAACATCGTGAGCGGGCGGAAGGATTGGGTATCAAGGAGTTTCTGGGCAAGCCTTATCAGGACAGCGAGTTGCTGCAGAATATCGAAGCGTTGTTGAGCAAGGAAAAGGTTGGGAGTCAGCATGTCAATTGATGGGAAAATTCAGGCACTGATCATCCCGCTCAGGTCGATGAATCTGATTGTGCCGCAGGTGCTGGTGGTGGAAATCATTCCGGTTCCACATATCGTCGAGGTGGGTGACCTGCCCTGGGCCAGTGGTATTTTCGACTGGCGGGATCAGAAGATTCCCCTGATCTCCATCGAACGATTCTGCAATCCGGAGGTGGAGTCCCTTTCTGCGCATCGTAGCCGTCGTGTCGCGGTGCTGAATGGGTTGGGACATACTTCGGGGGTGACACAATATGGCATCGAGATCAGCTCCATTCCCCACCCGGTGCGTTTGGGGGAAGACGATATGGTGGTAATGCCCACAGGCAAGCCCTGCGAAGTGGTGGCGCAACAAGTCCAGGCGGTGGGTGTAAAAGGTATAGTTCCCGATTTTCCGGCGCTGGAAAAGCGGGTTGCCGAGTCATTGAAACGCTGGCGGGAATCGGGTCAAAAGTCTCCCAGCTCCGCCTGAAGCCAGGCAATCAGCGCAATCCCGGCAGTTTCAGTGCGCAAAATGCGTGGCCCAAGCCGTAATCTACCGATATTGCTGGCATCCATCATTGCGATTTCAGCTGTGGTAAAACCCCCTTCGGGACCTACATGAATCTCCAGCTTGTCGATGGGGCGACGCAGTTGCCTTGGTGTCATGGTGGCTGCGGGATCCAGCACAATGGCGGTTGTGTCGGTGGCTCTCTGGTCGAGATGCTCGGTGAGGGGCAGCGGGGTGTGCAGTCTGGCCAGGCGGGTTCGTCCGGACTGTTCGGTGGCGTGAATGATAACACCTTGCCAGTGTCGTATTTTCTTCTCGATCTGTGCAGCTTTCATGCGATGCTGGGAACGCTCCGAATAGACCGGAATGATTTCCTGAACGCCGAGTTCCACTGATTTCTGCAGAGTGATATCCATCTTGTCCGAAGCGCTGATGGCCTGTACCAGGGTCAGCTGCAGTGGTGATTCACGCTGAACTGCCGTTATCGACTGAATGCGGGCAAAGGCCTGGCGTTTCTCGATCATCGTGATCTCGGCCAGTGCCTCCTGATCACTATGACCATCGAATGCGATAAAGGGTTGCCCCTCTCTCAGTCGGAGTACGCGGATGAGGTGGTGATGCGCCTGATCCGGCAAGGGGAACGAGTCTCCCTGCCGGAGATCGAGATCAATGAGTATCCGCGTCAGTCGCACTTGGGCGTTTATCCGAAACTGGGGCGTATGGAAACGCCAAATTGTGTACGAGTCTGTTCATCATTCGGGGAAATTGTGACACCTGACAGATGGAAATGAGCGGAAGCAGTGGATTTCTATTCTTGCGCCGCTACCCGGTTGCCGACATTCAGGCCAAGGTTGTTCCAGATACTCATGGTGGGTTCGGTCTTGTTCATTGTATAGAAGTGGAGGCCTGGCGCGCCTTCTGCGAGGAGTCTTTCACACATTTGTGTGACAACATCGGTGCCAAAGTCCCGGATGGAATCGAGGTCATCGCCAAAGGCTTCCAGCCGTTTTCTGATCCAGCGTGGAATTTCAGCGCCGCAGGCATCGGAGAAGCGGGCCAGCTGGGTATAGTTGGTGATTGGCATGATGCCGGGGACAACAGGGATGGTTATGCCCAGTTGTTCACAGCTGTCGATAAAGCGGAAGTAGGCATCGGCGTTATAGAAATACTGGGTCAGGGCGCTGTTGGCACCGGCTTCCACCTTGCGCTTGAAGTTGTGCAGGTCGTCGTTGGCGTCCTTGCACTGGGGGTGAAACTCCGGGTAGGCGGCAACTTCAATGAAGAAGTGGTCACCGGTCTCCTCGCGAATGAAGGAGACCAGCTCATTGGCGTATTGCAGGTCACCGGGCGTACGCAGTCCTGAAGGCAGATCGCCCCTGAGCGCGACAATGTGGCTGACGCCGCTGTCCTGGTAGGTCTTGAGGATCTGCCGGATCTGCTCCTTGTCCGAACCGATGCATGAGAGGTGGGGGGCCGCTTCCAGACCGGAGGCCTGTTGTATTTCCAGTACTGTTTCCAATGTGGCGTCCTGGGTGGAGCCACCGGCACCGAAGGTGACGGAGAAGAAGCGGGGGTGTAGTTGTGCCAGTTCGGCGCGCACCTTGCGCAGGCTTTCCGCACCCTTGTCGGTTCTGGGGGGGAAAAATTCGAAGCTGAACACTCGCGGGTGTTTGCGTTGGGATTCCATGATGACACCATGTGACGAATGGATTGGGAGGGAGGCGCGGTGTAGACCGCGCCTCGACAGTTACCGCTTCTAGTAGCGGTAATGATCCGGCTTGTAGGGTCCATCTACCGGGACGCCAATGTAGTCCGCCTGCTCCTGACTCAGCGTGGTCAGGTGAATCCCGATCTTGTCCAAATGCAGTCTGGCAACCTCTTCATCCAGCTTCTTCGGCAGGATATAGACCTTGTTTTCATATTCGTCAGGCTTGGTGAAAAACTCGATCTGTGCCAGCACCTGGTTGGTGAAGGAAGCCGACATGACGAAGCTGGGGTGGCCTGTTGCGCAGCCCAGGTTTACCAGGCGACCTTCGGCCAGCATGATGATGCGCTTGCCATCCGGGAAGACGATATGGTCGACCTGAGGCTTGATGTTTTCCCATTTGTAGTCCTTGACGCCGGCAATATCGATTTCATTGTCGAAGTGGCCAATGTTGCAGACGATGGCTTCGTTTTTCATGGCCGCCATGTGGTCATGGGTGATGATCTTGAAGTTGCCGGTAGTGGTAACGAAGATATCGCCGACAGGAGCGGCTTCTTCCATGGTAACCACGCGGTAGCCTTCCATTGCCGCCTGCAGGGCGCAGATTGGATCGATTTCAGTGATCCAGACAGTGGCGCCGAGGCCGCGAAGCGACTGGGCGCTGCCTTTGCCAACATCACCATAGCCGGCAACGATGGCAATCTTCCCGGCAATCATGACATCCGTAGCGCGCTTGATGCCGTCGACCAGTGATTCGCGGCAGCCATAGAGATTGTCGAACTTGGATTTGGTAACGGAATCGTTGACGTTCATGGCCGGAAACAGCAGCTCACCGGCTTCCATCATCTGGTAGAGACGATGAACACCTGTAGTGGTTTCCTCGGTCACGCCCTTAATGGCTTCGGCCATGCGATTGTACCGATCCTTGTCCTCTTTCAGGCTGCGCTTCAGCGTCTTGAGGATGACTGTCCATTCTTCGCTGTCTTCGGCCGTTGGTTCGGGGACGCTGCCTGTCTTGGCGTATTCGACACCCTTGTGTACGAGCAAGGTCGCATCGCCACCATCGTCCAGGATCATGTTGGGCACGCCGTTGCCGGGCCAGTTGAGCACCTGCTCGGTGCACCACCAGTATTCTTCCAGGGTTTCACCCTTCCATGCATAGACCGGGATGCCTTCGGCGGCGATGGCTGCAGCGGCGTGATCCTGGGTCGAGAAGATGTTGCAGGAACACCATCGTACTTCGGCGCCCAATGCTACCAGGGTTTCGATCAGCACAGCCGTCTGAATGGTCATGTGCAGGGAGCCTGTGATACGTGCGCCCTTGAGCGGCTGGTCCTTGCCATACTTGTCGCGCAGGGCCATCAGGCCGGGCATTTCGGTTTCGGCGATGGAAATTTCCTTGCGGCCCCAGTCGGCCAGGGAGATATCGGCGACTTTGTAGTCAGTGAAAGTGGTTTCGAGATTAGCGTTCATGTTCATTCTCCATGATTGTATGAAAAATGAGCGCCGTTTTTTTCTGTGGAACCCGAACGAGGGTCCATCAAGCAAGAAAACTGAGCCTGGCGGAAATCCGTCGCAACGCTCCTCAGTTCTCTGGAGCGCCCCGTTTGCGGGGCGCTCAGATCAGGAATCAGGCTACCTTAGTGAGGTCGGCAGCGCTTTTCAAGTCCTCGGCCTTGTCGGTTTTCTCCCAGGGAAGATCGATGTCTTCACGGCCGAAGTGGCCATAGGCGGCCGTCTGCCGGTAGATGGGCTGGATCAGGTTCAGCATCTTGACCAGGCCGAATGGGCGCAGGTCGAAATGTTCACGAATCAGCGTTTCGATACCGCCGTCGGAGATCTTGCCAGTACCAAAGGTATCGACTGATATGGAAGTTGGCTCGGCGACCCCGATGGCATAGGAAACCTGGATTTCGCAGCGCTCGGCCAGGCCCGCAGCCACGATGTTCTTGGCGACATAGCGACAGGCGTAGGCTGCAGAGCGATCGACCTTGGAAGGGTCCTTGCCGGAAAATGCACCGCCGCCGTGACGCGCCATACCTCCATAGGTATCGACGATGATCTTGCGTCCTGTCAGACCGCAGTCGCCCACGGGGCCGCCAATGATGAACTGACCGGTCGGGTTGATATGATATTGCGTCTCGGTGGATACCCATGCTTCGGGTAAAACGGGTTTGATGATCTCTTCCATGACCGCTTCGTGCAGATCTGCCTGGGACACGTCCGGGTCATGCTGGGTGGACAGCACTACGGCCTCGATGCCGGTGGGTTTGCCGTCCTCGTAGCGGAAGGTGACCTGGCTTTTGGCATCCGGGCGCAGCCAGGGCAGTGTGCCGTCCTGGCGGACATCGTGCTGACGACGAACCAGCCGATGCGAGAAGGTAATCGGGGCCGGCATCAATACGTCGGTTTCATTGGTGGCATAGCCAAACATCAGACCCTGATCGCCAGCACCCTGCTCTTCCGGAGCGCTACGGTCCACGCCCATGGCGATGTCGGCAGATTGTTTGCCGATGGCGGACATGACTGCGCAGGTTTCGCCATCGAATCCCATCTGCGAGTTGGTATAGCCGATCTCGCAAACCGTCTTGCGGATTACATCCTCGTATTCGACATTGGCCGATGTGGTGACTTCACCGGCAACCAGAACCATGCCGGTCTTGATCAGCGTTTCACAGGCCACGCGGGCATGTGGATCCTGTTCGAGGATGGCGTCGAGAATGGCATCGGAAATCTGGTCGGCGACCTTGTCCGGGTGGCCGGCTGAAACGGACTCCGAGGTAAACTGGTAACTGTTGGGCATGGCGGGCTTTCCGTAAAGATTGGTGAAAATTTGGCCGCCAAGTGTATATGAAGTGAAACAGTGAAAACCAGAATTGGTTCAAATTGTGGCTATTTATCGGGTTCCAGCACCTTCCGCAAGGCAACTCAAGTATAAGGAAATTCAATGTTGAGTATTGAAGAACGCCGCAAGCTATTGAAAGATAGCGATTTTGAATAATTTTTTGTGGAATGCGCTTGCTCAAACGGGGCATTTACGTGAGAATGTTGCGCCTGAAAACGTACCATAGGGTGCCAAATGCCGTTACCAGAACAAGCAGATCTTACGGTTTAATCAGTTTTTTTTACCCACCAGCTTCGATCGGTTCCTTGCATTGCAGCGGGGCTGGTGGTTCGAGTTTTTCACATACAACCCTGCCGGGAGTTTTTTATGCCATCTCGTAGAGACTTAGCCAATGCCATTCGCGCATTAAGCATGGACGCTGTTCAGAAAGCCAACTCAGGTCACCCAGGTGCGCCGATGGGAATGGCCGATATTGCCGAAGTGCTTTACAACGATTACATGAAGCACAATCCGACCAACCCTGCCTGGGTTGATCGTGACCGTTTCATCATGTCCAACGGCCATGGCTCCATGCTGCCCTATTCGGTACTGCACCTGACGGGCTATGACCTGTCCATTGAAGATCTGAAGAATTTTCGCCAGTTGCATTCCAAGACGCCGGGCCACCCTGAGTATGGTTACGCGCCCGGTATCGAGACGACAACCGGCCCGTTGGGGCAGGGCATCACCAATGGTGTTGGCATGGCAATCGCCGAGCGCGCCCTGGCAGCACACTTCAACAAGGATGGTCATGACATCGTTGATCACAATACCTATGTGTTCCTTGGCGACGGCTGCCTGATGGAAGGTATCTCCCACGAAGCCTGCTCTCTGGCGGGAACACTGGCGCTGGGCAAGCTGATTGCGTTCTACGATGACAACAATATCTCGATCGATGGTGAAGTCGAAGGCTGGTTCACCGATGACACCCCTGCGCGCTTTGAAGCCTATGGCTGGCATGTCGTGCGTGATGTCGATGGTCACGATGCCGATGCCATCAAGGCGGCCATCGAATCTGCCCGTGCAGAGAGCGGCAAGCCTTCCATTATCTGCTGCAAGACCACCATCGGTTTTGGTTCCCCCAACAAGGGTGGCAAGGAAGACTGTCATGGTGCACCGCTGGGTGATGAAGAGATTGCACTGACCCGCAAGGCGCTGGGATGGGAATACGGTCCTTTCGAGATTCCCGACGAGATCTACGCCGGGTGGGATGCCAAAGAGAAGGGTGCAGCAGCTGAAGCAGCCTGGAATGAAAAGATGGCGGCCTATAAGGCAGCACATCCCGAACTGGCTGCGGAGTTCGAAGCTCGCATGGCGGGTGATCTGGGTGACGATTGGGAAGCCAAGGCCGATGCCTTCATCAAGTCTGTTGCCGAAAAAGGCGAGACCATTGCCTCACGCAAGGCTTCACAGAACGCAATCGAAGGTCTGAGCAGCTTCACGCATTTCATGGGCGGTTCTGCCGACCTGGCTGGATCCAACCTGACATTCGTGTCCAATTCGGTGCCCATGCGCGCCGACAACCCTGATGCAAACTATATCAACTGGGGTGTGCGTGAATTCGGCATGACAGCGGCAATCAATGGTATCTCGCTGCACGGTGGTTTTGTGCCCTATGGTGCAACCTTCCTGATGTTCTCCGAGTATGCCCGCAACGCGCTGCGCATGGCTGCACTGATGAAGATCCAGAATATCGAGGTTTATACTCACGACTCCATTGGCCTGGGTGAAGATGGTCCTACCCACCAGCCGGTCGAGCAGGTTGCTACACTGCGCATGATTCCCAACATGAGCGTCTGGCGCCCATGTGATGCCGTCGAATCGGCTGTTGCATGGAAAGCGGCTGTCATGCGCAAGAGCGGGCCAAGCAGCCTGATCTTCTCGCGTCAGGGGCTGCCGCACCAGGAGCGTACCGATGACCAGATCGCTGCGATTGAGAAGGGTGGGTACATCCTGAAGGATTGCGAAGGAACGCCTGATGCCATCATTATTGCGACCGGTTCCGAAGTGGGGCTGGCCATGGACGCCGCCGCTGCGATCAGCGACAAGAAGGTTCGCGTGGTCTCCATGCCTGCCACTGATGTCTTCGATGCGCAGGACGACGCCTACAAGGAGTCCGTACTCCCAGCGGCAGTAACGGCACGCGTTGCGGTTGAAGCCGGTGTCACCTCTTTCTGGGGCAAGTATGTTGGCCTGCAGGGCGCTGTGGTTGGTATCGACACATTTGGCGAATCCGCGCCGGCGGGTGATCTGTTCAAGGAGTTCGGTTTCACTGTCGAGAACGTGGTTGATGCCGTTAACCAGGTTGCTTGAAGCATTTTTCCGCCCCGTTTCCCCGGGGCGGATTTGTATTATCCATTAAAAAGTTAGGAGAAAACCATGACGATAAAAGTTGGTATCAACGGTTTTGGCCGTATCGGCCGGATGGCATTCCGCGCAATCGCAAAGGACTTCCCGGAGATTGAAGTTGTCGGCATCAATGATCTGCTGGACAACGACTATCTGGCTTACATGCTGAAGTATGATTCCGTACACGGTAACTTCGCTGGTGACATCGCGGTTGACGGCGACACCATGGTTGTCAATGGCAACAGGATTCGCCTGACTGCCGAGCGCGATCCCGCCGACCTCAAATGGGGTGATATCGGTGTTGATATCGTTCTGGAATGCACGGGCTTTTTCCTGACGGAAGAAGGTTGCCAGAAGCACATCGATGCCGGCGCCAAGAAAGTTGTTATGTCTGCGCCCTCCAAGGACGGTACGCCCATGTTCGTTTTCGGCGTCAACAATGACACCTACGCGGGTCAGGCGATTGTTTCCGCAGCTTCCTGTACCACCAACTGCCTGGCACCTGTTGCCAAGGTACTGAACGACAAGTGGGGCATCAAGCGTGGCCTGATGACGACCGTTCATGCTGCAACGGCTACCCAGAAGACTGTTGACGGACCTTCCCTGAAGGATTGGCGTGGTGGTCGCGGTATTCTCGAGAATATCATTCCTTCTTCCACAGGTGCAGCCAAGGCCGTTGGAGTGGTTCTGCCCGAACTGAATGGCAAGTTGACTGGTATGGCTTTCCGTGTTCCCACTTCCGACGTGTCCGTTGTCGATCTGACGGTCGAGCTGGAAAAGGAAGCGGATTATGCCGATATCTGTGCCGCCATGAAGGAAGCTTCCGAGAGCGGTGACATGGGCAAGACGCTGGCCTACACCGACGAGAAAGTGGTTTCCACCGATTTCCGTGGTTGTGGTTCTTCCTCGATCTTCGATTCGGAGGCGGGTATCGCACTGGATGGCACGTTCGTGAAGGTGGTTTCATGGTATGACAATGAATACGGTTATACCTGCAACATGCTGCGTTTTGTCGAGCATGTAGCGGCCAACTGATCGGCTGATATGATTGTTCGGGAGGTGGCTTGTAGCTGCCTCCCGGCTGTCGTCCCGTCATGAAGAGGTATTTGCCAAGCCGGCGGGTTTGGCAAATATTTTTTCTTAACCATACTTTTGGGAGTGGATGCTATGTCTGTAATCAAGATGACAGATCTGGATCTTGCCGGTAAGCGCGTATTGATCCGTGAAGATTTAAACGTACCTATCAAGGACGGCAAGGTAACTTCAGACAAGCGGATTCGAGCTTCATTGCCAACCATTGAGCACGCCATGAAGGCGGGCGCCAAGGTGATGCTGATGTCGCACCTGGGGCGCCCCACCGAGGGAGAGCCGGCTGCCGAATTCTCCATGAAACCCGTGAGCGACTATCTTTCCGAGGCGCTGGGCAAGGAAGTGCGTCTGGTCACTGATTACCTCGAAAACCCGCCGCAGCTCGACAATGGTGAAGTCGTCATGCTGGAGAATGTCCGCTTCAATGTGGGAGAAAAGAAGAACGACGAAGCACTGTCGAAGAAATATGCCGCGCTTTGCGATGTCTATGTCATGGATGCCTTTGGCACCGCGCATCGTGCACAGGCATCGACGCACGGTGTTGGTCAGTTTGCACCGGTTGCCTGTGCCGGCCCGCTTCTGGCAGGTGAGCTGGATGCACTGGGCAAGGCGTTGGGTGACCCCAAACGCCCCATGGCAGCTATCGTGGGTGGCTCCAAGGTCTCCACCAAACTGACTGTTCTGGAATCACTCTCCTCTGTTGTGGATCAGTTGATCCCCGGTGGTGGTATTGCCAATACCTTTATTGCCGCAATGGGTCACAATGTTGGCAAGTCACTCTATGAAGCGGATCTGATTCCCGAAGCCAAGCGCCTGATGGAAGCCGCCAAGGCCAAGGGAGGAGAGATTCCCGTACCTACCGATGTGGTTGTCGGCAAGGAATTCTCCGAAACGGCTGAAGCAACCGTCAAGAAGGTCGATGAAGTCGATGATGACGACATGATCTTTGATATCGGTCCCGAAACAGCAGCGCGTTTTGGCGAAATGATGAAGGAAGCCGGAACCATTGTCTGGAATGGCCCTGTTGGCGTCTTCGAATTCGATCAGTTTGGCGAGGGCACCAAAACACTGGGGCTGGCCATTGCCGAGTCCGATGCGTTCTCCATTGCGGGTGGTGGTGATACGCTGGCTGCGGTTGACAAATACGGGATTGCTGATCGCATCTCCTACATCTCCACAGGTGGTGGTGCTTTTCTGGAGTTCCTGGAAGGCAAGAAACTACCGGCGGTCGCCATGCTGGAAGAGCGGGCAAAAGCATAACCATGATAGATGGATCACCGATATGTCATCGGAATGCCAGGGGCATCCGGCGTACCAAGATACTGGCTACGCTGGGGCCTGCAACGGAATCACCCGAGGCATTGAGGTCACTGGTTGAGGCCGGTGTTGATGTCGTGCGGATGAACTTTTCCCACGGTACGCGGGAAAATCATATGGAAAGGGCTCGGCTCATTCGGGCGGCGGCCGAAGAGTGTGGCTGCGAAGTCGGCATTCTAGGGGATCTGCAAGGTCCCAAGATCAGGACAGAGAAGTTCAGGGAAGGCACCGTCTTCCTGAGAGAAGGCGACAGATTCATTCTGGATACATCCCTCGGCACCGACGAGGGTGATCGGGAACGCGTTGGCGTGACCTACAAGACGCTGGCGCAAGAGGTCTTCCGTGGCGATATTCTGGTGCTGGATGATGGTCGCATCGTTCTCGAGGTGCAGCAGGTTTCCGGTTCGGAAATCCATACTGTCGTCATCACCGGTGGCAAACTCTCCAACAACAAGGGCATCAATCGCAAGGGGGGCGGACTCTCGGCATCAGCCCTGACGGAAAAGGACAAGCAGGATATCAAGCTGGCTGCAGAGCTGGACGTGGATTACCTGGCGGTCTCCTTTCCCCGTGATGGCAACGATATGGAAGAGGCCCGCCGTCTGCTCAATGCCGAGGGCAGTGAAGCCTGTCTGGTGGCCAAGATCGAGCGTGCCGAAGCGCTGGAGAACATCGACGAAATCCTGATGGCTTCCGATGCCATCATGGTTGCCCGGGGAGACTTGGGGGTGGAGATTGGTGATGCCGAGCTACCGGCAGTGCAGAAGGAGCTGATCCACAAGGCCAGAGTGTTTGACCGTATTGTTGTGACCGCCACGCAGATGATGGAATCAATGATCGAAAATCCGATTCCGACACGTGCCGAGGTTTTCGATGTCGCCAATGCGGTGCTTGATGGTACTGACGCAGTCATGCTGTCGGGAGAGACAGCAGTGGGAAAGTATCCCTCCAAGGTGGTCGAAGCCATGGGGAATATCTGCATCGAAGCCGAGAAACAGTCATTGGCGCGCAAGTCCGATCACCGTATCAATACCGAGTTCAAGCATATCGATGAGGCGATTGCGATGGCGACGATGTATACCGCCAACCACGCCAACGTCAAGGCCATTGCCGCATTGACCGAGACGGGATCGACGCCCAAGTGGATGTCCCGGATCAGTTCCGGCATACCCATCTATGCAATGTCGCAGCGCGCCAAGACACGTCGGCGGGTCAAGCTCTATCGCGGCGTCTATCCGGTTGATTTTCCCACCAGCACCACTTCGCATCCCCGGGTCAACATGACCGCGGTGGATATCCTGAAGAAGCACAAGGTTGTCGAAGATGGCGATATCGTCATCATCACCAAGGGCGATCTGATGGGTGACGGCGGTGGCACCAATGCAATGAAGATCGTGGAGGTAGGTAAGCTGGTGCAGCCGCTCGATTGACAGACCACTGCAATTGCCAGGCAAGGCCCTGATTGGGGAGGCGTCCTGACGGCATTGCTTTGCTACACCCCTCCCTGGGTGGAGGGTTTTCATGTTTTTTCAAGGGTTTGCCGGGATTAAAGCAGCAAGCTCATCTAACCACTATTGAAGGAGACAAGTCTCATGGCACTGATCTCAATGCGTCAACTACTCGATCATGCAGCCGAAAACGGATACGGCATGCCGGCTTTTAACGTCAACAACATGGAGCAGGTTCATGCCATCATGCAGGCTGCCGATGAAACGGATTCTCCCGTTATCATGCAGGGTTCTGCCGGCGCACGCTCCTATGCAGGCGAGCCATTCCTGCGTCATCTGATCATTGCGGCTATCGAAGAGTATCCGCATATTCCCATCGTTATGCACCAGGATCACGGCTCCGAGCCAGCCGTCTGCCTGCGCTCCATCCAGTCCGGATTCAGCTCGGTCATGATGGACGGTTCCCTGATGGCGGATATGAAGACGCCTTCCAGCTTCGAATACAACGTTGAAGTGACTCGCAAGGTCGTTGAAATGGCCCATGCCGGTGGTGTGTCGGTCGAAGGCGAGCTGGGTTGCCTAGGTTCTCTGGAGACTGGAGAAATGGGTGAAGAGGACGGCCATGGCGCCGAAGGCAAGCTGGATATGGATCAGCTGCTGACCGGTGTGGAAGAAGCGGCCGATTTCGTCAAGGCGACGGGCGTTGATGCACTGGCCATTGCCATCGGTACTTCTCATGGCGCCTACAAATTCACCAAGGAACCTGACGGCGAGATTCTGCGTATCGACCGCATCAAGGAAATCCATGAGCGTCTGCCGAATACGCATCTGGTCATGCACGGTTCTTCTTCAGTTCCACAGGACTGGCTCGAAATCATCAATACCTACGGTGGTGACATGGGGCAGACTTATGGTGTACCGGTCGAAGAGATCGTTGAAGGCATCAAGAATGGTGTACGCAAGGTCAATATCGATACTGACCTGCGGATGGCCTCTACAGGCGCAATTCGCAAGCACCTGCATGACAACCCCGCCAACTTCGATCCACGCAAATTCCTGAAAGAGGCGACTGCTGCCATGAAGGGTATCTGCAAGGCGCGCTACGAAGCTTTCGGCAGCGCGGGGCAGGCTTCCAAGATCAAGCCACTTTCCCTGGAAGTGATGTACAAGAAATACGAGTCTGGCGAGCTTGACGCCAAAGTCAGCTGATCAGACAGATTGATTGTGCGTGAAAAAGGGCGGTAGCATTACCGCCCTTTTTTGTGGGCGCTATTTGAAAGGTGTTTCATGGTCATAAGAATCTTCCTGATCCTCCACTGGATCGGTCTCGTGCTGGTTGCTGTTGGTTGCTACCTCTGGTTTTTTGCCGATGCAACGAGCGGTAATGTCACACAGATGGTATGGACGGCAACCACTCTGGGGCTGGGGGGGTTGCTGATGTCACCGTATCCCGTGGTCAAGGCTTTTGAGTGGATGTCCCGCAAGTGACAGCATTTCGGCTGCATCGATGTGCTCATTGAAGCCTAGCGGTATGACTGGTAGGGGTTGCAGTGCGCGGAGCATTTCGAGGTTTTCGGGCAGGCTGGCTTCCGGATCGGTTTCATTGAGGATAATGGCCAGAGTCTCCAGACCGTGGCTGGCAATGGCTTTCAGCGTCAATAGCACGTGATTGATGCACCCCAGCCGGTTGGCTGCCACCAGCAATACAGGGAAGCCAAGTCGCTCGGCCAGGTTGGCGTTCAGGCCATCTTCCGCAAGCGGCGAGTAGAAACCGCCAGCACCCTCGACGATAGTCAGTTTCCCGTCAGTGGCTGCCCGACTGGCAACTATTAGCGCATCCATGGTGAGTGTGACGCCTTCCAGTCGAGCTGCAACAGGAGGCGCCAGGGCGGCGGTGAATCGGTAACGGCAGACCATGTC
>CAYTPO010000108.1:0-13714 GCA_964439815.1 uncultured Thiotrichales bacterium
CAAAATAGCCTCGTAGCTGTTTATGGAGAGGCGAATAAAACTTTAATTCGCTTTTGTTTTCGCCTCGCCACAACGACCCACAACAGACTGTCGCCGACAGACAAAAAAGATGTTTTTTTGTCGCCTTTCGAAATTAGAAAATAGACATTTCCCATCCCATGCCTACTATATCTTTCCAGCTTCGCTACAAATATTTATCTTCATGGCTTTTCTCGCATACCATCTGACAAATAACAATACACACGCGTTTCACTCACCCTATCGTCACATGTCTGGCTTCTGTGTCGACACCTCCATGCACAAACCCATTATCCTTGAATAACGGAAGAATATGCCCCTCGCTCTTGTCCCTCACGACCTCATCTATGATTTCTTTTTGGATTGTTGTTGCCTGTTCTGCGTACCCATACACAAGAGCAGTATCACAAATAGTATTTATCAATCGAGGAACACCGTTACTATTGACATATATTTCGCGTATTGCTTCAATATCGAAAAGGTCGGATCGACCTCCAGCCACTTGTACGCGATGTCTAATATACTCCAACGTTTCTTGAGGATTCATAGAGTCAAGATAGTAATCCACGCCAATTCGTTGCGTAAGCTGCCTAAGATCAGGTCTTACTAATGTATGACGCAATTCAGGTTGTCCAACCAATATAATTTGTAGCATCTGCTCTTTATCTACATTTATATTTGAAAGCATCCTTAACTCTTCAAGAGCTTCTGCACTAAGGTTTTGTGCTTCATCAATAATCAAGGTAACTCTTTTTCCCTGCTGATATTTTGTTTGCAGAAAGCCAACCAGGTCGCGATATAGCTCAACCTTATCCCTATCTCTAAAATCAAGACCAAAAGCCAGCATAACCCACTTTAAAAGCTCTCCAAATGTCTGGTGTGTATTTGTTATGTTGCCAACGATCATATCTAGATCCTGATTCCTGATGAGCCGCCTGACTAGTGTTGTTTTCCCACAACCTATTTCACCCGTAATAAGAACCATCGATGCCCCCTGCATCAACCCATATTCAAGCAACGAAAGCGCTTCCTGGTGTCGCTTCCCAAGATAAAGGAAATCCGAGTCAGGCAATAAGGAAAATGGTTTTTCCTGAAAATTATAGAAAGCTTCGTACATAGTATATTTCTCTAGTAAATCTGTTCCAGGAACAGCATTTCGACATCACCCAACAATCCGGGCGTTTTTTTTCAATTGAACCCCTAGTCTTTTCCGTAGTAGTAATCATATCCACCGCCGGAAACGTTTGACCGGGAATTATTCAGAACTGTGCCAATTATGTTACCTCCCTGCAGGAGATCTACAGTTTGCACAAGCTCTTCTTTTTTACTTTTCCCTTCTGATACAACCAACAAGGAACAATCTATATGATCAGACATCACCATCACATCATCCACCAATAGAACCGGAGGCAAATCAAGCACCACAATTCTACTCGGAAACATCCTTTTCAGTTCAGCAAAAAGATTTTGTGTTTTGTGCGAAGCTAGCAATTCGGATGCATTCTCGAGAGACGCTCTTCCTGGCAGTACAACTAATTCGGAATGCGTAGGCGAGAACATAATCGAGGACAAAGGAACATCACCAGAAAAATAATCACTCATGCCATATTTTGGGGCGATGTTTAATTTTTTGTGCATGGATGGACGCCGCAGATCCATATCGATAAGAACAACAGTTTGTTGAACAGATCGCGACAAACTGAAAGCCAGATTGATGGCTGTAAGTGACTTTCCTTCTGATTTATTCGAACTTGTTACTGCAAGTGTCGACCATCCATTTTTCACGATCTGTTTATAAATTTGAGTCCTTAGCATATTGTACGCCATTGTCGCTGACTCCATTTCACCACCATGCAGCACGCAGTTCTTTCTCAACGATGAGCTTTGTAGCTCCACTTTTTTCGCCTTGAATTCCTTATTTCCTGCACGCCCACCAGGGATCGAAAATCCTGCACCCCCGATTCCTCTACCAAACTCTTGCTTCCTTTTTTCTACAGCTTTTACAATCTTTTTCATGACATGACTCTATTTCGTCTTTGGGAGCAAATCCCGAATTCAAGATCTAGCGAAATCCTCGGTTTCAATAGCTAGAACATTCGCTTGGCTACCGCCTGCTTAACTATTTGCCACACAGGCTCTAATATACCACCTTCAGAAAATGCCCATAAGATGGCAATTACGAACCCTATTGTTCCAACCAGTATAAAGAATATATTCAGACGTTTCTTTCTGACATAGTCTGTCATTTCCTTCTGGGACAAAATAACAGGAACCGTGCCTAAAGGCCTCGCCCCGGTAATTCGAACCAACGCCGCAGGCCCAGTGATACTTTCATCTAGGCTCTCCATTAACATTGCCACTGCAAACGCTAGTCCAAGACCGAGTAATGCACCCAAAGCAATTATTGCTGGACGGTTAGGTTTTATCGGACTAACTGGCACCTCCGGCGGTTCCAGCAAAAGGAACCTTTCATTGGTATCACCACTCTCCAATGCTTCCACTCGCTCTGCACTATTCAGGTTTTCTCTGATCTCGGCTAGCTCTTTCAGGGTGTCATCATATCTTCGTTTGATTCTGTTATATTCCTGTTCAACATGTGGCGCCAACTCCATCCGACCCGCGTAGCTATCCAGCTTTGCCTGCAACTCTGCTTTCCTCGCGTTTAGAGAAGCCAATTCCGCTTCACCAGAAGCGATACCTGATTTTAGGCTCGAGAAAACCGGGTTTATACGCCTCAATGTATTAAATTCCTTCGAACTCGTCTGTGGTGACACCAGAGCTGCTTGTCTTTCCAGGCGACTAACCTTAGCCTTCAGCCTCTTTACTTCAGGATGGTTCGGAGAGTATTTCTGCATTGTTTCGGCTAGTTCGACTCGAGCAATTTCGAGATTGTCGCTAGCCAACGGACTGCCCCCAATAGCATCTGCGTTACCCCCTAACGATTCTATCTCCCGCTTTACCTTTCTGACCTTTGGATGATTCTCCGAGTATTTAGATATTAGAGAATGATATTCCTGCTGCAATGTCTGCAAACGCCCTGTCGCGCTCAGCACTTTTTCGCCTTCGGTATTCCTTATCAGCGTACGATCCTCGTAAATATACGATTTCGTACCAGCAAGTTGTCCCCTAAGTTGTATTGTGCTGGCACGAATTGCAGAAATCTGTTGCTGCACTCCCAACAACTCACGTTCCGTCCTCTCCTGCTCGGACACAATCATATTCATTTGCTCAGGGAGTACACCTAGATTACTTTCCTTGAATTTGGTGAGCTCGAGTTCGATCTTGGCCAACTTACTTTCGAGCTTATTTGCCTCCTGACGGAGAAAGTCGGTAGTTTTTCCGGTAATCTGTTTACGTTTCAAATCATTTTCCCGCAGAAAAAGATTTGTCACCTCACCGGCAACTTTCTGCGCCAGTTCAGGATCATCTTCAATCTCAAAGGCCACCTCCATCGCCATCTGATTGCTTTTACCCTTTTTGCCGATATTTGCAACCTCCGGGTTAAGCATATGGACAGTAATACCCTTCTCCATCTTCTTCGCCAGGGCTTGCTCTGTGACTTGATCACGGAAAGCACTATAAAGATCATATTTATTTATAATCGCCAGCAAATTCGGTTTGATTAATACGGAGCGAACCAGTGCTTCAACCGTTTGGTCTATCTGTTGGTTATCATCCCCACCCACGAGTTGTGATGATATTGAGGAAGGTTGCTGTATGAGAATTGTCGCTGTCGAACGATAGACCGGAGGCAGTGCCATTGCCAGACCTATAGCCATAGTCAACATAACAACAAAAACAGACAAAAATACATTCTTCCTTCGCCCAATAATTGCAAAGTAATCGCTTAAACTTGTTTCCTGTTCTTCTGCGTATCCGCCAGAAGAGTCTACAGCTGCATTCATTTGATAATTCTCTCAATATTTCAAGATATTAGGTTTCATTTATACTAGGACAACTAACCAGAACTTGCATGCTATACAACCAGATAGCCACTTTGCTCACACGTTTTCCTAGTATAAAGTGGTTTTCAATTTACGGTATTCAGTACTTATGTAAATCTGGTTTCTGCTGGCACCTTCCGACCCCTCAAGGCTTTCTTCAGATAAGGCATAGGACGCCCCAAATGTCCATTCACGCGAATACCTCCAGAGCAATGTTGGACTGACTGTATAGTAAGTTCTACCCACTTGGGTCGATGATTCATTTACCACATCTCTTTTTTGTATTCGGGCCGATAACCGCCAGGATAATACATCACTGATTCTGGCATCTGTCTTTAGACTTAAACTGTTTTCGGTATACACCTCTCCAGTCGAACTGGGAACAATTCCACTTGCCAACTCAGCGGAAATCCGTTGCAACTCTTGCTGGTAGGCAACCCCAACTTTTGCAGAGATACTTCGTTTTGTCGTTTCATCATCTTGAATTGTAGAGTCAGTAGTTTCACCTCCGACAAATATTTTAGCTTCCAACCGAGAAGAAAATCGCTTTTTATAGCCTAACTCCAATCCCGCAGTGTTTGCCTTATTGGTTAACTCAAGCGCCTTGTATCTTTGATATTTCAATCGAGTTATAAAATCACTATCTTCCGAAATCTTTCTTTCAACATCTACACCGGCAAATTGATACTCAAAATCATAAAGCCCATTCTCACCGGAATCTTCATATTGAAATCCGTCAAACCGGTACTTAACAAACAATGATAGGCGTTGTGTCAACAAATACCGCCACGAAGGCACCATAGAAAAATGGCGCCTCCTCTTGTTAATGGAAGTAATCCCGGAATCATCCAGCTCACTTATCAAAGTAGTATCGTTGGCAAAGAACAAATTCAAACCAAGATCGCTCCTCTCGCCAAAAGAGGTTGTAGAAAAATCCAGATACTGATCTAAAGAGTTGATATCAGAATCAGAGGAGTAAGCCCGATAGGTAAGCTTGGGAGCAACACGAGTCTTAACCGCCTCTGTTTCATTACTGAAAACTGCGCCCGAATCAAGAACCAATCCAGCCGAGGACTCAGCATCAGTTGTAGAAAAACGTATATTATCGTCAAGTGTCAATGCCGATTTGGCATAGGGCTCAACTGTCCAGTCAGCTTCCGCATGGCCAGCCAGAAAAATCAGAAGCCCACAGGAGAAAATCGATAGTTTTGGCAAACTCATGTAGCTGTCTTCCATCTCGTAATATTAAATAACCTTAAGGCACTATAACCGTATCGCCACTGCGCAGAGTAATATTCTGATCCAACCCTTCACCACGCATAATTTTCTTGTAGCTGAATGGAATAACCTCTTCGGCATGTGTCTCGCGGTTACGACGCAATATTTTAATTTTACTGCTGTTGGCAAACGCGGTTAAACCTCCCGCCATACTCAAGGCTTGCAATACATCCGTGCCACCTGTCAGTACATACTCCCCCGGGCTTTTCACCTGCCCCAGTACGAAGATTTTATTTCCTATGACCTCCTGCAACGAAACCGAAACGGTCGCATCAGGTATATATTGGCTGAGTAGTGAAGTAATCTCAGTACGAAGTTCCGGAATTGAACGACCTTTCGCCTGAACATCTCCCGCAAGAGGAAAGGTGATACCCCCATCTGGCCTAACGATAATATCCTTATCCAGCTCTTCTTCGTTATATACGGAAATATGAAGCTTGTCCCCCGGCTGGATCTTGTAAACTGCATTAACCGCATTGGAATACCGGTCAGCAGAACCATCTGACAATGACCCATCTGGATCCCCTGCTTTTGTTTGCACGCTGGAGCATCCACCCAGAAACAAGGCGACGCATACTCCTGCCAGAGCTGCTCTAATCACATATGTAAACTTCATATCTTTGCAATTCCTCTATGTTATCAATCGCTTTAGCCATCTCATCCAAGTATGGCAAAAACCTGTGCCAGCTTTTTTGTGAGAGTTCTCTATCTGGCAACAACTTGATCGCTATCATATCAACGACTGTTATTACCGGTCATTACGGAAAATCGCGCTCTCATCACAGTTTCCTACCCGGAGGCGGACACAGTTCAAATTTCTTCATGTTCAGTGCTCGACAGATACATTTCTCACTCTAAAACATGCCGGGACCATGCCTTTCTGGTGTGCTCGAGGCGATTCAGCTATTCGATCGACAGCAATGCTCGCCCCTAGTTCCACGAGGCGTGGATATTCAAGCATGGTCAAGGGCAAAACACTGTTAAACTTGCGTGATTATGTGAAGCGCAGCACACAATTCCCGTAACATCCGGACCAGGAGGCATGTTAGAAAATGAAATACTGCTTAGATGACGATCTTGACCATTACCAGGCTCATGGGGGCTTACTTGAGGGCCGAACCATTCTCATTACGGGTGCAGGTGACGGGATCGGCAGAGAGCTTGCCAAAGCCTGTAGCAGACTGGGCGCAGCATCCATTCTACTGAGCAAGACGATCAGAAAACTTGAATCGGTCTATGACGAGATTGTTGCAGAAGATGTTGCGAAAGAGCCTGCAATCTACCCGTTGGACCTGACTGGTGCGACTGTTGAGGACTACCAGGCAATGGCCGCTACACTCGAATCCGAATTTGGAGTACTGGATGGCCTGATCAACAACGCCGGTTGGCTGGCTTCTTACGTACCCTTCCAACACTATGACATGAAGCTCTACCATCAGGTCATGATGACGAACCTGCATGGCCCCTTCATGCTGACCCAGGCGCTGCTGCCATTACTGGAAAAAGCCCCAGATCCAGCCGTCGTATTCTCTACCCACGCCCACTCCGTACCCTATGCCGGTGCTTTTGGCATCGCCAAGGCTGGCCTTGAAGCGATGATGGATATCCTGGCACAAGAGTACGATAGCGAAGACAGCCCCATCCGCTTCAATGCGGTAGACACTGGTGTGGTCGATACTGCCATGAGGCGCCTGAACTACCCAGCCGAAGACTGGAGCCAGAATCCCGCACCGGCTGATGTTATCGCCCCCTACCTTTACTTCATAGGCCCTGAAAGCAGCGGAATAACCGGGGTCAACTACAAGGTTGGCTCCTAGGAGCCAACCAGACCATCCTCCGCCGGTTATTCTCCCAGCAGCTGAAATCCGGGTTCAGCGCCGGCCACGATGCCGTTTTTGGCGCTGGGCAGATTTCCTTTTCTGCGCAGGAACAGGAGCCTCCATCCCGGCAGCATCGTATAACGCCTTGAATTCCTCGGGCTCAAGGTCACGCCATTTGCCACGGCGTAACCCACGACCCAGTGCTACCGGCCCATAGCGCAGCCGGACAAGGCGACTGACCTGGAAACCCATCGCTTCCCACAAGCGCCTGACTTCGCGATTCCTTCCCTCTCGCAACACAACGTGAAACCATCGATTGGCGCCCTCCCCCCCTGCTTCAGCCACCGAATCAAAGGATGCCATCCCATCTTCCAGTTCGACCCCCTGCATCAGCTGTAGCAGATGCTCTTTTCTTACCTCCCCCAGAATCCTGACGGCATACTCCCTTTCGACTTCGGACGACGGGTGCATCAGTTTATTGGCCAGCGCACCATCATTGGTCAACAACAACAGTCCTGAAGTATTCAGATCCAGCCTGCCAACAGCGACCCAGCGACTGGACTTCAGACGAGGCAGACGTTCAAAAACCTCTGGTCGCTTCTCCGGATCATGATGAGCGACAATTTCACCAGCCGGCTTGTGATAGGCAATCACCCTGGGAGTTACTTCGGAAAAAGCCTTCAGATGCAATAGCTTGCCACGCAACTGAATCTTGTCATTGGCAGAGGCCCTGTCACCCGGCTTGACCTTGAGGCCATTGACGGAAATCAGACCTTCGGCAAGCCACCGATCGACTTCCCGTCGAGAGCCGATGCCTGCGGCAGCCAGCAGTTTTTGAATTCGTTCTGATGACATAACTGTTTATAATGTACCAAGAAAAATATAGACGGAATAACCATCATGCCAGAAAAACGACCGTTCCTCCCCCTGAATATCGCTATCCTGACAGTGTCCAACTCTCGTGACGCAGCTAGCGACAACTCCGGCAATATCCTCGTCAAATTATCCTCTGACGCCGGACACACGATCGCTGTAAAGAGAATTGTAAAAGACAATATCTATCAAATACGTGCCATCGTTGCAGCCTGGATAGCAGATGACAGCATAGACGTCATACTGAGCACTGGAGGAACCGGCGTTACAGGGAGTGATGGCACGCCAGAAGCAGTTGCTCCACTGCTGGACAAACAGCTTGAAGGGTTTGGCGAATTGTTCCGTATGCTATCGTATGAGGAGATTGGTGCTTCGACCATTGCTTCCCGCGCGATTGGTGGCGTCGCCAATGGAAGTTATGTGTTCTGCCTGCCTGGTTCTAGCGGCGCCTGTCGCACAGGCTGGAACAGGATTATCGTCTCGTTGCTCGACAACCAAACCAAACCGTGCAACCTGGCCATGCTGATTCCACGTTTGCGGGAAATCTGACAATCCGGGGAAGATTGCCAATCTTATTGGGTTTCAGCCCTCTCAGCCCTCATCGAGGATGATAGGCAGCCGACCACGCCATTGGCGCGGATTAGCGTTTTTTGCGGTAACCATCAAACGGCATCACCACGAAAACTCATCCATCGCTGAAAGCTCTTTCGATATTCTCGCGACGCTGCTTGGCCTCAATGGACAAGGTTGCGGTAGGGCGGATCAACAAGCGTTCCACACCAATTTCTTCACCACTATCCTCACAATAGCCGTATTCGCCATCTTCGATACGCCTCAATGCCTCATCAATCTTCTGAATCAGCTTGCCCTCGCGTTCCCGGATTCTCAGCTCCAGCCAACGCTCTTCTTCCAGACTGGCACGATCGTTCTCGTCTGCTTCACGCTCCTGATTCTGCAGATGATCATTGGTTTCCTTGAGACTTTCGACCAGCTCAGCCTTCTGTTTCAACAACAAGTCTTTGAAAAAGGCCAATTGTTCCTCATTCATGTAGTTCTTTTTGGGCTGCTTCAACAGCTCCTTTTCGGTTAACACGATAGAACTCCCCTGTATCAAGTGAATCGTTCAAATCCTGTATGTCACGGGATCTGTGGTGAATGCCATGAACGCCAGAGTGGTCTCTATCCGAGCAACTGCCGTAATCGTTCAGGCCTGGATCCTCTCTGGCGCATCTGGTTCACAAGAACCTGCAAGCAAACAGAAAAGGCGGCGCATTCTACTCTCTTTAATGCAAGAATTCGACACTCTGGTTCAAAAAAGTTCAACCATTCTGAAAACTTAGCACAAATAAGGAGACGTCAATCAAGAAACTCCGTCGGCGACACCACAGGAAATCACATTAATCCAGCGTAACACAAACGCCAGAGCTTCATGGTTGAGGCCCAGTAGATCCGATGCACAGTTCGGCAGCGAGAATCAAATTCAGATGACACATATCGTTTACACCTACGGAATGAGAATTGTTTTCAAGGAGAATACATCATCAATTGATGGCTTCTTCTCACCCAGTCCGTAAAATACCATTTTCAAAGCATGAGGAGTTCACGATGGCGACTGTTTCTGATTTCACCGATGAAGAAATGAATGCCATTCGTAGCGCAGTAGAAAATCGCTGGAAAGGAGCATTGGTAGAACTGCACCCCGCCGACGTCGGCACCAGGCTGTCGGCCTACAGCAATGAGTTGACCGAATGCCCTGCCATCTTCTGGACACAGGGGGCCTGCCACTTCATTCTGGTAAAGACGGGGGAAAATCGCTATCGTTGCCAGTTCTTCTATACACCGCACGACCAGTACGGCACCGGAATCAATGAATATCACGATATTTCCGAAGCAGTAACCTCACTGCTCCGAATCCAGGCCGATCAAGATGGCATCGAACGAGGCAATCTCCCGGGATAGAGGCAGCTGCAATACTCGACGGGACGAGCCCCCCGGGATTCAGGGGTGAGTTGAGTCGTTACACCGGATCTACTGAAGCGATCACCAGATCCATCACATTGGTTCCAGTGGGACCCGTTGTCACCAAATCCCCACTGGCTTCCAGAAAACGGCCCGAATCGAACGACATCAACGCTGCCTCGACATCAAGGCCTGCCAACTCACCTCGCTCGATCGTACCACCATCGATCAGGGCACCCGCATCCCCGGTAGGTCCATCGGTACCATCTGTACCTACCGTCAGCACACACACCGAGGGGTTCCCCTGCAGTAATCTGGCCATGCTCAGCCCCAGATGCTGGTTTCTTCCCCCACGCCCTGGCTCGGGCGGTAGTGTCACCGCTGTTTCCCCTCCCCAGATGTGGATACCCTTCGGAGCAGTACGAAGACAATCGCTGAGGTATCTGGCAACCGCTGCAACATCACCTTCCAGAAACGTATCATGCGGGTAGACCACCTTACCCTTTTCCTTCGCCATATCAGCAGCAGCCGTCATTGCTGATGCCAGATTGGCGATAATCCTGTGGGGAGGCAGGATACTTTCCCCTACCAAGGTATTGTTCTCAACCGGTAATTTGTGCCGGAAAGGCTGTACTGCCTCAGGCCAGGCCACTACCCCATTATCGGTCGATGGGTGGAACAGGCCGGAACCAATCATAGCCGGGTCGTCTCCCGGCACATCAGAAATCAGCAGCACTTCAATCTCCCGCCCACCGAGATAACGCAGGAGCTTGCCGCCCTTGATCTGCGAAACCTCGCTGCGTATTCGGTTGATCGCAGTGATATCCAGCCCGGAGCCGAGCAATATCCGCGTCAGCTTGTCCAGATCCTGTAGTGTAAAGCCGGATGGCAAGACTTCGACCAAACTGGAGGCCCCTCCGGAAATCAACACCAGCAACTTCTCGTTTGGCGGCAGAGTCTGACAATACTCGACCAGCGCCTGCCCCGCAACAAGACTGGCTGCCCCCGGAACCGGGTGATCCGATTCCATCAACCGCAGGCGTTCATCCTGCAAATCATCGAGATGCCCATGCTTGGTAATGACCAGACCATCTTGAATCTGAGGGTTACAACACTCCAGCGCTCCTACCGTCATCGCAGCCGCTGCCTTGCCAACAGCCAGCAAGTGCAGGGGGGCCGGGCAATTTTCCCCGGCTAGCGCCAGCCGAACAGCCTGCGCTCCATTGACACGATCAATGGCCACCTGAAACAACTCAAGCAGCAGCATTCTCCTCGAAGAATCACTCACCTTTCACAACCCACAAAAAAGCCCGCCGGGAAGTTCCCCCGACAGGCTGGATCAACACAACGAACTACAAGCTGATTGTCTCAGCGCCCGACCATCGCCTTCACCCCACCCTTGCGGGCGACCTGCATGAAATGCTTGCGATAATAGAGCACGGCACTCTGGCCATTGGCAACCACGTCAAACACCTTCCACTTACCGTCATTCGACTTGGAAAACTTGAATACCATCCGCTTGGTAGCTCCCCCAGGAAAGAGCAGGCGTGCCATCAGATCAATCCGCCTGGCGTCACTGGAAGGTCGTGGTCGCAGGAACTGTACCTTTGGCGGCGGACCACGATGACTGACGACATTGTCGATAAAAGCCCGCATGAACATTTTCTCCACCCGCTTGGTGAACAGCGCCTTTTCCTTTGTGCTCATGGTTTCATAAAAGGGTCCGGCAACCAGCTTGGCCATGTGGTCAAAATCGAAATAAGGCTTGATCTTGAGATCGACAAACTTGGTCAATGCCTTTACATCACGCGCCTTGCCACTGGCAATAAACAGATTCAGGCTGGTGATACCCTCCTCCAGTACGTTGGAAGCACCACGCTTGGCAGTCATCTGCCCCTTTGGCGCGGGCATACCCACGCCACCTGCTACCGGGGGTGCTGACTGGGCATAGCCACTAAAACTCAGTGCAGCAGCCAGAATGGCGCTACCAATTGTTACTCTATTCACTACTCATTCTCCTTTGATAACTGTTCGTAAATACTCGACTCACCCCTGAAATCTGCCATCCCTGCGTTAAAATGATCTTATTACCAAACACTTGTAAACCCGTGTTTTTCGCCTTGATCTGACGGATTTCAGAGGTAATCTGAACATCAACTGCATAGGTAAACCACCCTCTGAGCAGCTACCGCTATTCTTGGATCCAGACCAATGTCCTGGTGTGGATCCGTTTGTATAAATCGATCACATCACGATTGAACATGCGAATGCAGCCGTGTGATGCCGGCTTGCCTATCAGGCCCTCTTCGTGTGTCCCATGAATATAGATATATCGGGAAAAAGAATCCACACCATTTCCCCGGTTTCGCCCCTCTTCCAATCCGCTCAGCCACAGAATACGTGATGTTACAAAGTCATCACCTGTAGCAAGTGGTCGATGCTCGATGCGTGCGACCCGGCCCGTGCTGACGCGCCCCTTGAAAATGGTTCCCGAGGTTGCATCGGCACCGATCTTGCGCTTGACATAATGCAGACCGAGCGGTGTCTTGTTACTACCGGCGCGACTGCCAATCCCGTAACGGGAAGTGGAAATGTGGTAGCGCTTCTCAAGCTCGCCATCCAGGAACCACTGCAGACTCTGTGACGAGATATCCACTACGATCAGGTTGTGTTGATCAAATTCAGGATGCTGTTTGACCAAGTTCCACAAATCCGCAGACCCACGAGCCTGGCCTACTCCGGCAATAACCATCAGCAACACACCTGTGAGAAATCGCCTGCTGTTCATGCATGATTATGCAGATCGACACCATCCGTACGCCCTTCGGGAGACGATGCCCCCTGCTTCGACGCCCGCTGATTACCCAATGCCTTCAAGTAATCCGGTGTTACTCCGGTGACATAGTGACCGTCGAAAACGGAGCAGTCGAAACCATCGACATCCGAATTGCCCTTGCGTACAGCCTCGATCAGATCTTCAAGCCGCTGATAGACCAGCTTGTCTGCACCAATGGCCTCGCAGACCTCTTCGTCGGTATGGTCATGGGCGATCAGATCCTCGGTGGCCGGCATGTCGATGCCATAGACATTCTGATAGCGAATGGGAGGCGCAGCCGATGCAAAATAGACTTTCCTCGCTCCCGCATCACGCGCCATCTGCACGATTTCACGCGACGTGGTACCACGTACAATCGAGTCATCGACCAACAGCACATTTTGCCCCCGAAACTCCAGACCAATGGCATTGAGCTTCTGTCGCACAGACTTCTTGCGAATCTGCTGCCCCGGCATGATGAACGTTCGGCCGATATAGCGGTTTTTGACAAACCCTTCGCGATACTTGACCCCCAGCCGCATGGCCAGCTCGATGGCGGCTGTACGCCCACTGTCAGGCACCGGTATCACCACATCGATATCATGATCAGGCCAGTCGTTGGCAATCTGATCGGCCAATGTTATCCCCATTCTCATGCGGGATTTATGAACGGAAATGCCGTCGATCACGGAGTCAGGGCGGGCAAAATAGACATGCTCGAAAATACAGGGCGTCAGCAGATGGTGCTCGGCGCATTGCTGCACCGCTATCTCGCCAGATTCGGAAATATAGATTGCTTCTCCCGGCGCCAGATCGGCGATCAGCTCGAAACCCAACGCATCGAGCGCCACGGTTTCGGAGGAGACGATATACTCATCACCATCCGGCGTTTCCCGCTTGCCATAGACCACAGGACGAATACCAAACGGATCGCGAAAACCAATGATTCCATAACCCACCAGCATCGCGATCACGGCATACCCACCCTTGCAGCGGTGGTGTACGCC
>CAYTPO010000109.1:0-4176 GCA_964439815.1 uncultured Thiotrichales bacterium
CTAGGCAGTATCAACAGGGGGGTTGGGCCACAGAAAACCTGCATGGTACAAAAACCCGAGGCCTGGAGTAATTAGCCGCCTCATGACCACTATCCCGAACCGAACCGCGCCCTCCGCCCGCGCAGGGTTAGCCTCCAAAAGCAGAGCCGCAGCAGTCCGTGAAATGATGATTCGCGGCTGTGTTGTTTACCCAGGGCGTCATAAGCGGAAAGCTCCGCTGCCCGGCAGAAAAAAAAGCCGCTCGGACAGTCAGACAGCCTACTCTATTGAGTCAAGTAACTGCTCGATCATGGACAGCAAGGCATCAGGATCGATATCAGATACAGCACTGTTACCGGGCAAAGCAGCCTGATAGAGGTTGGTAAATGGAGAGGTATTCAGGCGCGCAGAAAAGGTTCCACCAGCCAGGGTACGGCGTAGTTTCTCGCTGCTATACAAATCCAGGATCTGCTTCAGCGTCAATCGGTTGATATCGATGGAATTACCCATAAAAATGCCCTACCCGTCAAATCAATTTACCCATCAAAGCCAGCTGGAGAGTTTACGAAAACTGCTGACAAACACTCAAGCCGTTTATTCCACGATCAAAGTTCCATCAGAAGAGTTCCTGCCAGTCACTACCCATCGACAGCCGCCCTGTGACCGCGTAAAACAATTGCGAAAACAGACCGGTGTCAGCAAACAGGAGAGCTGCTACAATAGCCCACTTCAACTACTTTTGACATCATACTTAAGTATGAGACTACCTGTTGATAGCCCTGTATATGGCGTTCACACAGCTACTCGCCGAGTCGATAGGACCTGAATCCGAGCCTTGAACGCAGCAACCAACACAAGCTCCTGATACCCCAGCGATCCACCATGAATAAGACGGGGCTAAACCAACATCCTGTACCATACATTCCCGTTTGAATCTCGGGTTCAATTGCTATTGGCTCATGAACAATGTTTTCAAACCACTGCTGACCTGGGTCACTGCGGAGGTCAACACCTTGACTTTGGTCAACCAGAACTCGGTGCCAAGAAACCATATGGCAGAGTCCTGCTGGTAATCCAGTCCTGCCGCATAAAACTCGTTGGCTTCTTTCTGGTGGGCCTCCAGTTTCTGATAAGCCTGGTCAACCTGGGTACCCAGATCCTGAGATGTCTCTGGTACGCGTTTGGCCAGCACTTCATCAATATTGCTGATATGTCCGGTTTGGTCCATTACCGGACCAAGGGTTCCGATCCCTCTGTTTTCAAGATACGAGGAAAAGCTGGGCCAGTCAGTAATCCGCTCGGTAATCTGGCGGTACCCCCCATCCATTTCCGAAATACCGCCAAGCAGATTCTGTCCCAGGCTGCTTACTCCAGTTGCATCTACACGCGGGCCACCACCCAGCTCCACGATGCCACTTTCAGTCATGCTGCGATCAGATCTGATCTCACCACCTTGAAAGGCATTTTCAAAGTTGACCACATCAACAAGTCTGGCAGGATCGGGCGAACTGGATTCATTACCACCTGGCGGGGTAAAAAACGTTGCCCCCAATTGACCAATCGCGTCAATACCATCAATCATGAAACACCTCTGCTAAATCTTTGGCGCAACGGCCGGTAAACAGCTAAACAGCCATATAGACTTCGGCAATCTTCTTTTCATCTTCGCCGCCGTGCTCACTCACATCCCCCAGATAGGATCTGGCATCTGTCTTGTTGCCCATTTCAGTCAGGGCAATTCCCAGGAAACACTTGGCCGTCATGTTGTCGGGTTCGATACTGAGGACTTCATTCTGCAAAATCTCCACCGCCTCACTGTAGCGAGATGCGGAGATTCGAGCTACTGCCAACCCCACCTTGATGGGAATGCTCTGCTCATTCATTGCATGAACGCCTTCCATGATGATTTCCCCCTGCGCAACGTTGCCCTTCAGGCATGACAGATAGCCTACTTCGGACAGCTTTCTCAATAACTCGGGATTTGAAAATTCATCCATAGCCGTTACTCTCGTTTACGTTGTGCGACCAGCCACACGGATAGCCGCTTTATTATTAAAATCAGCGCCAGCTAACACACATCCTTCCGTACAGGATCGCACTGCCGATTTCGTCATTGTCGAAAAACCAGGTCCTGCCACCACCAAGGCGGCAGCAGAACCTGTTCGCAAGGACTCGCCTTACTGAGCAATCTGCTGAGACTGACGTTCAGTCATCTTGCTGATTGCCTCGCCGACATCTGCCAGACGCTCAATGCCTGCCTTCTGGAAATCGAATTTCATCTTTTCCAGTGTAGACTGCTGTGAGTACTCAAGGCTTTGAGTCTGCATCGCAGTCTGCGCAGCCAGCAAATCCTGCATTTGAGTACCTGCGGCAGCTATCGAGTTCGTTATATCTTCCATTCTTTGTACCTCATAAAATTACTTGGATCTGACATCTTGTTGACCTGATTAGCGGGCGACCGTGCGTTGCAACAGCACCAGAAGCAGAAACCATTCCGCCCCGAACACCGATGCAGGCCACACAATCGAACCTCGGCCTTTCATGATGTAGGGTCAACACTTCAACCTCCCTGTTACGCATTACATCCTGCGCGAATCCCTGAATTGGCAGGGCGTTGGCAGTGCCTGGCAGGGTGTAATCACCCTGCGTGGCGCAGCCTTGCCCACATTTCATCAACGACCTGTGAAGCCGCATCCAGCGCATGGGAAAATTTAAGTAGCTGCTGATACTGCTCCGGGGGCACACCTCGATTCATCGCGGCCTTTGCCTCCTGTGAGCGCATCATGAACTCATTCATCAAACCAGCCTTGAACTCACCACTTGCATCATCGGCCAGCGCCTTTTCCAGCGCCATATGAGCCTCTTGATTTTGCTGCATCAATCAATCCTCCAGAATATATTCGATTGTCTTCTTGTTGCGTTCCAGGAGCAGATGGTCAGCATGTATCTTCCTGATCATGTAGCCCTCACCTATATAGGAGCCTTCCATGTACTTGCGACCATCCTGTGTCACGATATAGGACAAATCTCCGATGCTGATGCTCCGGATCGGAATATAGAGTTTCTTTTCCTTTGCCAGGGGTGTTTCCACAAGTTCCGGCAAATCCAGATACCTGGCGCGGTAAACGTCAGCCAGCGCCTGCCAGCGTTGCCGGTCTGCCTCTTCGAATAGAGTACCTCTGACCGTTAAAGTTCCACCGTCCATGCTCACTTTCAGCCGCTCCTGCAAACCTTTGTCTTTTATTAACAATTCAAGCGCCTGGGCGCGTGATTCGATGGGATCCACGGCATGATCATCGATCGCGGCGATACCGGGAATATCATCCCGGCATACAGCCAGTGCCTCGCGCCAGGTAGCGTCATCGCTCACATAGCCACTCATGACCAGTTCACCCGGGATCTTGCCCTTGTCGGGCCAGACATTGACATGCCGGATACCCACTGCCCGCAATACGGACTGGGCCGTTTCTGCCAGTGAAGGCGCATCCCAGACCGATATCTCCACATCCATGTGATGGTCAACCAGGGCAGACTGCAGACGCTGTTTCTGCTGTTCATTGTCAAGATAGCCATGAATCATCAGGCGACCATTGCTATCACTCGAAACCTGCAGCTGACCCCTGAAGCCAAGATTGTCGATCAGCTCGCGTAAATGAGTGCTGTCAGCCTGCACTGGCAGCCCACCTCCGGAACCCCCCATGGTGGCCAGCACCATGAGCAGCAACATCATCCCCCAGCCGGCAGCAACCCACTTCAACCAGGGATACCTGGCCGAAACCTTCATGAGCCGGCCTTTCAGCCCTTCACTGTCACCCCCCATACCATCCTGCGCCTCGGCATTGACAACCTGACGGATATTGGGCAGCCCGATCACGGGCCACGGCTCACCCAGCTTGCCCAGCGAAAAATGGGTAGTACCCAGGGTAACGACCTCGAAACTGTCCAGCCGCGCCTCACGTTCATCCATTTCCCTGCCAGCGACATAGACCGGCCTGGCCAGTGGCGTAAGATAAACAATGCCACCTTCAATCCTGATACGCAGGTGTCTGGGTGCAACGGAGCGATCATTGAGGATGAGATCACAGGTCAGATCCCGCCCTATCACATAATCCCCTTCGCCAAGCGATATTTCAGCCCCCATGGAAGGCCCGGAAAACATCTTCAAGGTATAGCGTGCCGTATTTTCATCCTTGCTGT
>CAYTPO010000110.1:0-3480 GCA_964439815.1 uncultured Thiotrichales bacterium
ACCAGCGCTGCAACACCTGCCGTGATATGGACGACGGTGCCACCGGCAAAATCCAGCAGACCCATATCGCCAAGCCAGCCGCCGCCCCAGACCCAGTGTGTTACCGGCGCATAGACCGCCAGCAACCAGAATGAGGAGAACAGTACGACGGCCGAGAATTTGGTCCGTTCGGCAAAGCCACCAATGATCAGGGCCGGCGTGATGATTGCAAAGGTCATCTGGAACAGGGCGAACAGTGATTCTGGAATCCCCCCTGACAGCGTCTCTTCACCGATACCGGCAAAAAAGGCCTTGGAGAGGTCGCCGACAAAGTTGTTGCCTTCGGCAAAGGCAATGCTGTAGCCGGCCACCAGCCAGAGGATGGTTGCCAGGCCACTGATGACAAAGCACTGCATCAGGATCGACAGCACGTTCTTGCTGCGAACCAGGCCGCCATAGAACAGTGCAAGTCCCGGGAGTGTCATGAACAGCACCAGAGCTGTTGATGTCAGAATCCAGGAAGTGTCAGCCGCATTGAGTACAGCTTCTTCTGCGAAAAGCAGATCGGGTAGCAGGGTACCCAGGCCCACCATCAAGGTTTTGGGGAATAAACGAGCAGTCAATGGAAGTCTCCAATCTTGTTTTTGTATAAGTTGGTTTCGAGCGTCATGGCGGGGTAGATTGACCCTACAGCGCATTTGGTCCGGTCTCACCGGTCCTGATTCTCACGACTTGTTCGATACTGCTGACAAATATCTTGCCATCACCGATTTTCCCGGTCGCTGCCGCTTTCTGGATGGTCTCGACGACGTTGTCTGCCATGGTCTCTTCCACGGCAATCTCCATCTTGACCTTCGGCAGAAAATCGACAACATATTCGGCGCCACGGTAGAGTTCGGTGTGTCCCTTCTGGCGACCAAACCCCTTTACTTCGGTTACAGTCACACCCTGGACGCCGATCTCTGACAGAGCTTCTCTGACATCATCGAGTTTGAAGGGCTTGATAATGGCGGTAATCAGTTTCATTGCAGTCTCCTGATGGTGAGTAAGGTATTGGACGCAATTTACAGGGGCATTTGACGGATGTCACTAGCTGATATGCCCGGAATGGGCCAATTATCGGGAAAGAGATGCAGCTGAGGTCCTGCAGGGGTGGCAGCGGAGGCTCCCGCTGCCACCTTCCGGGGGAGCAGCAAGTCAGACGAAGAGGCTGATATCGGCTTTCTGCGCCGTGGGCAGAAACGACGCCGCACCTACCCAGTCGCTGACTTCATCGATGAAATCACTCTGGTCCCAGCCAAACAGATCGACGGTCATCTGGCAGGCAATCATCTTTACATCGGCTTCGACACTGAGATCACGCAGTTCAGTGATCGAGGCGACGCCCTTTTTCTTCAGGGTTTTCTTCATCATGGTAGTAGCCATGGTCTCGAAGCCGGGTACCAGCGACATCACCGAGTTGGGGATGTTCAGCTCCTTCTCCTGCAACCACTTTGGACCTTCCGGCATTTTCATCGGCATGGCGGGGTTGCCCAGCGGACTGATCTTCAGATCCAGATCCTTTTTCAGCAGGGACAGACCATAGAAGGTAAAGAAGATCGATACGTCCCATCCCAGTGCCGCTCCGGTAGAGGCGAGTATGAAGGGAGGGTAGGCCATATCCATCGTGCCCTTGGTGGCAATAATCGTCATCGATGGAACATGGTCAGCTTCCCGCTGTGCCATCCGTTCATCGAATTTCTGGTCGAACCAGGCATCCATGTCGGCCGGGTATTGTGTATTGGATTGTGACGTGTCTTGCGCTGTAGCGTTCATGGGGTACCTCAGTGTTTCCTGATGAGAAAGTTGAACTTGCCACCCGACTCGGAAGTTTCCACCAGTTCATGACCTGTCTGCTGACAGAAGGAGCTGATGTCCTTGACTGAGCCGGGATCGGTGGCAATGACCTGCAGCATATCTCCCGCAGCAAGGATATTGATGGCCTTTTTGGTCTTGAGAATGGGTAGCGGGCAGTTCAGACCGCTGGTATCGAGTGTGGTTGTGTTTTCAATCGTCATAGCAATAGCCCTCTGGTTGGGTGACCGTTCGGTCAAGTGGTTGGTAAAAATAAGTGGTAAAAAAAAGATGGGTGCGGTTACCCATGGCAGGTGGCACGACCAGGTTGGTAACTGACCGACCGGTCAAGGATGTGGGCGTAATCGGGATTGATTGCAATTTCATGCTGCTATTGCCTCAGTTCGATACGCAGGGTCTTGATAGCGGGTCCAAGCTTGTAGATCAGCTCGGGGTCATTCTGGGCCTTGGCCAGCAGTATCACGCCTTCCAGATAGGCAAGCATGGCTTCGGCCGTGAGTTCGGAATCGAGTGGGGAGAGGGTTCCGTCCTTCATGGCCTCGTCCAGCGCGCTCTGGAAGCGCAACTTTGCCTGACGGAAGAAGGCATTCAGCCGGGCTCGCAGTACTTCATCCTTGGTGCTGACCTCCAGTGCCAGATTGCCGAACAGGCATCCCGGCATGCGGCCATCGATGTTCTTCTGCTGGCTCGACTTCTGCCAGAAATAGGCGGCATCGAGCAGAAAGTCGATACGCTCGAGCGGAGGAAGTTTGGGATCGAAGGCTTCAGCGATGAATCCATCCGCCCAGTCGGCCGAGAACTCCTCGATAACCGTCAGAACCAGATCGCGTTTTGAAGGGAAGAAGTGATAGAAGCTGCCTTTCTGGATCTTGGCCGCATCGCAGATCTCCTTGATGCCGACATCGGCATAGCTGCGGGAGTGAAAGCGCTGTTTGGCGACTTCAATAATGCGTTCTCTTGTTCCAAGTGGGTTGCTCATGGAACCCACTATAATTGACTGGCCGGTCAAGTCAAGCTTCGGGATGTCTGAAACAGTCGATGGTATGATCATTCACCATCCCGACAGCCTGCATGTAGGCATAGCAGATCGTCGAGCCGACAAACTTGAAACCACGCTTTTTCAATGTCTTGGACATGCAATCCGAGATATCCGATGTTGCTGGCACATCGGATTGCCGTTTCCAGTGGTTGATCCGTGGTTCACCGCCCACAAACTGCCAGATATAGTCGGAGAAACTCCCCACCTCTTGCTGAATCTCCAGAAACAGGCGGGCATTGGTGATGGCCGACTGAACCTTCAGTCGATTGCGAATGATTCCCGGATCCTGCAGTAGGGCTTCCACCTTCTCAGACGTGTAGCTGGCGATCTTCTCGGCGTCGAATTGGTCGAACACCTCCTGATAGTGCGCCCGTTTGCGTAGGACCGTAATCCACGAAAGTCCTGCCTGGGCCCCTTCAAGAATCAGGAATTCGAACAGCGTTCGATCATCATGGCAGGGGACACCCCACTCTTCGTCATGGTACTGCTGATACAGCGAGCTATCACCGACCCACTTACAGCGATGAAGTTGTTGTTCTGTTGGCATTCTGGCTCCGGTTTTGTTGTGATCGCTAAAAGTATGGCCTACGGAGTCTGTCGGACTTAAC
>CAYTPO010000111.1:0-21210 GCA_964439815.1 uncultured Thiotrichales bacterium
ACTGTCGCGTGTGGCCTTTTCTGTCGGCGACGATGTAACGAGCCATGAAGGCTGGGCGCTTCATATCGAGGAGCTACGTGAAAAGGACGGTCTGCTGACCTACATCGGCCGACGCGACAACGGCAGCCATGCCGAATTGCCCGAAGGCGAGTTGGACCACATGATCCAGCTCAACCGCCCCATCGACCGTCTGTTCAGTCGCCAGATCGACGCCAACAAGTGGTTCCAGCTGCGCTGGCAGGCATCGCGGCATCAAGACCGGCTTGCGCATTCAGAGCTGCGAGGCCTGATCGGTGCACGCACCAGCCTGATTCCACATCAGCTCTATGTCGCTCACGAAGTCGCCAACCGCTATGCACCACGCGTGTTGCTGGCCGATGAGGTCGGTCTGGGAAAAACCATCGAGGCCGGGCTGGTCCTGCACCAGCAATTGCTGACCAATCGCGCCAACCGTGTGCTGATCGTGGTACCGGAAACGCTGGTGCACCAGTGGCTGGTGGAAATGCTGCGCCGCTTCAATCTGCATTTCGCCATCTTCGATCAGGAACGTTGCGATGCGATTCACGAAGCAGCATCCGAGGTGAACCCTTTCGAAATGGAGCAACTGGTGCTGTGCAGCCTCGATTTCCTTACACAGAATCCGCAGCATACCGAACAGGCCATCGCAGCCGGCTGGGATCTGCTGGTGGTGGACGAAGCCCACCACCTGGAGTGGTCACCACAGCAGTCCAGCGACGAATACAGCATCATCGAAGCGCTGGCCCAACGCACCCCTGGCGTGCTACTACTCACCGCCACACCCGAACAGCTCGGCAAGCAGAGCCACTTCGCGCGCCTGCGCCTGCTGGATCCCGACCGCTTTCACAGCTTCGACGCCTTTCTCGCCGAAGAGGCATCCTACGGGCCTGTGGCACGTGCCATCGACGAGCTGCTGCACGATGCGCCACTTGATGACGAGTCCTACCAGACACTCGCCAATACCCTCGAAGAAGGGGATAACCAGGCGCTACTGGATATCACGCGCGACCCGGCGGTGACACCCGACGCACGCCGCCGCCGAACTGGTCGACCACCTGCTTGATCGTCATGGGACGGGGCGCGTACTGTTTCGTAACACTCGCACTGCCATTGAGGGTTTTCCCGGTCGACAGGCCACGCTCTACCCGCTACCCCTGCCTTCGCAATGACAACAGCTCTACACCACCCTGAGCGAGCGTGGGGTCAATCCGCAAGCACTGCTCAATCCTGAACTCAGCCACCAGGCGCTGGGACAGGACGACACCCCGTGGACCGACATCGACCCTCGCATACCGTGGCTGGTCGAGCAGATCAGGCAATTGCGGCCGGCCAAGATACTGGTCATCACCGCGAGCGCTGAAACCGCACTCGACCTCGTCGATGCACTGCGCACCAGCGCCGGGATACTCGCAGGTGTTTTTCACGAGCATATGAGCATTGTCGAACGCGACCGCGCCGCCGCACTGTTCGCAGACATCGAATATGGCGCCCAAGTACTGGTCTGCTCCGAGATTGGCAGCGAAGGCCGAAACTTTCAGTTTGCCCACCATATGGTGCTGTTCGACCTGCCACTGAAACCGGACCTGCTCGAGCAGCGCATCGGTCGGCTCGACCGTATCGGCCAGTCCGAGACAATCAAGATTCACGCCCCCTATCTGAAAGACTCTCCGCAGGCGATCATGGCGCGCTGGTATCATGAAGGCCTGAACGCCCTGGAACATACCTGTCCAGCGGCACATCAGGTGTTCAGCCGCGTCCGCCCGGCATTGCTCGATGCACTGCGGCGTTTCACCGATTCAGAAGAGACGGATGGCCTGATTGCGGCCACCGCCGAGCTGAATGCTGAATTCAACTCAGCTTTGCAAAAAGGCCGCGACCGATTGCTGGAGTACAATTCCTGCCGTCCAAAAATTGCCAATGCACTCAAGGCAGCTGCCGAAAAAGAGGATGCCGAGAGCGATATATTCGGTTTTCTGGAAGATGTTTTCGATTGCTACGGCATCGACACCGAAGACCATGCCCAGGACAGTTACATCATCCGGCCCGGTTTGCACATGCAGGAAAGCAGTTTTCCCGCCCTGCTTGAGGACGGCATGACCATTACCACCTCACGCAACGTGGCGCTGGCAAACGAAGACCTCCATTTCATCACCTGGGAGCACCCCCTGGTAACCGGTGCACTGGAAATGATCACCGGCAACGAACTGGGCAACACCGCACTCACTGCCATCAGCCACCCTGGCATCAAGGCCGGCGTACTGCTGCTGGAATGCCTTTTCGTCGTCGACAGTGCAGCCCACAAATCGCTGCAACTGAGCCGCTACATGCCCACCACGACCCTGCGTGTCGTCGCCGATCCGAAAGGCCGGGACATTGGAGAAAAACTCACTCCCGAACTGATCGACGCGCACAGCGAACTTGTCGATGCGAAAACCGCCAACAAGGTTGTTCGATCATACGAAGATGAAATTCGCGCCCAGATCAGCGCTGCCGAAACAACCGCACGGAATATAATGCCTGCCATACTCGATGCCGGTAGGCAGCAGGCCGAAAACATGCTCCAGAGCGAAATCAACCGCCTGAAGGCACTAAAAATGGTCAACCCCAATGTCCGCCCCGAGGAAATCGACCACCTCGAAATACGCTATCAAGCCGTGCTCGAATCACTGGCGTCGGCAACACTGAGGCTCGATGCAGTACGGGTGATCGTGACCACTTGAATAACACAATAAGGCAGGCCCCTTGATCCGAGTCAAGCCGTTCTGACAAAAACTGCTCCATACTAAGCGATTAATTCCCACGTGCTTATGAGGGTTGATCGTGCCTTTACAGAATTCCATCATTATCATCGGGGCCGGCCCTGCGGGGTTGAGCCTTGCCTGCTCACTGGCCAAGGCAGGCCTGCATTCCATCGTGATCGAAAAGCAGTCCCGCGAAGCATTGGCCGATCCCGCCTATGATGGCCGGGAAATTGCACTGACGCACCTGTCAGTCGAATTGCTGCGGCAGCTTGGTATCTGGCAGCGAATTCCCGCCCCTGACATCGGTCTGATCAAGAAGGCACAGGTGCAGGATGGCGTATCGCCCTACTCACTCGATTTCGATCATCAACAGAACAATCTTGAAGCACTGGGTTACCTGGTATCGAATCACCTGATCCGCAAGGCCGCTTTCACCGAGGCCGACGAGCTGAACGATATCGAGATCATCACCGGCAAGGCAGTGGAAACCGTACGCAGCAACAATGAAAGCGCAACGGTAGCGCTCTCCGACGGTACACTGCTGCATGGCACGCTCGTGGTGGCCGCCGACAGCCGCTTTTCGGAAACACGGCGCAAGATGGGGATTCCCGCATCGATGCACGACTTTGGGCGGGTCGCTATTGTCAGCCGCATGACCCATGCCCACTCCAACGAGCAGACCGCCTTCGAATGTTTCCAGTATGGCGGCACGCTGGCCATTCTGCCGATTTCGGAGCACCTCTCATCATTCGTCGTCACCGCAACCGGCAAACAGGCACAGACATTGCTGGCGCTATCCGAGGATGACTACCGTGCGGAAATACAAAAACGCCTGGGAAGCAGCCTTGGTGACATGACGGTAGCAAGCGAGCGTTTCGCCTACCCGCTGGTGGGCGTTCACGCCAATCGCTTTGTCGATCAGCGCTTCGCCCTCGTAGGTGATGCGGCCGTGGGCATGCACCCGGTCACAGCCCATGGCTTCAACCTGGGCTTGCGCGGTCAGGATACACTCACCAAAGCCATTGTCACGGCGGCAACACAAAAACAGGACATCGGTTCCGAACAGGTACTGGAGCAATACCAGCGGCAGCACCGGCTGGCAACACTGCCGATGTACTACGGCACCAACGGCATCGTAAAACTGTTTACCAGCGAATCGCCTCCAGCAAAATTGCTACGCCAGGCAGTGCTGAGAATCAGCAACAACCTGCCGCCACTGAAGTGGGCCATTACGCGGAAACTCACCGAAGTGGGCGGCACTACGGCATCACTACACCACTAAAAACCGGCTTGTGGGAACTGCGGCCCTCAGCGCGATAATCATTACTCAGTGTAGTGCCCATAAGCTGAGTGCCACTTCCCCAATTACGGTATTGGGCCTCTCCTCCGTCAGGGCAGTTTGTCGACAGGGCGTCCAATCATCTGTTCTGGTCAACCAGGACGGTGAGGGAGGCATTGAAAAACAACAGCCCCATTTGCGATATCAGCGCTTTATTATCTCCATTATTGGCGCGGCATGAACATTACCTGTGGTCCGAAGGGCGGCCAATGGTTCAATGAGCTGACCATCCCCATGAACAGTCTCGTTCATCAGTCGCAACCAACAGTCCAACTGAGGCACCGTTTGTCAGGCTGAGACTCAACCAACACTCCAAGCGCGCGGCCGCCTCATTCCGGCCAGCTGGCAGGCCTGCTGCATATAGCCATGGGGAAAGAGTCCGAAAAGGTACTCCTTGGCCTCCTTTTTTGTCATGTCGGTGGTTTCGACGAGATGCTTCGTCACATCACGAACATCAGGGATAATGTGGTGTTCACCGAACCACTGACGCATATATTCCAGAATGACCAAATGCTCATCGGTAATTTTGAAGCCACTCCACTCCGATGCCATTTTATGGGCCAGCTCGGGGCTCCAGTCCTCCGGGTCTACCAGATAGCCGTCATTATCACGTTCGACGTTAAGTTCCAGGGCGTTACGCATAATAAATCGTTCTCCATTGATAGGGTAAACTATTTAACCACAGCATGATTCGAGGCACCAGTTCCCGTGATATATGGACAAAAATAAAATGGCTGTGCGCCCATACCAAAGGCCAATCAACCTTGGAGCCTGCCAGCCTGAACAGGCTCCTAATTCATCAATTATTCCGGTGAGACGACAACTATTTGAGAAATAGCAACTTGCCAAAAAAACTACCACTCTTGCCCCCCAGAACTACCACCTTTGAATGAGTTACATCCATAGCAACCTTATGCATTATCCTGATGCATATAATATCGGTTCTTATACAGGTGCCACATGAGAGTCAGCAAAGACAAGGTTTTGACCATTGAATACAAGATGATTGACAAGGAAGGTCAGGTTCTCGCCAGCAGTGATGACAACGACGCACTCTCATTTATTCAGGGACGAGAATCGGTTTTCCCTATTATCGAGGACAAGGTCGACGGACACAGCACTGGAGACCGCATCACCTTTGAAATAACACCAGAGCAGGCTTACGGCCAGCAGAATCCTGATCTTGTTCGGGTTATTCCACGCAAACAGTTCAATTTCGATGGTGAAATCACCATCGGCATGAAATTTACCACCCGTAAAAATGACCGGGAACTGGATGTAACAGTCATAGCCGTAACGGACGACGAGATTACTATCGATGCCAATCATCCGCTGGCCGGGGTCAGCATGAATATGGACTTGGTTATTGTTGACGTGCGTGATGCTCTTCCGGAGGAATTGGAAAGCGGCATCGTCCAGGAGATTGATGAAATCTACAGGCAGGAACAGCTGCACAACGCCGTTCAGCGCTGAAAATACCCTGCACTTGGCAAATAAAGAACCCTCGGGCTGCAAATCCCTGGCTGGCGACTAAAAACAGTCCGGCCGCCGGCCGGACACCACATAATAAAGTCGCGCCTCATCATCCAGCAGTCTTCATGATCGATATTGAGCGTTGCGTAAGTTCCAGCACACTCCCGAAGGAAGCACCTCATGGGGCGTCTTTTTTGCGTCTCGTTTTTCGACAAGGAAAAAACACAACTCGCGCCGTACACATGGGCCAGAAAAGAACTACGTACCTGACAGGGCGCGAAACCAGACCACCACCATTACTACAAATTGATTGCTTGTTGGGGGCAGGCATTGTTCCTCTTTTGCCCAACGGCGGCTGCGTTTACTTTTGCAACCATCTTCAACCATCAGCATTCACTGCTATTGCCCATAACCCTGGGGGCGTTGTCCTTGACCACCGATTCCAGATCCATCATGCGCAGCGCACTGATTGCCGCCTCCCAGGCGCCCTCCCGGCAAAGCCCACTGACGGCAGCGTTCTCATAAGCGATCAGTGCCGTATTGATGCATAAATCGCGGATGGCCTGCGCAAGAATCAGATCAGATTCCAGCAATGGGTTTGACTGCGACACTCGACGCCACCTTTTGGTCTTGCAAAATACCAGCAGGGCGGCTGCCCTGCTCCCTTACCTCCCTGGCAAGATAGCATGTAGTGCCTCCATCGCGCTCCGAAGGTCCTGAAGTTTATTGGTCATCTTCCCAGGAATCATGGTTACGAGAACTTCCAAACAGGGTGGGAGCACACGAGACTCCCGCCCTATACGGCGCCTCCAGGGCCAGACTCAGTTCATATGAACCCGTTTGACACGAACAATCTGATACGCGCGGGTCAGATAGGTAACAGGCACGCTCCAGACGTGCACAAGACGGGTAAAAGGAAAAATCAGGAATACCGTCATACCAAAGAGCATATGAAGTTTGAAGATCGGCGAGACGCCCGCAATCAAGGATGGATCCACACTCAGGGTGGCAACGCTTTTGACGTATTCGGTCAAGGCAATCATATCGGATACATCACCGTGAGCGGCATGTCCGGAAGAGACCAGGATAGTACTCAAGCCCAGCGCTACGGTAACCGCAAGCCAGCCAATAACAAAGGTGTCACGTTTTCGGCTGGTAGCCTTGATGCGAGGCTCACGGATGCGGCGCAGGAACAGCATGACCGCGCCCGCCAGACACATCACCCCAAAGATACCACCGGCAACAATCGCGATGTACTGATGCCCCACGTCAGAGATACCCAGAGCCAGGAACCAGCTATGCGGCAGCAACATGCCTACCAGATGGCCAAAAAAGATACCGAGAATACCCACATGAAACAGGTTGCTGGCCAGTCTCATTCCCTTGTTGCTCAATAACTGGCTGGAATCGGTCTTCCAGGTATACTGTTCGCGATCAAACCGGATCCAGCTTCCCAGCAAGAAGATGGTACCCGCCAAATAGGGATAAGCCCCAAAAACAAAATCATGTAATGTCATTACTCTCTTCTCCTCAAGCTGCCTGAGCCAAACGACCGCGCTGTTCCACGATCCTCAGCAATTTTGCATAGGGGGTTTGAGCCTTTTCAAGGTTCTCCACCAATACCTTTAATACCTTGGAAGCATCAGCCAGAAAAACCCTTGCTTGCAGATCGTCGAGCGTGGAGACGTATTCCAGGATCAGGGGCAGGTAATCAGGAATCTCACCCTCAACCAGATCCAGCCCGGAAGCCTTGTAGTACTCGGACAGATCGATAAGCGCGGGCCCACGACCACGGTCATCACCAAAAAGGTGGTGTGTCAGATGCAGGTCATGTTCCGGCGTCATGTCAAAGGTCTGCACGTAGTCACTTTGAATACCCGTCAAATCATGAATTTGCATCCACGCGATGAATTGCTTCAAAGCATCGCGCTCGCTCGCGGTTATATCCGGATCCTCACTGACCATTTTATTGATGGCCTGCAGGTTTTCCATCAACTCCCTGCTCGGATAATCCAAAAGGCGCGCCAATATCTTGTATATACGCATGGCAATATCTCCCGTTCAAGGCTTCTTGCGGGGCTGGATGCCCTGGGGGGTATAGGTACGCTTGCGCGGCGTGGGAAACAGGGTAAAGCCCTTCCCACCCTCGCCGCCTGGCGAGGTGGTATTTCCCAGACTAAAGCCGTTCTGCCCCTGGAACGCATACGGATCTTCCTGTGTCATCTCCTCATGCGCGGTTGGAATAACAAAGCGATCCTCGTAGTTGGCAATGCCGAGCATCTGGTACATCGCTTCGGCCTGCTGTTCGGTCATGCCAACGGCTTCCAGTACTTCCGTATTGGCTTCACCCTGGATCGCCTTGGAGCGCTGATTGCTGCGCATGGCCAACATGCGATTCAGAGCGCTGATGATCGGCGCCTCATCACCCGCGGTCAGCAAGTTGGCGAGGTATTGGACGGGAAAGCGCAATGCACTGGCCTTGGGGATCACACCATCGGCCTCGGTCGGCAAGCTACCCTGATCGATCTGACTCTGTACGGGGGAAAGTGGTGGCACATACCACATCATCGGCAAGGTACGGAACTCGGGATGAATGGGGAAGGCGATTTTCCACTCCACCGCCATTTTGTAGACAGGAGATTTTTTTGCCGCATCCAGCCATTGTTGGGGAATTCCTTCTTCCAGTGCCTGAGCAATGACCTTTGGATCATTTGGATCGAGGAACATATCAAGCTGTGATTCATACAGCCCTTTCTCATCGGATGTGCCAGCAGCAGCGCTGATCCTGTCAGCATCATAGAGAATGACACCCATGTAGCGGATACGCCCCACACAGGACTCGGCACATGCTGTCGGCATGCCGGATTCAAGCCGCGGGTAACACAGAAGGCACTTCTCGGATTTTCCAGACTCCCAATTGTAGTAGATCTTCTTGTAAGGGCACCCACTTACACACATGCGCCAACCGCGGCACTTTTCCTGGTCAATCAGTACCGCCCCATCTTCATTACGCTTGTAGATAGCACCGGATGGGCAACTGGCAACACAGGCCGGGTTCAGACAGTGGTTACACAGACGGGGCAGGTACATGTGGAATGTTTTCTCAAATTCCTTGTACATCTGCTTCTGGATACCCTCGAAGTTTTTGTCCTTCGAACGGTTTTCAAATTCACCCGCCAGATCATCCTCCCAGTTAGGCCCCCAATGAATTTTCTCTATCCGCTCGCCGGTGATCTGGGAAAGCGGACGTGCAGTCGGTGCAGCCTCAGAGAGGGGTTTGTTCTGCAGTTTTGCATAGTCATAGTCGAACGGCTCATAGTAGTCGTCGATTTCCGGCATGTCCGGATTGGCAAAAAGATTCAACAATTTGCTCACACGCCCACCGGCTTTCAGCTCCAGTTTGCCGTTCTTCTTGATCCAGCCACCATTCCACTTGTCCTGATTCTCCCACTCTTTGGGAAAACCGACACCGGGCTTACTCTCTACGTTATTGAACCAGGCGTACTCGACACCTTTCCGGTTGGTCCAGATATTTTTGCAAGTCACTGAACATGTGTGACAGCCAATGCACTTGTCCAGGTTCAGGACCATTGCAATTTGTGCACGTATTTTCATCTTTTGTTCCTCAGAATTCTTTCCGCCAAGATGCGGGATGGCATGAGACACCATGCCGCATCAGATGTGGTCAACCAACTCAGTTATCGATTCCAGGTGGATTGAGTTGCGCTTCACGTGCCGGTGTCAGGTCACCTTCCAGCCAATTCACATCGGCATCCTCGATCTTGTGAACGATAACGTGTTCGTCACGCTGACTCCCTACCGTGCCGTAGTAATTGAAGGAGTACGACAACTGGGCATAACCACCGATCATGTTGGTGGGCTTCATTATTACCTTGGTCACGCTGTTGAGAATCCCACCACGCTTGCCAGTGGTATTTGAACCCGGAACGTTTACGTTTTTCTCCTGGGCGTGATACATAAGGGCCATACCCTTGGGAACACGCTGACTGACCACAACACGCGCTACCGTCGCACCATTGGCGTTAACCGCCTCCACCCAGTCGTTGTCTTTCAGACCAATGCTCTTGGCCTCCTCCTCATTAACCCAGAAGTAAGGGCCACCGCGGAACAGGGTCAACATGCGCAGGTTATCCTGATATGAGGAGTGGATCCCCCACTTTGAGTGAGGTGTGATCCAGTTGAGCGTCAGCGTCTTCTTGCCCTTGAGCTTGTTTGCCAGCCCCTCAGGCAGGTTCGTATGCGCGCCCAGATCCTGGGGTGGACGATAACAGCAGAGACCCTCACCAAAATCGAGCATCCACTCGTGGTCCAGATAGAAGCTGGCACGGCCGGTCAACGTACGGAACGGGATATGCTCATGGATATTGGTGTAGCAGGCGTTATAGCTCACCTCTTCAGATTCGATGCCCGACCATGTGGGCGCGGTAATGATCTTTCGCGGCTGGGCTACGATATCGTGATAGCGGATCTTCTCCTCATGCCGGCCTTGATAGAGATGCCCGTGATCGATACCGGTCTTCTTGCTCAGCGCACTCCAGGATTTATGAGCTACCTCACCATTGGTCTCGGGCGCCATCTGCAAGACTGTGTCGCATACGGCGACATCATCCAGCAGTTGGGGACGGCCTTTGGAGATACCCTCATCCTCAATGACACCATTGAGTTCCGCAAGCTGCTCAATCTCCAGATCAGTATTCCAATCCAGCCCCTTGATGTTATTCCCCAACTTGTTCATCAGAGGTCCGACCGAGGTGTACATCTTGTAAACATTGGGGTAATCGCGCTCTACCACCTTGAACAGCGGGGCCGTCTTGCCGGGGATCAGTTCACATTCACCTTTTTTCCAGTCCTTGACCTGACCAAATGGCTGGGCCATCGCCATGGGTGAGTCATGCTGCATCGGCAGAGAGACCACATCTTTTATTTTCCCAAGATGTTTGTCGGCCAATTCAGAGAACTTCTTGGCAATAGTCTGGAAGATCTGCCAGTCGGATTTGGACTCAAACGCCGGATCCACTGCCTTGCCCAACGGATGGACGAAGGGGTGCATGTCTGTGGTGTTCAGGTCGGCCTTCTCATACCAGGTTGCCGTGGGCAGGATAATGTCGGAGTAGGCACCCGTTGAGTTGAGACGGAAGTTGATATCCACCATCAGATCCAGCTTGCCTACAGGAGACTTCTCACGCCACTTGATCTCTTTACTGTTCTTGCCCTCAACACCCTCTTGCAGAACACCATTCTGGGCGCCGACCAAATGCTTCAAAAAATACTCATGCCCTTTCGCCGAACAGCCCAGCAGATTGGCGCGCCAGACAAACAGGTTACGCGGGAAGTTCTCTTCGGCATCGATATCCTCGGCTGCAAAGGCCATATCACCACTTTGCAACTGCTCGGCCATATACTGAGAAACACCCGCCTCATCAGTGGCGCCCGCGGCCTCGGCCTCCTTGACAATATCCAGTGGGTTCTTGTTGAAGTGGGGCGCCGAAGGCAACCAGCCAAGGCGCTGGGAAACCACATTGTAGTCAGCCAGTTGATAACCCCGGTACTTTGCCTTCGCGGTAGAGCCGAGGATGTCATCGGCCTGAACTTTCTCGTAACGCCACTGATCAGTATGAAAATACCAGTAGGTGGTGCTGTTCATATGACGCGGGGGACGCTGCCAGTCGAGTGCGAAGGCGATGGGCGCCCAGCCGGCCTGGGGCCGCAGCTTTTCCTGACCGACATAGTGGGCCCAGCCGCCACCGGACTGACCAACACAACCACAGATGTGCAGCAGGTTCATAATGCTGCGGTAGCCCATGTCATTGTGATACCAGTGGTTGATTGCCGCACCCATGATGACCATGGACTTGCCCTTGGTGTCCGAGGCATTTTGCGCAAACTCGCGGCCGGTGCGCTCCAGATCAGCACGTTTTACACCGGTCACCTTTTCCGCCCATGCCGGCGTGTAAGGTATGTTTGCGTCATCATAGGAGGTGGCCAGATTATCACCAAGGCCACGGTCGATACCGTACTGCGCCACCAGCAGATCAAATACGGAGCAGACAAAAGTCTCTTCACCCGAAGCCAGTTCCAGCTTGCGCACCGGAATATTGCGCACCAGGCTGTCACCATCATCCGGATTGAAGTGGGGAAATGTCACCTGCACCACCTCATCACGATTATCGACGCAGGAGAGCTCCGCCTCGATCTCGGACTGGTCGGCAGCGTTTCGTGTCAACAGGTTCCACTTACCCTCCTCACCCCAGCGAAAACCGACCGAGCCATTTGGCACCACAAAGGCGTTGCTTTTGGAATCGAAGACCACCGTCTTCCACTCGGGGTTGTTGGACTCACCCATGTTGCTTTCGAAATCAGAGGCGCGCAGAAAGCGATCCGTAACATACCGATCACCATCCTTGCGCAGCATCAGCTGCATGGGCAGATCGGTATAGGTACGTACATACTCGGTGAAGTAGGGGTCCTGCTTCTTGATATGAAACTCATTCAGCGCCACATGCCCCATGGCCATGAAGGCGGCCGAGTCCGTCCCCTGCTTGACCGGCATCCACAGATCGGCAAATTTTACGTACTCGGCATAATCTGGCGCCATGGACACCACCTTGGTACCGTTGTAACGGGACTCGATGGCAAAATGGGCATCGGGAGTACGAGTCATCGGCAGGTTGGCGCCACAGACTATCAGGTACTTGGAGTTGTACCAGTCCGCCGCTTCGGGCACATCGGTCTGCTCCCCCCATACCTGCGGAGAAGCCGCCGGTAAATCACAGTACCAGTCATAGAATGACCCACAGGCGCCACCGATCAGAGAGAGATAGCGGGAGCCGGCCGCGTAACTGATCATGGACATCGCCGGAATCGGAGAGAAGCCGTAGATGCGATCAGGCCCCCACTTCTTGATGGTGTATATATTGGCAGCCGCGATGATCTCGGTCATCTCTTCCCAGTCGGCCCGCACAAACCCACCCAGGCCACGTACCGCGGTATACTTCTTGCGCTTGTCAGGATCGCTCTGAATTGCCTCCCAGGCAGCGACCGGATCCTTTCCCGATGCACGCTCCTTGCGGTACATATCTATCAGACGTCCACGTACCAAGGGATACTTGATACGGTGGGGGCTATACAGATACCAGGAGAACGAGGCGCCACGCTGACAACCACGGGGTTCGTGGTTGGGCAGATCGGGACGGGTTTCCGGATAGTCGGTCTGCTGCATCTCATAGGCAACCAGACCGTTTTTTACATAGATCTTCCAGGAACAGCCACCCGTACAGTTGACACCATGGGTAGAACGCACGACTTTATCGTGGCGCCAACGGTTACGATATGCATCTTCCCACTGACGATCTTCGGTGGTCACAATACCATGACCGTCAGAGTAGGTGCTCTCCACATGTTTAAAAAATTGCAATCTATCTAATAAGTGACTCATTGTGAGGTCTCCTTAGAGGCTCATTCCAGTTAGCTGACTAACACACCGATAAACAAAGGCGCGGCAACTCGATCCCGGCGGGGCGCCACTTGTTGACGCAGACCTGCTCACGCTTTTGCTCTCTATTTATTCCAGGTTAAGGGTTCTTGATCTCCGCCTTGGGGCCAAGATAGAACCACCAATTGAGGAACAGACACACCAAGTAGAAGATGGCAAACCCGTAGAGCGCGAGCTCCGGGGTTCCCAGCTTGATCTGCTCACCAAATACCTTGGGAATAATGAAGGCGCCATAGGCGGCTACCGCGGAGGTCCATCCCAGCGCGGGGCCAGCCTGCTCTTTCGGAAATACCATGGCGATGGTTCGGAAAGTAGAGCCATTGCCAATGCCCGTCGCGGCAAACAGCACCAGGAACAACAACAGAAACGGCGTAAAGAATTCTTCCGGTGCGGCGGATTGATAAGCCAATTGCAAATAGTAGGCCACACCCAAGGCACTGGCGATCATTACAACCGAAACAATCTGAGTTACCTTGGCGCCACCCATCTTGTCCGCAAGCCAACCCCCCAAAGGACGGATCAACGCACCAATAAAGGGGCCCATCCAGGCGTACATCAACGCTGAAGGACCATTGGGGTTGGCGAGATCATGGGTCATGACGCCATCGACCATTACGTGCTGATAGCCAAATACCACCTTGATCGCCAGGGCAAACCCAGCGGAGTAGCCGATAAAGCTACCGAAGGTCATGGTATAGATAACGCTCATGACCCAGGTGTGCTTGTTGCCAAAAATCTTGAACTGACGCTGCAGGTTAGGTTTGATATCGCCCGGAATCATCTTTAGCAGCATGACCGTGCCGAACAGAACACCGGCAATGACGGGCCACTTGGCCCAGCCTGGCGCACCCAGCCCAGTAGGCTCAGGCAGGATGATGTAGAGCCCAATTGCTGCCGTGAAAAACCCGATCGACAGCATGCCGGCAATCTTGAGCATGGCACTAACAGGCGAGCCAATGTGCGGAGAAACCTCTTCGGTACGAATATTGTTCATACCGAACCAAGTAGCGAAAGCCAGAGGGATCAGCAGTAGCAGCCAGACATACCCTGCATTGAAGATATAGGTTTCAGACCCGGCTGGGATCTTGCCAATCAGTGTGCCCGAGGTGTTTTCCAGGATCATTGGCTCACCACCGAAGATGCCGAAAGTCATTACCAGCGGCACCAGGATCTGCATGGTGGTTACCCCCGCATTACCGAGCCCGGCATTCAGCCCCAGCGCCAGACCCTGCATGCGCTTTGGAAAGAAGAAGCTGATATTGGACATCGATGAAGCAAAGTTACCGCCGCCAATACCCGAGAGAAATGCCAGGAGCTGAAACACCCAGAGTGGTGTATCCTTGTCCTGAAGCGCCATACCGGTACCAATGGCGGGCAGCATCAACAACGCAGTGGTGAAGAAGATGGTGTTCCGGCCACCCGCAATACGGACAAAAAAGCTCGACGGAATACGCAGGGTCGCACCAGTAAAGCCAGCAATTGCAGTTAGTGTAAATAGCTCCGCCTTTTCGAAGGGAAAACCCAGGTTGAGCATTTGTACAGTAATGATTCCCCAATAGAGCCAGACCGCGAACCCACACAACAGACTGGGAATGGATATCCACAAGTTACGGTTTGCTATCGATTTTCCGGTAGACTCCCAAAACTTTGGATCCTCCGGGTTCCAGATTTTTATATCAGCCATTAATTTACTCCTCTTACAGTATTTTATCTGTCGTTGCGCGGGTGCTACTCGAGAACATCTGTAGGTTGCACCCGCATCTGTCCAGAACGGATTTTCTCTGCCTCCTTCTCGGCAGCTTCTCGCGCCTTGCTGTATTTCTCTATCAATTGCTCCAGCAAATCGGCCTGCTCGACTGCAGCCCGGGCCGCGGCATACGCATCAGGATTCTTATGCGCCCATGCATAGGCGTCGTATGCGCTCTCCCTGACCATCTGCTCCTTTTTTTGCTTATGCTCTTTGGCGAAGGTGTAATGCATCCAGACCAGGGAGACGCTGGTAGCGCCGTAGAGCAGCATGAAGATCACGGTATTCACGTGGAAGATATCGACGAGCGCACCAAACATAATTGGCAGCAGAAAACCGCCCATGCCACCGGCAAGACCAACAATACCGGAGGCTACACCAATATTTTCCGGATACTCATCAGAGAGAAACTTGAATACGGATGCCTTGCCGAAACCCCAGGCAATACCAACGATAAAAAGCAGTGCGGTGAACACCCAGACGTTAAGGCCAATCCCTATGGAGACATCGCCGGAAATAGTCTTGATGACCATCTCCGTCTGTGGGTAAGACATGATGAACAGACAAACCCAAGAGACCCACATCACCCACCAAGTCACCTTGTAGGCGCCAAACTTGTCGGAGAACCAGCCGCCAAGCGCACGGATCACCCCCGAGGGAAGCACAAAAACCGCAGCAAGCAGCGCGGCGTGGGTGATATCAAAGCCATATTCCACGATGTAGTACTTTGTCATCCACAGGGAGAGCCCGACAAACCCGCCAAACACCAGTGAGTAGTACTGCATGTACTTCCAGATCTTGGGATCTTTCAGCAATTTCAACTGATCAGCCAGTGTGACATGGGAACCTACCTTGTGCTCCGGCTTCTCGTAGGTAAACATCCAGAACAGCACGGCAATCACAAACATGGCAACCGCATACACCTTGGGCACCACCTGCCAGCCATAAGCCACAACGAGGGAGGGCGCTACAAACTTGGTCAACGCGGCACCGGCATTCCCCGCGCCAAAAATACCCATGGCAAAACCCTGCTTGTCCTTGCTGAACCAGCGCGCAGTATAGGCAATGCCAACAGCAAACGAGGCGCCGGCGATACCAATAAACAACCCAAGCACCAGAAACTGCCAGTACTGTGTGGCCTCACCAATCAAATAGAGCGGCAAGATAGTACACAGCAGGAGAACGAAGTAGACAATGCGTCCACCGTAGCGGTCGGTCCAAATACCGACCGGCAACCGCATCAGAGAACCGGTAAGAATCGGAGTGGCGATCAGAATCCCGAACTGGGTGTCGTTCAACTCAAGCAGCTCTTTAATCGGGATGCCAATAATTGAAAATATTACCCACACCGCAAAACAAGCGGTGAATGCCAGAGTATTCATCGTGAGGACAGATAACTGTTGCACCCTCTCAGTCGCCATTGCCTTTCTTCCACCATTTGATGAGCAGATGACGACAGCATAAATAAAGGCCCGGAATCTTGCCATTGCCCCGGACCCCGGCCAAACCTAAAGGTAACCCAAACTAATACCAAAGAGGTATCCCGGCTACCACCCATAACACATTGATAAAACGGGAAAACCCATGCAATCTACCAAGGTTGGCGGTAATCTGATGCACTACCCCAGAGGAAAAAGGATTAACACCAAAAACCCAGGTAAGATAGCCTCATCACGTTCAGCTAATGCCATCGGTTACAGGTCAACAGAGGTAAGCTGTTTACATGTTCAACTATCTGAAACATTCTCTGTTACTGCGCGCCGGCCTGGCCATGGGGCTGATCACTGCGCTTGCGCTATTCAGCATGGGCAGCGCTGTCTACGTCACCCGTTCGGTCAAGGGCGAGGCAAGCGCCGTAAACCTGGCGGGTAGCCTGCGCATGCAGTCTTACCGGATCCTCGCCCTGCTTGAACGGAACGATGCATCTGACCCAGACTTTGTGCGCGAACTCACCAGCCTGGCGGATGAGTTCGAGGCGCGCATCAACAGCCGAGTACTATCGAAGGTGGTACACACCGCAAACCGCAGCTCTTTGTATGAAGCCTACAGCAAGATAATAAATCGCTGGGATACAGCAGTGCATCCCCTGATTGCCGAATACATCAGGCTGGCTCAATCTTCCACATACTCTCAAGATCCGAGCACCGCTATCCGTCAAATCAACATCGCCTACCGATACAGCGTGAGAGGCTTTGTAAACGACATCAATAGTCTGGTCAGACTGCTCGAAGAGGATGCCGAATCCAGAATTCACATGCTCGGGCTCCTGCAAGGGGTCAGCTTCATGCTGACGCTTCTGATCGCTGTTATTACCCTCTACCTGCTCTATACCGACATTCTGTCGCCAGTACATGACCTGCTCAAATGCGCAGAAAGAACCGGCAGTGGCGACTTCAGCGCGCGCGTGGGGAATACCGGTTCAGATGAATTGGGAATACTGGGCCAGGCTTTCAACACCATGGCCGCCGACATCTCCGCGATGTATGATCAGTTGGAGCATCGGGTCAATGAAAAGACCAAAGAACTGACCGACAAAAACCGGTTCCTGGAACTGCTCTATAACGCATCCCATAACCTGACCAAGGCAGCGACGTCGAAAACCACCTACCAAGACCTGCTCAAGGAGATTGCAGACATCGTGGATTGCGAGGGAATCTGCCTTTGCATGCTCAATGAAGACAAAAACCAGGCCATCACCATAGCGGCAACCGGAGCTACTCCACCAATGTGCAATGACCGCCGGTGTAGTCTTTGTATCGCCAATGGATCAACCCGGCAGATCAGCAGCATCGCCCATGGCGGCAGCAATAATGTGCTCTCCATCCCAATTCGCGATCCAGAGAATCAATATGGTGTCTTCCTCGTGGAACAGAAAAAAGGAAGAAGCTTTGATCCTTGGCAGATACAGGTACTAAAAACCCTGGCCAAACACATCGGCATCTCAATTGGCGTGACCCGCAGCGTCATCCAGGATCGGCGCTTGGCGCTACTGGATGAGCGTAGCGTAATCGCCAGGGAGCTTCATGACTCACTGGCCCAATCACTCTCATACCTGAAGATACAGGTGACACGCCTCACTATCCTTAGAAACGAGGATCCAGCCTCGGAGACAGTGGACGATGCCTTGAACGAGTTAAAAGAAGGGCTTGATGTTGCCTATCGCCAGTTGCGTGAACTGCTCACCACTTTCCGCCTGCAAATGGATGGCCAAGGCTTGGCGGCAGCACTTTCCAAGACGGTGACCAATTTCAACATACGGAGTGACATAGAGATCAGCCTGCACAATGAACTTACCAACTTCCCTTTCAGCGTCAACGAAGAAATACATATTCTCCACATTGCGCGTGAAGCCTTGACCAACATCATCTACCACTCCAAGGCAACCCGTGCCGATATCTATCTTCTAAGCAGCAACAATAATGGCGTCCTGATGCAAATTGATGACAATGGCGTCGGAATCCCCGACAAGGCAGAGCGCACCCACCACTACGGACTGGCCATTATGCACGAACGCGCCGCTTCACTTAACGCCAACCTTCAGATAAAACCACGCACAGAGGGCGGCACCAGAGTCACGCTGACATTTCAACCCAGCAATAGACAACAAAGTTATGCGGAGCTTAACGTAGAAATATGAAAGACCTGGACATCCAGCACATAGTGGTAATCGATGACCATCCACTTCTGCGCAAAGGCCTGCAACAACTCGCAGACCTCTCGCCCAATATCGAGATCATCGGTGAGGCGGACAACGGTGCCGATGGCATAGCCCTTGTTGAGAAGTTGAAACCGGATCTGGTCATCCTCGACCTCAATATGCCTGGAATGAATGGCATGGAGACCTTGTCCATATTGAAACAGAAAGCGCCTGATAGACGCGTGGTTATCCTCACTGTATCGAACACCGAAGAGGATGTGGTCGCCGCACTACGTGCTAATGCCGACGGCTATCTCTTGAAGGACATGGACCAGGCCGACCTGCTGCAGAAGTTCCAGGAAGTAGCAGAAGGACGCTTGGTCATTTCACCCAATATCGCCGAATGTTTGGCGCGGGCCTTACAGGCCGAAGGCCGGCGCGAACAGAATGATGTCCTGAAAAGACTCACTGAGCGGGAAAAAGAGATCCTGCTGCTGGTATGCGAAGGCAACAGCAACAAAATGATCGCACGCAAGCTTGGCATCGCTGAGGCTACGGTCAAGGTTCACATCAAGAATCTGTTGAAGAAACTGAAGCTGAGAACTCGTGTAGAGGCCGCTGTGTGGGCAGTCACCCACAAGGACTATTTCTAGGAGCACCCGCTCCACCTGGCAGGCTGTTGACCATCATCAACGCGGTGTTTCGAAGCGGGGAGCCTTATCGTGTTCTCGTGGCCGATTAACCGATTTCGAAAACACAGTTGCTGTTAGAGTTGCATGACCCTTAACAGGCTGTTGAAAAAGTCCCTGCTGGCACGATACTGCGTTAAAAAGTGGCTCAAAATGCTGTTGTTGCCAGAATTGGGCGCGCGAGGTGTCTGAATTGGGATTTGGCATGTTCTTCTCCTGTCGGTGTTGAGGACAGGAGAAAGTCTGGCAGGGTTTTGTGTGGAGGGGTAGATGCTGATTTGAGGGCGCTTACCTTCTTCCACCAAGAAAGCATGGTATTTCAATAGATCATTTTAACGCAGGGATGGTGCATTTCAGAAGTGTGCTGAGTAGTTACGGTTGACAAACATTGTAGTTTCATCACGCCTGAATACCGCATAATTATTCAACAAAGGTAACTACTCACCCCCTGCATTCCCCGCCAAGGCCATTTGAATAGCAATCAAAGGATTAACGCCCTGATTGGCCATCGTCTGCAAATAGCTGGAAATACGACAATAGGCGTGCGCATAGACTACAGTTCTGAAGCAGCCTGATACCTTCTGCTTCACCTTGGCCATGCGCAAATCCTGTTCAGCACGGTTATTGGTAAACGCCACATGGGAGTCCTTGGCAAAGCGCAATACCGCCGCCTCATGTTTCTCGAGTCGCTCCCAGAGATTATGGGCATCCGACTTGGCTATCTTGCCCTTTTTTCCACTGGGTTTGGGTGGAATAGGAGGTAACTCCTTCTCTCCCTGAGTAATGATCGTGCGATAGCGCTTTTGCAGGTTGGCGTAACCCTTCTCATCCAGCTTCTTGTCCTTTTGCCCGGAGACCTGTTTGCAGGTCTTCTGCAGCAGTTGCTTCATATGACGTGCCCACACATAGCCATTGGAGTCGACCACAAAGGTCAGCTCACGCAACAAATGGGAGCCACACAACCCATGCCCACAGTGGTCGTAGGAGAGATAGGATGCCCAGCAGTCATGGATGGTGACACCGCCATAGCGGGGAATGATCCCAATATCCCTGATCGCCTCCTTGCCCCGTTTTCGATGCAGGAACTTGAGTGTCAGCCTCCCGGAGGAATAGACATGGATCCAGTATTTTCTTCGATCGACCTGGAATGAGGTTTCATCCACATGCAGGGCTGGCTGGGCGATGATCTGCTCGATGGCTGATTGCTCCCAGTCTTCCAGGGCCTGATGCAGGCGAAGTACAAACTTGAGCAGTGTCGCTTCAGAGAGCAGCTCCCCCATCATCGATTTCAGCAGCTTCTGCACCCGGTTGATGGAGACCATCTGGCAAACCAGCAGATTGATGGCAAAGGCCTTCAGGCCATCGCCATACTGCAAGGGACCCGGGCGATCAGCCGGGAAGGATCCCTTGGTCACTTCCTGACAGGCAGGGCAGGTCTTGATCTGTGCATCGACATGATCGACCACCTTCTCGAACAGGATATCGATCTTCGTCCGTCGTTCATGGGCATGTGCGTCAACCGCCTGCAGATCCTCACCGCAATGGTCGCAGAACAGAACTTCCGAGATCGATACGGTCTCCACCCTGCGGAAGTTGCCCACGGTCGCTGGCTGGCAAGGCTTGCCCTTGTTGTGACTACCTGGGGAATCCGCATCCAGCGCGGACTCATCCTTCGGGGTTTGAGAAGGCGGCAGGCTGGAATTGGATGAGTCCTTGCGGGTCTTGCGTTCCATGAAGATGGAGAGGATCAACTCCATGATCATCAGCAAACTGCGCATCAACACCCGGGTTTCATCAGGGACCTTGCCGGCCGCACAAAGTGACTCGAACTCGGACTTTACCTTGTCGACTTCACTGCGAACGGATTGTTTGTCGATATTGGCCACTGATGAATGAGCGCTTATTGAATAAGCCCATCATAACATTGGTTTTTTCGACCTTCTGGCGTGCCTTGTACGGGTCTAAAACAGGTCGTGGAATGCCCGGGTTCAAATAATTTGGGATTGACTCCTAAACGACAAATAAAACGCGCAGGTGCCTGAATTTTAATGGG
>CAYTPO010000112.1:0-3855 GCA_964439815.1 uncultured Thiotrichales bacterium
TGGGCTTTCATGCCAGAATTATAACCTATGCCATTGATTGAATGGGAAATATCACATGGTTTTTCTGAATCCCGCTGCTTACCCGCATTAAGATTGTCGTTGTCAGCAAGTGATCTTGCCTATTCTCGGACAGCCTCCTAGCGCCGCTGCATCCCGGGCATCGACATATTGCCGTCGTGCATGTTGTCCATGGGGATGCTCATGTCCATATCACCATCGGGCATCATCATCCCGCTGCTGCCTCGGTGCTGGAACATCTTGAAGCGTTCCATCATTTCCTGCCGTTTTTCCGGGTTCATCTTCTGAAAGGCGTGATGCTGCTGCATCATCTGTTGTCTCTCTTCCATTGGCATGGCCTTGAATCGTTCATAGGCCTGCTCCATTCTCGAACGCCTTTCGGGAGAGAGTTGTTGCCATAGCTGAAAGCGTTGCCAGACGGCATTGCGGCGCTGCTCGGGGAGCGCCAGCCATTTTTTCCCCATTTGTTCCAGCAGGGCCCTTTTCTGTTGGGGTAGTGTTGACCAGTCATGTTGATACTCACCCAGGACGGTTTGCAGATCGCCGGGTAATGTATCGAAATCGTGCTCGCCGCTCCAGCCGACAACGGCGGCCGTCAGCAACAGGAGAACAGACAGCCTGATGATAGAAGATTGTTTCATTGCGATGTGCCGGATGGTTGCTTCACCTTCTGGATGGTTTTTTTGGATTCATCGCTATCGGTAGCTTGCAGAAGCGTGTCGTATTCCTTATCCGGCATTTCCAGAAACATGGGGAGCTGTTCAAGGAAACCACGGGGCAATGTTGCTGGGGGGGTGCTTGCGCTGATGGCAGCAGCCGTTACCAGGAGCAACAGGAATAGCGGGTTACCCTTGTATTTCTGCTGCAGATTGTCGCGCAATCCAGACATATAACTCCATGTTTTCCAGTAGTGAAACGGGTACCGTATCATCCTCGACCCAGTCGGGAATATTCAGTTGCTCAGCGGTGGCCATTTGCGGAGGCTGTTCAGTACCGGGTTTGAAAAGAATGACAGTGGCTGCGATGACAACCGTCAACGCAAGAGCTGCAGTTGCGGCGCTGAATCTTCGATACCCTGGCTTTTGCGATGTTCCCGCCTGCGCTACAGCCTGGTTGGTCATTGCTCTCAGGCGGGCTTCATGGCGGCTGGCCAGCAATCCGGCCCGTTGGTCGAGGATGGATTTTGGGTCACCCCGTGTTGTTGGTGTCTGCCTATTCATTAATCCAGTCTCCCAATTTATCGCGCAGTGCTCCAAAGGCGCGTGATAGATGTGTCTTCACGCTGCCTTCCGAGCACCCCATCGCCCTGGCTGTTTCTGCCACGCTCATATTCTGCCACTGGCGCAGCAGATAAGCCTCCTGCTGGCGGGCGGGCAATTCGGCCAGCGCCAGTTCGAAAGCCTCTGCCAGTTCGAAAGCCTCATGGTGTGATGCGGCATCCCCATTGTCGATGACCTCGATGGCTGGCGCATCTTCGTCAGGCTGGGCGAGTTGGGAAAAGTTCATGATACGAACAATCCTGTTGCGCCAGCTCTGCTTGCGTTGGTAATCGGTGATTCTTCGCAGCAGAATCTTGTAGAAAAGATTCTTCCACGCTTCGACCTCATAGTCTCCCGCGCTCCCGACAAATCCGATCATGGCCTCCTGCATCACGTCCAGCGCGCTGTGCTCGTCCCGCAAGCGAATGGCTGCAAACTTCAATGCAGCGTTGCGATTCTGGCGTAGAAAAATGCTCAGGTCGTCCTGGTATTGCATGTTCAACCCGATCTGCCTCCGTGTTTTCGGAAAGGCAGAGGTGTCGGTTGCTGCTTGTTTCGTGGTGAGTGGTCGTTTGGTTGACATATTGCCGGTGCAGCTTGTCGATCGGACGATACCGGTTGGCGGCAGGTATCGGCTTGGCATGGTTTTGGCGATGCCATCCTGGGCTGCGGCTGATGCAATTGGTGCATTGCTGAACTCCATTACAGGTTTCCGGAGTGATATTGCGAAAGCAGACCTGGAATGACGCCCGTCGAAGCCTGATAGTGGAAATAATGGCGCTCAGGAGGAACCTGGCAACATGAATTCAACAGCGGACAAGTGACAGACATCTGAACACCAGGCCGAGCAGTGCAATCCCGGATTGTATTTTCAGATGTAAATGTTCAGGGGAGGGGGCATTGATACCCGCAAGGGCTGAACGTCAGAGGGAGGTCAGATGTGGAGAGGTGGTCTCAGTGGGGGTGGCAATGAGCGGGTAAGCAATTTGCCAAAGAGGTGATTGAGGTGTTGGGCGGTACGGTCTGCGCTGAAAGTCCGGGTAGAGGCTGGTGGTGCTGCCGTTACATGACTGCATGCGCTGCAGCTTCCTGGTGGGCAACTGCAATCGCTGCACTGACCGTTGCATCCTGAAGGGCAGTGGTTCATCCCAACCATTCGATTTTCTGCATGACCTGCAAGGGATGTTGCCGGATGAAGCATTTCCATGGGCGCAGGAGCTACGATTGGCGCAGATGCGAGCGCCGGGTTGATGAACAGGCAAAGAAGAATGGGCAGGAGCAGAAGTCGATGCATGTGCGCCAGATTATCGGACGGCTGTTTTGTTTTCAACCCGAAACCGGGGTGTCGGACGCGCTTCTTGATTTTCGTAACATGTTTGAAATATACAACTTTCAACCAGGATCTGTTGGTTAAGCGTCAGTCGGCTGTGGGATTGATGCCTCAATTCGAGGAACCCCGCAGCAGGTGCGTTTCTCCCCGCGCATCATTTTTTGGCACGGAAATACGGCGCGAATACATGTTGCCTACAGATTGAGTTGATTTTTGAAAAACCAAAGCGTGAACTGGATCACATAAGCATGTAGGTTACAGTTTTGTAATAAAGCCATTTTGGCAGCTTTTGAAAAGAAGGTGAGTTGTGTGCATGCTGCCAGAGAGGACGATGTAAATACTTGATTTTTGTTTGAGGGTGTTGCAATAAATAGCCATTAAATCAATGCGGTAGGCTATTTTGTTAGGCCATTGTGTATTGTACCTTTGCTTGACTGCAATATCTGCTTGCTATCCTGTTCTCCCCTGAAACAGGGGGCGGAATGACAGCATATCGGCTCGTTGATTTGTTTAAAATGGGACTCCATCATGTAAAAATATGTTTCTCACGGGTTTTTTGAATACTGGTAACAGAGTGTTGCAAATACAACAGTCCCCCTTCGTTACCAGCAGGGAGTGCGCGTGGTCGCCTAGCGGATAGGCGGTATGAGGATGATCCTCGAGTGTATGGGCTTTTCTGTGTCTGATAGCAGTGGATACGGAGATATACGATTGATATAACTATAGATTTTAATATGCAAAGAAAACATTTCTGTGGGTTTGGGCTCACGGTTACCTTGATGAGTACGCTGTTTGTTTCTGGTTGTGATAATGGCGCGGGTCTGGTTGCTCCAGCCGGAGATGATCCCGTCGTCGAAACAGACACTGGTTCCACTGCCATTACTCCACTGAAAGGAGTACCCGCCAATCTGGAAGATGCATTTAGTGAACAGGACAGCGCTGCAGCTGTTCCCGAAACCCTTGGTATTTCTACAGCTACCATAGTCTATGCTGTTCAGGTTGAAGATGATGCAGCCAGACCTGCCGAGGTTTCCAATACGGCCGAAGCAGCAAAGCAGGCCGAAGCAGCAAAGCAGGCCGAAGCAGCAAAGCAGGCCGAAGCAGCAAAGCAGGCCGAAGCAGCAAAGAAAGCCGAAGCAGCAAAGAAGGCCGAAGCAGCAAAGAAGGCCGAAGCAGCAAAGAAGGCCGAAGCAGCAAAGAAGGCCGAAGCAGCAAAGAAGGCCGAAGCAGCAAAGAAAGCTTCAATGG
>CAYTPO010000113.1:0-21883 GCA_964439815.1 uncultured Thiotrichales bacterium
AAAACCCCATTTGAAAGGGATATGAGGGGTACGAAAGAAAGATAATGAGGCAATAAAGTGGAAAACAGTGGCCATAAGTAGTAATGATAATCATCTGTGCTTCTGAATGATTGTCGTTATTAATACGGAAGGTGGTTTGGGTTTTTATCAACCTATTCTCGGACAGCCTCCTAGGAGCAGCAGGAGGTGTTGCTTACCAGGCAGGCATCAATGGATCGGCCAGTGTCTATTTGAATTCGCGCAGATACCATATTTCGAAAGCGCGTTTGGCCCAATGGAAAACGATATTGGAGGGCAAGACCAGATTGCGTTTTTCATCGCGTGCCACGAGCATGCCGCTGTTGGTCGTATCAACGATGCAGATCAGCTCATGCTTGAAGGTTTTGGCAGGAGGAAGAGCATCGAGTTCCAGCAACAGATTGGCTGAAGCCGCAGTTGACTGCAGGTCGGCCATGTGTGCCTGTTTGGGCTTCCAGTCCGGTCCCGGGAAGCTGCCGGAGTCGCCGGCCACGTAGACCTTGTCCCAGCCCTCGACACGGCAGTATTTGTCGGCCTTGAGCATGCCCCCTTCAGAGCGGGGCAGCTCGGTATTGTCGAACCACTTGTTGCCGGTCATGCCGGGCATGAAGAGAATCATGTCGGCGTCGAATTCTCCGCCCTCGGTGATGACCGACTTTTCGGTAAAACCCTTCATCTTTTCACCGAGATGGGTTTCGATGTCCCGCTTGGCCATCTCCTTCATCAGCCCCTCCACTGCATCGGGTCCCAGTCTGGCGCCGGGCAGCTTGGCCGGAGTGAAGAAGACCAGCTTGAAGTGGCCGCGCCGCTTTTCCTTGCGCAACTGGGTGTCGATACCAAACAGGAATTCGAACATGGGGCCGCCGCGCATGGCTGAAGGCTCCTTCGGGTTGCCGGCGAAGCCGATGGCGATGGTGCCGCCTTTCATGCTCTGCAGGCGATCGCGGATCTTCACCGCAGCCGGGACACCTTCGCAGGGGGTGATGGCGTGTTCGATGCCGGGCAGTTTCTTCAGGAATCGCCCGCCGGAAGCGATGATGATGCCGTCGTTCTCGATGCGTCCGCCAGTGGTGATCAGTGTGCGGCCATAGTCTTCCAGCCCGGTGGCGGATCCCTGATGGTACTTAATGTCGTATTTGGTGAAGAAGTGCTGTAGCGGCACCGTGACGTCTTCCGGGCTGCGACGACCGGACGGAATCCAGATCAGGCTGGGGAGGTAGATGAACTCGGGTCGGGGAGCGACCAGCGTGATCTCAACCGACTTGTCGCTGAGCCGCAGCTTGCGTGCGGCTGTCAGGGCGCCAAATCCAGCGCCTACTATCGTGATTCGTTTTGTCAAGGTGCTTCTCCCTACGCCCGGTGGTGGCATGGTGCAATCTGAGTGACCCGCGATAGTACCCCATGAATCGTGGATAAATCACCCTTCAGCCGATAAAAGCGGGGAAACCAGGACGTTACAGCCTGTTGGCCCGCTTGATTCTGAAGTATTCGTTGATCAGTCCGGTGGCAAGCTGGTCAGGGCGAACATCGAGGTTGATGGTGTTCCTGGGTGGCAGGCGGTTGAAGGTGGTCTGACGTTGCAGCAGGTAATGGTGCAGGGCGCTGCGCTGCAAGGCCTGCTCGAAGGTTTCTACTGGTGTCTCCAGTGCGTTGTCGAGCACGGCTTCACGCAGACTGGCCAGCACCAGCAGATGTTTGTGTGTCAGCATGTCGGCAGCGCTGCGCAGCGCTTCGCTGTCCTGATCTTGAATATTGGTGACCAGAATGATCAGCGCCCTGCGCTTCTGTCGCTGCAAGAGCGTGGTAGCGGCCCGGACGTAGTCTGCTGCACCGTCACCGGGTTGCAGGTCGTAGACGCATTGCATGATCTGGTTGAGTCCCCGCTGCCCGCCAACCGGTGGCAGCCATCGCTCAGAGCGATGGCCAAAGGTGGCGACACCCACCTCGTCACCCTGGCGCTGGGCGATATGCGTCAGCAGCATGATGGCATCCAGGCTGTGGTCGAAATGCGATTGTTCACCATCTTGCGTCCCCATGCGATGACTGCAGTCGAGCAGAAAGACGATGTCCTGGTTGCGCTCCTCCTGATACTCGCGTGAGATCAGCTTGCGCATTCGCGAGGTGGTTTTCCAGTCGATCTGCCGCAGGGTATCGCCGTGACGATAGTCCCGCAGCTGGAAGAAGTCCTGCCCATCGCCGCGGCGTGGCTGCTTCTTCACCCCCAGCAGACCCAGCCGGTTCTCCATGGCCAGCAGGTCATACTGACTGACAGCAGTGAAATTGGGATAGACCTTGCAGTAATTGACGACCGGCAGAAGGATATTGCGCCACCACAACCGCAGCGGTGACTGCAGGCGGGCCTGAACCCGGGGAAAGCAGACATCACCCCGCTGCTGTGCGCGTACCTGATACTGTAGAACCTGGAGCTTTTCGGGTTGCAGCAACAGCTCCGCAGGCATCTGCCGACACTGCATCGTGGCTGGAGGATGATCAAATATCTGCAGACGTAGCGGGCGTGGACTCTGCTGTAGCAGATGCAGGCTCACCGGCTGCCAGCTTCCCAGGGGCAGGGTACTGTTGATCTCCCGCGAGACCTGCAGGTTCACCGGCGCAAACAGCAGCAGACCATCGCCGATGGCGAGGCTCATGAGCAACAGCACCAGCAGCCACCACAGCGACAACCAGGCCGGCCACAGGCTGGCAATGATTGCCAGCAGCAGCAACAGAGCCAGCATCTGGTGGAGTCGCTTGTCGGGGAGAATCACGGGAGCAGCGACCGGTCAGCTGCGTGGTGCGGGGACTTCTTCCATGAGATGGTGCAATACCTGATCCGTGGTTTGTCCGTCCAGTTCAAATTCCGGTGCCAGAATGATGCGATGGCGCAACGCCGGCAGAGTCACGCGCTTGATGTCGTCAGGGGTGACAAAGCGCCGGTCTGCTAGAACCGCTGCACTTCTGGCCGCACGTACCAGTGCGATACCGCCGCGCGGTCCGGCACCAACGGCAATGCCGTGCCAGTCACGGGTGCGCCGGGTAATGTCCACGGCATAGTCGATGACGCGCTGATCCACCTCGATCCCGGCAGCAACCTGCTGCAATGCCAGAATGGTTTCAGGGTGTACCAGCGTCGAGACACGTGACAGATCGAGGGAATCACCGACGTGACCGCGGGTGATGGTCTGCACCATTTCCTGCTCTTCCCGGTCACTGGGGTAGTCCATGATCACCTTGAGCAGAAATCGATCCAGCTGCGCCTCCGGCAGCGGGTAGGTGCCTTCCTGCTCCAGCGGGTTCTGTGTGGCAATGGTCATGAAGGGGGCGGGGACCGGCAGGGATTGCCCCTCGATCGTTACCTGCTGCTCCTGCATTACCTCCAGCAAGGCTGACTGGGTCTTGGCGGGGGCGCGGTTGATCTCGTCGGCCAGCAGAAGATGAGTAAACACCGGTCCCTTGCGCAGCGTGAAAGACTCCTTTTTCATGTCAAAGATCAGATGGCCGGAGACATCGCCAGGCATCAGATCCGGTGTGAACTGGATGCGGCTGTGACTGCCGGAAAAGGTTCTTGCCAGGGCGCGTACCAGCAGGGTCTTGCCCAGTCCGGGCACACCCTCTATCAGCACATGACCACCTGCAAGCAAGGCAATCAGCAGCTCTTCGACCACCGTCTCCTGCCCGATCAGCGCCTTGCCGATCTCCTTGCGGATCAGCGCGGTCAGTTCGGCGGCATTGTGGCTGTCCGGAGTGCCGGAGAAGGCAGCGGGATGAATCTCGGTCATAGTGAAGCTCTCAGTTTTTCCAGGTCGCTGATCATGCGGGTGAATGCATCGCGGTCGGTGGGGATTTCTCCCTGCAGCAGGGTATTGATGCGGCTGGCAGGCCAGTGCAGATGTGTTGCCAATCGCTGGTTTCGTTCGCTGTCAGAAAGGTTTGTCCATTGCGGGTGCAACTGGTTCAGATGGTGTACGACCGTTTGTCGGCTGCTGGTGAGGAGTCGGGCCTGCTGTCCCTGACGCCAGTAGTGGCGACCGCTGGCATCGATATGTTCCATCAGGCTGCGCCGAGGTGCCTGCCGGGGGGGTAACAGTGGGCCAAACCGATATCCTGAGGTCAGCAGAAACAGTCCCAGCCACAGTGCTGCGACAATCACCACCGGTTTGGCGTGTCGCCACAGCAATCGTGGCAGTGAAGCCGGTGTTTCGTCATGAATCAGCCAGATTCTTGCTGGCGGGATACCGTCCCAGTTAAGCAGATACCACAGCAGGGCAGCGTGGTTGAATTCCCCGATCTCGTGATTGTTGATGAAGGCCATGTCGCTGAGCACCGTGACGTAACCGGCGCCAACGGCACGATGGACCAGGTGTACCCCCTGACGGTCGATCATCAGTACATCGTTTGCCAACTCTCCTTCCAGCACCCGCTGTTCATCGAACAAGACCTGCAGGTGTTCATCTCCCTGGTTGCTGCTGATACTGATTTCGGCGGGTTCATCCGGCTCGGCATCCGGAATCAGACGGGCTTGCAGCCCCAGTTGGCTGAGTAGCGGATCTGCGAAAACGAGAGTGTCTTCGTTGAGCTGGTTCAGGCCGGGGCGCAGTAACAGGTGTCCACCACGGGCTACCCAGGCCAGTATGGCTTTCCGGGTCTCATCGGACCAGCCTTCACGGTCATGATCGATAATGATGGCGCTGGAGGCTGGCGGCAGCGCTGTGGGCAGCTCACCAATGGAACGGGTTTCGGCATGCAGCCCCATGGCGTGCAGAAATTCCCGGGCTGCATAGAGGTTATTGCTGGCCGCTTCGCCCTGCAACGCACGGGGAACATGCACCTCGCGTGTATCGATATGTCTTGCCAGCCAGGTAGCGACCAGGGTGGCTCCCAACAGAGCGGCAAGCAGGGCAAATGTCTGTGTCCTATTCATCGGCTTCGCGCTGGCTGAAGTGTTCGGACCACTGCTGGCAGAGGGTCAATGCATCGCCCGATTCGGGAATCCTGTGGCCGTAGGCCAGAAATTGCCAGTATCCCGTCAGTTGTGCCAGATAACGGGTACGCGACGTGGTGAGGTGCCGAGTCGCGATCCGCAGGATGTCGCTTTCGGTATGGTGGTTGCGCAGCGGCAGCTTGTCTCGCTGCAACATGGTCAGAATGGCCCCTCGGTACAACAGGCTCAACGCCTTGCGAGGCTGACCGGCCTCCAGTGCTGCCCGAGCTGCAGCGGGAATGTCATCGGGCAGGGCGGCCGCCGATACCTCCAATCCGGCAACGGTGGCGGGGGCGTCGGGATGGTCTTTTGGCTGACGTTGCAGGGGAGACCATTCCATCCACTGTTTGCGATAGACGATCAGTACCATGACCAGAATCGCCATGGCCAGCCAGAACAGCAGGCGGATCAGTTGCGCCAGCAGGGAACGGGCCTTGCTGATCCAGCCGAATGATTGCCCGTTGCCGGTATCCTTGTTGTGCTCGAAATTGAGGTACCACTCCTCTTCGACCTCATACTGACGCAGTTCATCACGGGACATGATTTGCCCGATGACCTCTCCTGCCTGGTCGCCGGTCAGCAAGGGCTTGCCTCTCTCGGTGGCCTGACTGGCAGTGGGTATCAGGCCGAGTGTGAACGTCACGGCAAGCAATACCGGGATCAATGGGGATCCTGTTCCTGCCTGCTTGTTGCCATGACGTTTGCCGAGCTGACGCAAGCGCCATTCGATGTCCCAGGCCTCCAGCCGTATTCGCTGGTTGATATAGAGCATGAAGCCTGCCGCCACATAGATCGGCTCGATCAGAATAATGGCCAGCAGGTAGGAAAGGCTGTCGGTAATATCCAGCCAGCGCATTGTGCTGTCACTGGCCAATAGCGCGAGCAGGTCGATATCCAGGCTGGTGGGCAGCAGCAGATAGAGCAGTACCACCGGGCTGAGATAGAGCGACACCTCCATGACCAGACAGGCCAGCGTCAGCCAGAACGGATAACCGTTGCTGTGATGACTCAGTGCTCTCGTTCGCTCACGACGAGTCTTGCCCTGCAGTCCCTCCAGTTGCCAGATGGGCAGGTGGAAGCTCCGAGATGGATTCAGTCGCAGCAGCGTGAGGTTGAGCAGCAGTGCCCAGCTCAGTGATCTGCGCAGATGGGCGAAGGTTGCGGCCAGCGTGACAGGCTCGTTGAACAGCGCCTTCTGCAGCGGAAACAGCAGGAGCCGGTCGTGCAGGGGTTTGAGCCACCAGAAGATCAGTTGGGGTACCAGCATGTTGTTGGGCATCGCCAGATGCAGTGCGGTAAACAGCAGCACCGCATAGAGTATCCACGGAATGAAGACCGGCTTCCGGCAATGATGCAGAAAGCGAATGCCGAGATCGGTGGCCTCCCAGGCGTTGCGGGGTCTCAGCATGATTGCAGGGGCGTCAGTCAATGTGGTTTGCCTCCCTGGTGCAGCAGGTAGAGGAGCAGTAATGCCCACAGGCTCAACCCAACGGTTATCTTGATGGCAAACGGGATGCCGGGGATCGCCGACCAGAAGGCCTCGATAAAGGCTGCCAGCAGGAACAGTGTTGCCGCACCATAGAGCATTCGGACGCCGATTCCGGCATTGTGTTTCAGGGCCTCCCGCCGGCTTTGTCGCCCCGGTAACAGCAACGCCTCGCCCAGCTTCAGCCCCGCCGCGCCGGAGAGGGCGATGGCTGTCAGCTCCGGTGCCGAATGGCCGGCAACAAAACCCCAGAAGGTCGATAGATAGCCGATCTGCGTCAGATGCCCGGCCACGGCGCCAATGAACAGACCGTTGTACAGCAGAAAGAAAACGCTCCCCAGGCCGAACAGCAGCCCGCCGGCAAAGCACTGAAAGCCGATGGAGGTGTTGTTGCGCAGGTAGAAGCCGAACATCATGATATCGCTCTCGGCGGCGTCCTGGCGGCCCAGTCGCAATGCCTGACCTGGCGCGTACATGGTTTCCATCTGAGCGCTTTGTGATGGGGTGAGCACTGCCTGAGCCAGCTCCGGGTTGAGCTGAATGGCAACCAGCATCGCCAGCAGGCTGCCAAAGAAGAGCAGGGCCGCTATTACTACCACTTTCCACTCCTGTCGCACCAGTTGTGGAAAGTCTCGTTGATAGAAGCGCAACACGCGCTGCGGCAGGGGTGTTTGATGGCGATACAGTTGCTGGTGCCCGGCCAGCGCCAGTTGCTCCAGGTGATGAATCAATCCCTGGCTGTAGTGGCGCGAGCGGGCCAGCGCCAGATGGTGGTTGAGCTGCCGCAGTGCCGCAGGAAAGTCGAATTCGGTCGTTGGCCTGCCCTTGGCGAGGTATTCGAGCTGCCGGGCAAATTCGTCCCAGGCGGGTTTGAATCGTCGGGTGAAATTGATCTGATTCACGGTGTGCGTCTTCCGCTGATCCAGTTGGCGAAGGAAAGCAGTGATTGTGCCGTGGCCTCCCTGCCGCCGATCAGTGGGGATGCGAGCCGGGCCAGCTCATTGCGTCGTTCCGGTGTCAGGTCATCCGAGCGGGTGGCGAAGTCCACGATGGCCTGCTGTTCATCGTCGTCGAGAATGGCTGGCGGCAGGATGGGAGGAGCTGCGGGAATCGGCAGGTCGTCAGCGAGTGGAGTGTTGTAGACGACCAGGGTGCCGGCCACGATGTCTCCCAGACGCTTGAATTCGCGGCTGAGCAGCATCGAGATCAGGCCGAAGGCGTAGGTGATTGGCAGCATGTCCACGCTGCGCAGCAGATTGCGAATCATCGAGGCATGCCAGCCCACCGGCGCGCCGTCGTCGCAGATCACGCGCAGGCCCATCATCTGCTTGCCAGGTGTCGCACCATGGCGTAACACCTCGAACAGCACCGGATAGAACCACTCTCCTGCAAACAGCAGCACCAGTAACAGGCCCATCCCCAGGCCACCGGCCATGCCGAGAGCAATCCCGAGCAATGCGTAGATCAGTCCGCGAAGCAGCAGGTCGATCGTCCAGGCATAGAGGCGCGGCACCGGTCCGGCAGGAGAAACGACCAGAGGTACGCCCTCTGGTGTTGCCAGATGCAGGACCGTATCGAGTGGAGCAGCCGCCAAATCACTCCTCTCCTGGTGCCAGTGCGCCGGCGCAGACCATGCTGATCGGGTGCGCTACCGGGGTATCCAGCCGGTAGGCAGTCAGCTGTCCACCCCAGACGCAGCCCGTGTCCAGCCCGATCACATTGTTTTCATTGATGAAACCCAGCGTCGACCAGTGGCCGAAGATAATCCGCTTGTTGGCGCTGCGGCGTTTCGGTATGCGAAACCAGGGCCGCAGAGAGGCAGTACCGCCATTGGGTTTCATCTTGTTCTCGAATTCCAGCCGGCCATTGGTATCGACATAGCGAATGCGTGTGAAGGCGTTGGTAATGAAACGCAAGCGCTCGATCCCCGAAAGTGACTTGTCCCACAGGTCCGGCTGGTTGCCGTACATCTGCCGAAAAAATGCGTCATGATCCGGTCCACGCAGTACGGTCTCCACCTCGCGGGCATACTTGCGGGCCTTCTTGACCGACCACTGTGGTGGCAACCCGGCATGTAGCAACGCCGTCTGTAGCGGTTTGCTGTAGTGAATCAGTGGCTGCATTCGCAACCAGTTCAGCAGCTCGCCGGCATCCGGGGCGTCCAGGACTTGCTGCAGTGTATCCTTGCGCTTCATCGACTGGGCACCGGTACTGACGGCCAGCAAATGCAGGTCGTGATTCCCCAGCACCGAGATGGCCGCGTCTCCCAGCGACTTGATGAATCGCAGCGACTCGAGCGAAGCGGGCCCACGATTGACCAGATCACCGCAGAACCACAGCCGATCCTCGGTGGCATCGAACTTGAGCTTGTCCAGCAATTGCTGCAACTCCACATGGCAGCCCTGAACGTCACCAATTGCATAAATGGCCATAGATTAGTCGTCATCCATTTTCTGACATTGTCTGAAAGCGAGAGTTTAACCCATGGTAACTACTCTGCTAGCCATTGATGCGGGTAACTGCTCAGATTGGCTCTGAAATTCTTCAGATCAAGACGGGAAATGCGAGTTTGCCACAGGTTAAGCGGGTATTTTCTGATCTGCTGTGAAACCGAGGATTTCATTCTCCGGTATGTTCTGGGTATTCGGCATTCAGGGTTTTTTTATAGGTGCTGCGCCAGCTGGATGTGTGCAGTCTCGCAATCGGGTAGGCGTCAGATGCGTTGCCGGAGCGATATTCCATGGCCATGGATTGTATCCGTAGTGAAGGAGGAGGCAGCAGCGAAGTAAAGAGGGTGCCAACCGTCAATGCAGCATCTGTTGCACGGCCAGCGCGAACGGGTGAATGGTTGCGGTAAAGCGGTGACCGTTGTCGGTGATCATGTGGTAGGTGCCTTCCATGATGCCGGCAGGGGTGTCGAGCATGGTGCCGCTGCTGTACTGAAAGGCTTCGCCGGGCTTGAGATAGGGTTGTTCGCCGACCACGCCGTCGCCTTCCACTTCCTGAATCTTGCCATTGGCATCGGTGATGATCCAGTGGCGGGTCAGCAGCCTTGCCGGGCGCTGGCCGCTGTTGAGAATGGTGACGGTATAGGAGAATACATATCTCGACTGTTCGGGTTCCGACTGTGACGGCAGGTAAGTGCTTTTTACGCTTACGTCAATGGAATCAATGGGGTTTTCGCTCATTTTTGTCGATTCTTTGATTGTGTGATCTGAAAGGGGCATCGGATAGCCTGTTCTGCTTTTTCTGTAGCTATCTGACAGGTGGCAGCAGGGCTGGTTCCATTTTTCATGATCACTTCCTGCTGCTGGCGCGAGTCTAATGGATCAACGATTGTCCGTGCTATTTACCTTTATTGGCAAGGGCATTAGCGAGGTTCACAAAGTCGCTGATGCTGATCTGTTCCGGGCGATTGCCGGGGTCGATACCGACGTCCTGCAACAGGGTTTCGGTCACCATGCTTTTCAAGCTGCGACGCAGTGTCTTGCGGCGCTGGGAGAAAGCCTGCCTGACGAGTTTTTCCAGGATTGCGGGATCTCTTGCCGCGATTGGCAGCGTCTTGTGAGGGATGAGTCGAACAAAGGCCGAATCCACTTTGGGTGGCGGGTAAAAGGCGCCCGGACCCACGCCAAACAGTGGTTCCACCCGGCAATGATACTGCACCATGATGCTAAGCCGGCCATATTCCTTGCCGCCGGGGGCTGCTGCCATCCGGTCCACCACCTCTTTCTGCAACAGGAAGTGCATGTCATGGATCACCTCGGCCTGTTGGAGCAGGTGGAAGATCAGTGGAGTGGAGATGTTGTAGGGCAGGTTGCCGACGATGCGCAGGGGCTGATCAGCGGCGGCCAGTGCCGCGAAGTCGAAGCGCAGTGCGTCCACATTATGGATCGTCAGCTCGCCGAATTCTGCAGCCCTGGCTCTGAGTGGTTCGATCAGGTCACGGTCGAGTTCGACCACCGTCAGTGTGCCGGTCTGCTCAAGTAGCGGGAAGGTGAGCGCGCCGCGGCCGGGACCGATTTCGATCACCTTCTGCCCGGGTTCGGGTGCGATGGCCGCGACCATATTGCGCAGTATGTTGGCGTCGTGCAGGAAGTTCTGCCCGAAGCGCTTGCGGGGCTGATGGGGATGGTATGTCAAGACCCGTCTGCCGGGTCTTGACGGGAAAGGTGGCTACTTGCCATGGTGCGGTGGTACCAGGTGGTCGATGATCCGGCTCAGCTCCGCCACCTTCTGATCGAGTTCTTCTGCCGGGTGGAGGGTTGGTGTCTGTTGCGTGTAGCCCGGGGTGTCCTGCTGATAGCGGGTGTGGGTGAAGCGGGCTTCGCCGGCGGTATTGGGTGGCCAGTGTCTTGCCAGAGGTTTATCGCGTTTGTCGGCAAGCTCCCCGATGGTTGCGATGATATGGGCCTCGTCGCGGAATGGGTAGAGCCGATAACTGCTTTTCAACAATTCACTGGCGGTCAATGGTTCATTCAGCAGCAGCACGGCAAATAACGCCTGCTGGGAAGGTGAGAGCTGAAAGCGCGATGCAGACAGTTCGCCATAACGGAAGGTGCCGGCGGTCTCCAGTACCTGCACCAGTCCCCACCTGACCAGTGTCGCCAGCGCCTGGTGAACTTCGGCCTTGTCGATGTGCCGTGCCTGTGGTTGTTCGGTAACCTGATTGCAGGCGGCAGTCAGGAAATCGGCCGTGCAGGGTGTCTCTTCCGGTTGAGTGAACCGGAGTTTGATCAGTGCCCCCAGCACCAGCCAGGTCGATGCTGCAATGATGTCCTGATTGGCCATGGCTAAATCGGTTTATGCTCGAATTTTGCGGCCCAGTGTAACACGCTCCCGCCCTTCGAGGTCAGCCCGGGTCGTGACATCGACAAGGCCGTGGTGACGGAAGATCTGCCGCACCTCATTGGCCTGATCATAGCCATGTTCGACCAGCAGCAGGCCGTTGGGGTGGAGGTGGCCGGGTGCGCCGGCAGCGATCTGCTCGATGTCGTCGAGCCCCGAACGACCGGAGGCCAGTGCCTCTTCCGGTTCGAAGCGCAGATCATCTTGTTGCAGATGGGGGTCATCGTTGCGGATGTAGGGGGGGTTGCTGATGATCAGATGAAAGTGCTGTGTGGGTGTGGCGTCGTACCAGCTCCCGTGAAGGAAATGCACGTTGCTCAAGTGGTGCCGTGCGGCGTTGTCCCGCGCTATGGTCAGTGCGGCCCGGCTGTAGTCGGTAGCGGTCAGGCGCCAAGCGGGTCGCTCACTGGCCAGTGCCAGTGCAATGGCGCCGCTGCCGGTGCCCATGTCGAGGACATCGATCGCTGGATGGGGTGGGCGCTGTAGTGCCAGTTCCACCAGCAGCTCGGTATCGGGCCGGGGGATCAGCACATCCGGGGAGACGGTCAGTGTCAGGGACCAGAAATCCCGGCGGCCTGTCAGGTAGGCCACTGGCTCCCCGGCTATGCGACGCTCGATCAGTGATCGAAAGGCGCTGACAGCGTCGGGTGGAAGCTGTTTTTCAGGCCAGGCAAACAGGTAGCTGCGCGGCTTGCCCAGCACATGGGCGAGCAGGATCTCGGCATCCAGCCGCGGGCTGTCGGAGGGAATGGCGTTACTGGCCGATTGCAGCAGGCTCTTGATGTCGGTGCCGTTTTCCATCAGTGGATGATCGGCCTGCGATCAGTTGTCGATACCCAGTGCGGCAAGCTGTTCGGCCTGGTATTCGTTGAGCAGTGGATCGACCACCTGATCCAGGTCGCCGCTGAGGATTTCGTCCAGTTTGTAGAGCGTCAGATTGATGCGGTGATCGGTTACGCGGCCCTGTGGATAGTTGTAGGTGCGGATACGCTCCGAGCGGTCGCCGCTGCCCACCAGATCCTTGCGCATGGCGGACTCCTCCGAGGCCTGCTTTGCCCGCAGGCCGTCCTGAATCCTGGCCTGCAGCAGTGACATGGCGCGGGCCTTGTTCTTGTGCTGCGAGCGTTCATCCTGGCATTCGACCACAATACCGGTGGGCAGGTGGGTCAGTCGCACCGCCGAATCGGTCTTGTTGACGTGCTGCCCGCCCGCGCCGGAAGCCCGGTAGGTGTCGATGCGCAGATCGGCGGAGTTGATCTCGATCTCTTCCAGCGCCTCGGCCTCCGGCATGACGGCGACGGTGGCTGCCGAGGTGTGAACCCGTCCCTGGGATTCGGTTTCCGGCACCCGCTGTACCCGGTGAGCACCCGACTCGAATTTCAGCCGCGAGTAGGCGCCCTGGCCAACGATGCGACTGATGATCTCCTTGAAGCCGCCATGCTCGCCTTCGTTCCGGGTAATGATCTCGATCTGCCAACCGCGTCGTTCGGCGTAACGGGAATAGAGCCGGAACAGGTCACCGGCAAACAGGGCCGCCTCATCGCCGCCGGTCCCGGCGCGGATTTCCAGAAACACATTGCTGTTGTCCTTGGGATCCTTTGGTAGTAGATGCTTTTGCAGGTCCTGTTCCAGCTGCTCGATTCGGGGGACCAGCGTCTTGCGCTCTTCGGTGGCCATCTCCTTCATGTCCGGGTCGGCGTCCTTGAGCATCTCCTCGGTTTCGTCGAGTTCGGCGGTGGCTTCAAGGAATTCGGCGAATGATTTCACGACTGGCTCCAGCTGACCATATTCCTGCGACAGGGTACGGAACCTGTCCTGATCATTGATGACCTCGGGTACCGACAGCAGGGCGGTCACCTCTTCGAAGCGTTCCTGGAGGTTTTCGAGTTTATGCTTGACTGAATCTTTCATCGTGGTCCGGCTGGGTGTTGGCTGCGTGGCGATCGCGCAGTATAGGGTGTTTACAGGGGTGTTGCTGAAGAAAGTGGTGGGCAGATGCTGCCCGGCAGGCCGTCAGGAGGTGTCGCTCTTTTTCAGGTGAAAGATCTCCAGTGCCGCTTCAAGCAACTCACCACGGCCCTCGCGAGCCGCCTGGTTGAGTGTGCTGGTGGGTGCGTGCAGCAGCTTGTTGGTCAGCGTATGCGCCAGAAAGTCGATCACTTCCTCGGGATTCTTGCCCTGTCGCAGCAGGCGTTTGGCCTGAGTGGCGACAATATCGCTGGTGGCTTTGGCCTGGCTGCGGAAGTGGCGAATGGTTTCCACCGCATCCTGGCTGTTGAGCCAGCCATTGAATGCATCCACCTGAACATCCACCAGCTCTTCGGCCTTTTGCGCGGCCTGCTGGCGTGACTTGATGTTCTGTTCGATGACATCGTGCAGGTCATCGACGGTGTAGAGGTAGATGTCGGAGAGGTCGCCCACTTCGGCCTCGATATCACGTGGTACGGCAATATCCACCATGAAGATGGGACGCCGCTTGCGCTGTTTCAGTGCGCGTTCGACCGTGCCCTTGCCCAGTATCGGCAGTGGGCTGGCGGTGGAGGAGATGACGATATCGGCTTCGGGCAGCCGGTCTGGCAGGTCGGGCAGGGCGATGGCGGTGCCGCCGAATTCGCTGGCCAGCCTGGCTGCGCGCTCCACGGTGCGATTGGCCACGATCAGCTTGCCAATGCCCTGTGAGTCCAGATGCCGCGTGGCCAGCTCGATGGTTTCACCGGCGCCGATCATCAGCGCCGTGTGGTTGCGCAGGTCGCCATAGATCTTCTTTGCCAGGCCCACGGCTGCGAAGGCGACGGAGACCGCACTGGAGCCGATGGCGGTTTCGGTGCGAATCTGTTTGGCGGTGGTGAAGCTGTGCTGGTAGAGGCGTCCGAGATAGCGCCCCAGGCCGTTGTGAGTCTTGGCTTCCTGGTAGGCGGTCTTCAGCTGGCCGAGTATCTGGGGCTCGCCCAGGACCAGGGAATCCAGCCCGCAGGCTACCCGCAGCATGTGGCGCACGGCTTCGTCGTCGTGATGGATGAACAGATATTCACTCAGCGTGTCGGGGTGGAAGTCGTGGCGGTGTGCAATCCAGTCGATCAGGGTTTGCTCGGCGCAGTCGCTGTTGTGCCAACAGGTTACTTCGGTGCGATTGCAGGTGGAGAGTACCGACGCTTCCTCGATCCCCGGCAGCGCAGTCAGCTCGGTTATGGTCTGGGGCAAATGCTCACTGGCAAACACGATCCGCTCGCGCACATCAACGGGTGCTGTTTTGTGGTTGATACCAATTGTGAGCAGGGACATAGGTGAGCAGGACAATCAAAGAGGGCGGATTTTCGACCATGCCGGCCATGATTACAAGATTTCCCCGCAGGAATCAGCAGGATTGGCAGGGATGTTCGGTGACCCGGCAAGTGGATTTGTGCGGCCCAGACCCCTAATCGCCGTGAAACATCTGATAAGATACGCCGCTTAATCTCATGAAACTATGGAATATGAATAAAGTATCCCTTTTCGCGGTGACCACGGCATTGCTGGCAGGCGTCAGCAGTTGCGCATCCCTGAAACCTGCTACGGTACCGCAGCCGGTGCTGGCCGAGTCTGAGATCAGCCCCGAAATTGCCCAGCGTGCCGAACTGGTCTATCAGGTGCTGGCCGGGGAGATTACCGGCAAACTGGGGGATCTGAAGCAGGCAACGGAGCACTATCTGGAAGCGGCGAAGCTGAGCGATGATCCCGAGATTGCGGCACGGACCGCACGTATTGCGCTCTTCTCCAAGGACTATGACCTCGCCTTTGACGCAGTGAATCGCTGGGTGGAGCTGGAACCGGGCAACCCGGAAGCACTGCGCATGGCAGGCCTGCTGTATGTGCACAAGGGGGAGCCGGATAAGGCGGCGGAGTATCTGGCCAAGGTGATCGATGCAGCTGGCGAGGATGCCTACGAGGCTTCCTTTGCACATCTCAATCTGATGTTCGGGCAGGGAGAGATCAACGGCAATGAGTTGAAGACAATGGATCTGTTGCGGCAGCGCTATCCCAATGTCGTCTATGCTCATCAGACCTATGCCGAAATGGCGTATCGAGCCAAGAATTACGAGGCTGCAATTGTTGGCGCGGACGCGGTGCTGGCAATCGATCCGGCCAACAAGCAGGCACGGATCGTCAAGTATCGCGCCATGCTGTCCCAGGGGGATGCGGATGCGGCGCTGGCAGGCATGAAGCAGCTGCTGGCATCGGAACCGGACGATCCCGAGCTGCGACACAACTACGCACGTATGTTGGTGCAGGCCAGGCGTTACGAGGAGGCGTTGCGGGAGTACGACAGGATTCTCGGAACCAAGCCCGATGACAAGGATTTGATCTACAGTGCGGCTTTGCTGGATATCGAACTCAAGCACTATCCCAAGGCGCGCCAGCGGCTGAATACGTTGATCGAGTCGCCCAACCATCGCAATGAGGCGTTCTACTATCTGGGGCGTATCGACGAGGATGAAGGCAAATTGGCCGAGGCCATCGAGTGGTATTCCCGCATTCATGACGGCGATTACTATTTCGATGCCAGCTCACGCATCGCAACGCTGATGGCCGCCAACGGGCAACTGGAAGATGCGCGCAACTATATTCGTTCATTGCGCGAGCAGACGAGCAATCAGAGCGTGCAGATCCAGCTCTATCTGCTCGAAGGAGAGCTGATCAGGGATCGGCAGGGTGCGCAGCAGGCCTACGATTTCTATGATGAGGTGCTGAAGACCTATCCCGATAACACCGAGCTGCTCTATGCGCGCGCCATGGTGGCTGAAAGCATTGGCCATATCGACTGGCTGGAGCGTGACCTGCTGACGATCATCAAACGGGAACCTGAAAACGCCACGGCGCTGAACGCGCTGGGCTATACGCTGGCAGATCGCACCGAGCGTTACCAGGAAGCCGAGCAATATATCCGCAAGGCACTGAAGATTCGTCCTGCGGATCCGGCAATTCTCGACAGCATGGGTTGGGTGAAATACAAGCTGGGGGATTTGCAGGGTGCCGAGGAGTATCTGCGCAAGGCCTATGCGATCACGCCTGATGCCGAAATTGCCGCACATTTGAGCGAGGTGAGGTGGTTGCAGGGCAAGAAGCGCGAGGCGCGCGAGATTCTCCGGGAAGCGCTGAAAACATCACCGAAGGACAGTCGATTGCTGGAATTGCAAAAGCAGTATAACTGATATGTCACTGAAACCATTCGTTATCGCCGTACTGTTGCTTGCCGCGTTGGCGGGCTGTGCAACACAGCGTTCGGGTGCGCTGTACGATGGCGTCTGGCCGTCGGAAATGGCTGCGGAGCGGGCAAGGGTGCTCGCGCCGATGAAGATATGGACGCTCAAGGGCCGCCTGGGCGTACAGCTGAAGAACGATGGTTTCAGTGCCGGGATGGTATGGCTGCAGGATCATGACAACTTCGATATCAGCCTGTTCGATCCGGTTGGCCGTCGTGTTGCGTGGTTGCGAGGCAATAACCGCAACGTCGATTTGCAGACGGCACAGGGACAATCGTTTACCGGCAGTGATCCCGAAAGGCTCTTGCAGGAGCATCTGGGGTGGTCCATCCCGGTGCGCAGTCTGTCATGGTGGGTCAAGGGGTTGCCGGATCCGGCGACTGTGGCCTGGAGTCAGGAGTATGATGATTATGGTCGCCTGATCGCGCTGAATCAGGGGGGCTGGTCGATGCGTATTGCCCGCTATCAGGACAGCGACAAGCATGCCTTGCCCCGTCTGACGCGGATGGAGCACAAGGATGTCAAATTGAAGCTGTTGATCAAGTCGTGGGAATAGATAACATACCGGCAGGGCTAACCCGGTGGCCTGCGCCTGCAAAGCTCAACCTTTTCCTCCATATTACCCGGCGGCGAGCCGATGGCTATCATGAGCTGCAGACGATTTTTCAACTGCTGGATCATGGCGACGAGTTGGCCTTCGAGGTGACCGAGTCGCAACAGATTGTTCGGGTTTCCGATATTCCGGGTGTTCCCGCCGAGCAGGATCTGATTGTCCGGGCAGCGCGGTTGCTGCAGGCCGAAACCGGATATCGTGGTGGCGCCCGTCTCTACATCAACAAGCGCCTGCCAATGGGGGGCGGGTTGGGTGGCGGCAGCTCGGATGCCGCGACGACGCTGGTTGTGCTGAACCAATTGTGGGGGTGTGGCGTTACTGCCCCTGCGCTTGCGGAGCTGGGACGCCGGCTCGGTGCTGACATCCCGGTCTTTGTTCGGGGAAATACAGCCTGGGGTGAGGGGATTGGAGAAATATTGACTCCCATCGAGCTGGAGACGCCTTGGTTTGTGGTGTTGCAACCGGCAGTGGAAATTGCGACCGCTGCGCTTTTTTCGTCTGCGGAATTGACACGGGACTGTGTCAAGATCACAATACGCGACTTTCTTGCCTCAGGCGGGGCAAATGTTTTTGAACCGTTGGTGCGGGAACAGTACCCGGAAGTTGATAAGGCCATGAAATGGCTGGATAAATTTTCACCTTCACGGTTGACGGGTACAGGCAGCTGCATTTTTGCCAGGGTTGCGGGCAAGGATCAAGCTGATAGAATACTCGCGCAATTGCCGTCGGGAGTGACTGGTTTTGCGGCGCAGGGTGTCAATGCCTCACCGCTGTGGGAGCGGTTGACAACAGTTCACGTGTAGCAACATATCCCCGTCAAACGGTGGTATTGAATATTGGGCCGTCGCCAAGCGGTAAGGCACTGGGTTTTGATCCCAGCATGCGCAGGTTCGAATCCTGCCGGCCCAGCCATATACAGTGCGACGCAGATTCTGTGGATCTGGGTCGTTTCATTTGCAGGCCTTAACGGCATGCATGCAAGGTCGAGCCATTGCTCATCTAGGCGATATCAAGGCGGAAGTAGTCAAAGTGTCCGATATATCAGGAATGATGGTATTTGCAGGCAATGCAAATCCCAGGCTGGCTCGTGCTATTGTCGATCAACTGGGGTTGCCACTGGGCAGGGCCACAGTCGATCGCTTCAGCGATGGCGAAATTCAGGTCGAAATCCTCGAAAATGTTCGTGGCCACGATGTCTTCATCGTACAGTCCACCTGTGAGCCCACCAACGACAACCTGATGGAGCTGCTGATCATGGTCGACGCCCTGCGTCGTTCTTCGGCAGGCCGGATTACCGCGGTCATTCCCTATTTTGGATACGCTCGACAGGATCGCCGGGTGCGCTCCGCACGTGTTCCCATTACCGCAAAAGTGGTGGCCAATCTGCTGACGGTTGTCGGTGTCGATCGGGTGCTGACCATTGATCTGCACGCGGACCAGGTGCAGGGATTCTTCGACCTGCCAGTGGACAATATCTACGGTTCGAAGGTCTTGCTCGAAGATATTATCGAACGCTATCCGAGCAACGAAAAGATTACCGTCGTATCTCCGGATGTCGGTGGTGTTGTCCGTGCCAGAGCATTTGCTACCAGAATCGGTAACAAGCTGGCGATCATCGACAAGCGGCGCCCCAAGCCCAATGTTTCCAAGGTCATGCACATCATTGGTGATGTGGCTGAACGCGAATGTCTGGTTGTGGATGATCTGGTGGATACCGCAGGTACCTTGTGTGAGGCGGCAATGGCATTGAAGAGTAATGGCGCCGCGACAGTGTCTGCCTATATCACGCATGCCGTGCTGTCAGGGCCAGCCATTGAGAATATCAACAATTCGGTACTCGATGAGCTGGTGGTCACCGATACCATCCCGTTGTCGGAGGATGCCGAGCAATGCGACAAGATCCGGGTGCTGAGCACTGCGGATATGCTGGCTGACACGATGAAGCGCATCAATCGCGAGGAATCGGTTTCCGAATTGTTCGAGGAATAGCGTTCGCGCAGTTCCTTTTGACACGTTGTATCACCTGAATCCCCGTATGAAGCCCGGGTTCAGGTATCAGGCCTGTCGGCAGACAGGCCTGATTGATTTTGGAGCCCCGCAATTGTGGGTAATGTGCTCCGAAACCTGCCCTCGGTCGCAAGGGCGGGTTGCCGGCTGGAATGACTTCCAGCCGTTTTTTTGCAACTTGAACTGGAAATATCATGAGTAACAATTACGTGTTAGAAGCACAACCGCGAACTGAACAGGGAAAAGGTGCGAGCCGCCGCCTGCGTCGCGAACACAGACTGCCAGCCATTGTCTATGGCGCTGGAAAAGAGCCTGCCGCCATCACCATGACGCATCATGTCATTCAGAAATACCTTGATGATGAATCCTTTTATTCGCAGATCCTGACGCTGGATATCAACGGCGAGAAGGAAAAAGTGGTACTCAGAGATGTACAGCGCCATCCATCCAAGGCGCTGATCATGCACATGGATCTGCTACGCATCGATGAGGCAGAATTGATCCGCATGCATGTTCCGCTGCACTTCATCAACGAAGAGGAGTGCCCCGGCGTGAAAGTGGGTGGTCAGGTCAGTCACCAGTTGGTAGAGGTGGAAATCCTCTGCCTGCCATCGAATCTCCCCGAATTCATCGAAGTGGATCTGGGTGGTCTGGCGCTGGGCGAGTCACTGCATATGTCCGATATCAAGCTTCCGACTGGTGTGGAAATACCTGAACTCGCGCAAGGTCATGAGCATGACCTGGCCGTTGTGACCATCTACAAAGGTCGTACGGGATCTGCCGACGAAGAAGGCGGTGAAGAGCCTGTAGAAGAGTCCGAGTAATCCCGGCATTCGAGTCGCGCAGACAATGGCGATAAAACTGATAGCAGGCCTGGGCAATCCCGGGCCGAAATACGACAAAACCCGGCATAATGCCGGGTTTTGGTTTGTAGAGGAGCTGGCCCGACGATATCAGGGGCGGTTCAGCAGTGAGAGCAGGTTTTCCGCAGATGTCGCCCGGATATTTGTAGATGGCAATCCGGTCTGGATGCTGAAACCCACCACCTTCATGAATCGCAGTGGTATTGCCTTGCGCCAGTTGATGCATTTCTACAAGATCGATATCGATGAAATTCTTGTGGCACATGATGAGCTGGATCTGGAGCCGGGAATCAGCAAGCTCAAGAGAGGTGGTGGTCACGGTGGCCACAACGGGCTGCGTGACATCTTCAGCCATGTTGGCAAGGATTTCTGGCGCTTGCGTATCGGTATTGGTCATCCGGGGCACAGGGATCAGGTGGTGGATTATGTACTCAACCCGCCCCGCAAGGAGGAGGCAGCACTGATTGAAAGTGAGGTCGACAGGGCTGCCGGTCTGGTGCCATTGATTGTGGCCGGAGAATTTGAAAAGGCGATGCACCAGCTGCACAGCCGCTAGTACAGGAAAAATCATGGGATTCAAATGTGGAATCGTAGGGTTACCCAATGTCGGGAAATCCACCTTGTTCAATGCACTTACCAAGGCGGGCATACAGGCTGCCAACTATCCTTTCTGCACCATAGAGCCCAACGTGGGTGTGGTACCAGTGCCAGATCCCAGACTTGATGCACTGGAAAAGATCGTTAATCCCGAACGGGTCCTCCCTACCACGATGGAGTTCGTCGATATTGCCGGGCTGGTAGAGGGTGCCTCCAAGGGGGAGGGGCTTGGCAACCAGTTTCTTGGTCACATCCGTGATACCGATGCCATTGCCCAGGTCGTCCGCTGCTTTGACAATGATGATATCGTCCATGTGACGGGAAAGATCGATCCCGCCGATGACATCGACACCATCAATACCGAGTTGGTACTGGCTGACCTCGATGCGGTTGAAAAAGCCGTCAATCGCGTCAGTCGCGTGGCCAAATCCGGCAACAAGGAAGCAAAGGCCCAGCTGGCTGTGCTGGAGAAATTGCAGGCGCATCTGGGAGAAGGGGAGTCGGCGCGAACACTGGATCTGGATGAAGATGAAACGAAGCTCATTGGAGAGCTGCGACTCATCACCATCAAGCCCATCCTGTTCATTGCCAATGTGGCCGAAGATGGCTTCGAGAACAACCCCTACCTGGATATCGTCAAGGCGATTGCTGAAAAGGAAGGGGCCGAAGTCGTTCCCGTCTGTGCTGCCATTGAAATGGACATGTCCGAGCTGGAAGACGACGAGCGTGATGAATTTCTCGCCGAACTCGGACTGGATGAACCCGGACTCAACCGAGTAATCTATGCCGGATACAAGCTACTGAAATTGCAGACGTTTTTTACTGCCGGCGTCAAGGAAGTCCGCGCCTGGACCGTCCATGTGGGTGCCACCGCACCACAGGCCGCAGGCAAGATCCACACCGACTTCGAAAAAGGATTCATCCGCGCCGAAGTCATCAGCTATGACGACTTCATCGCCTGCAACGGCGAGCAGGGCGCAAAGGATGCCGGCAAATGGCGGCTTGAAGGCAAGGACTATATCATGCAGGAAGGAGACGTCGTCCACTTCAGATTCAATGTATAATGGCTGCCATTCACGGCAAGCCAAGGCACCAATCCGATTGACCCGGATGGCTCAATTCGGTAAGCTTCGCGCTCAATTTTGGCTATGTAGCTCAGCTGGTTAGAGCACATCACTCATAATGATGGGGTCCCCTGTTCGAATCAGGGCATAGCCACCATACAAGATAAAA
>CAYTPO010000114.1:0-11887 GCA_964439815.1 uncultured Thiotrichales bacterium
AGAATATCCAGATTCTGGCGCTTGATCAGGTACAGCAACAGATCCAGCGGCCCTTCGAACGCCTCCAGAATCACTTCCAGCGCATCGGGGGGAATATAGAGATCGATCGGCGGAGAGCTGACCGGTTCGCCCTGAACGATGGCGAACGGCATTTCAGCCTGGGTGGAGGGGGACGCGGACATGATCAGGGGTAGGAGAGGCCCATGGCTGCCCGCACCTCATCGAGTGTGTCGCGGGCAATATCACGGGCGGCGTCGCTGCCTTCCGAAATAATGGTCTTGACGGCCTGATGATCCTTTTCATACTCGGCGGCACGTTCATGGATCGGCTTCAGCTCAGCCTTGACCGCGTCAATGATCGGCCCCTTGCAATCGAGGCAACCAATGCCTGCCGAGCGGCAGCCTTCCTGCACCCAGTCACGCGTGGCCTGATCGGAGTAGATCAGGTGAAACTGCCACACCGGACATTTCTCGGGATCACCCGGATCGGTCAACCTGACGCGCGCCGGGTCGGTCGGCATGGTACGAATCTTCTTCTCGATCATTTCGGGTGTGTCGCGCAGCGAAATGGTGTTGTCATAGGACTTGGACATTTTCTGTCCATCCAGTCCGGGCATCTTGGCCGCCTCGGTCAACAGCGCCTGGGGCTCGGGCAGGATGATCTTGCCTGAGCCTTCGAGGTAACCAAACAGCCGCTCCTTGTCGCCGATGGAGATATTCTGCTGTCCATCGAGCAGCGCCTTGGCCACCGACAGTGCGTCCTGATCACCCTTTTCCAGGTAATTCCTGCGATGGGTTCGGTACATGCGCGCATTCTTCTTGCCCATCTTGGTGATCGCCGCTTCAGCCTTCTCCTCGAATCCCGGCTCACGCCCATAGAGATGGTTGAAGCGCCGCGCCACTTCGCGTGTCATCTCGATATGCGACACCTGATCCTCACCCACCGGTACACCACCTGCCCGGTAGATCAGCACATCAGCGCTCTGCAGTAGTGGGTAACCGAGAAAGCCGTAGGTGGCCAGATCCTTTTCACGCAGTTTCTCCTGCTGGTCCTTGTAGGTAGGCACCCGCTCCAGCCAGCCCAATGGTGTGATCATCGACAACAGCAGGTGCAACTCGGCATGCTCCGGTACGCGGGACTGGATGAACAGCTTGGCCGCTCCCGGGCTTACGCCGGCCGCCAGCCAGTCGATCACCATCTCCCAGACACTTTTCTCGATGACGGAGGGATCGTCATAGTGCGTGGTCAGGGCATGCCAGTCAGCGACAAAGAAGAAGCACTCGTAGCTGTGTTGCAGTTCAACCCAGTTTTTCAGTACACCGCGATAATGGCCCAGATGGAGTCTGCCGGTGGGTCGCATGCCGGAGACGATACGTCGGTTGCTTGTGGTCATATTGATTGTGCGCTCAAAGCGAAAACAGTGTGGTTATGAGTGAGACGAAAAAATCGGTGGCCGGGCCGATGATATAGGTCCAGAGCCCCAGATAGAGCAAGCCTATCAGAATGAAGATGCCATAGGGCTCGATCTTGTCCAGCTGCATCGCCAGTCGGGGTGGCAGCAACCAGCCCAGCACCCGGCTGCCATCCAGTGGTGGCAGCGGGATCAGGTTCAGAACCATCAGAATGATATTGAATGTAACCCCGATCTTGCCCATCAGCATCAGCGGTACCGCAATGCTGTAGGCCGATTCGGGCAGCAGGAAGGCGAGCTTCCAGATCAATGCCCAACCCAGGGCCATTACGAAATTGGATGCAGGGCCCGCCAGCGAAATGATGGCCCAGTCGCGGCGCGGATCTGAAAGATTGCGCAGATCGACGGGCACCGGTTTGGCCCAGCCAAAGATGAAGCCGGTAGTCAGCATCATTACCAGCGGCAACAGAATGGTACCGACCGGATCGATGTGGGGAATCGGATTAAAGGTGAGGCGTCCCATCGCACGCGCCGTATTGTCGCCCAGCTTGTTGGCAACCCAACCATGCGCTGCCTCATGGACGGTGATGGCAAAGATCAGCGGCAGAGCCGCCACGGAGATGAACTGGACTGTCGCCTGGAGATTGCCCACGTTAGTGCAGCTCCAGCCAGTCGAGCGAACCCTTGCCTTCGCGTAGCACCTCGGGTCGACCGGTGGTCATGTCGATCACGGTCGAGGGAGAGATATCGCAAAAGCCACCATCGATCACCAGATCGATCTGATGCTCCAGAATCACCCGGATCTGATAGGGGTCGGTCAGGGGCAACTCGGTATCGGGCAGGATCAGCGTACTGCTCATAATGGGTTCGCCCAGCATCTCCATCAGATCCAGCGCAATACGGTTCTCCGGAATACGGATGCCGATGGTCTTGCGCTTGGGGTGTTGCAGCCTGCGGGGTACGTCGCGCGTTGCCTGCAGTATGAAGGTGTAGGGGCCGGGCGTCAGCGCCTTCATCATCCGGTAAGTGTAGTTTTCCACCTTAGCATAGTTGGATATTTCGGAAAGATCACGACACATCAGGGTAAAATGGTGGTCCTTGTCGACCTTGCGAATCTTGCGAATGCGCTCCATGGCGTGCTTGTCACCAATGTGGCAGCCCAGGGCGTAGCAGGAATCGGTAGGGTAAGCGATGATCCCGCCATTCCTGATGATATCGACAGCCTGGTCGATCAATCGTTTTTGCGGATTGTCGGGATGTATCTCGAAGAACTGGCTCATTGGATGAATGCGGTCAGGGTGCTTTGGCAAGGGGGCAATCATAGTGAATCATAGGCATTTCGCAAGCGAGTTGTGTATTATGCCTGCAGTTTTTCAAGCGAATCCGAACGATGTTCTACATGATTCATGGCATAGACGCCGACAATTCCCTGGAGGCTCGGCTCAGCGTTCGACCGGCACATCTCGAACGCCTGGAACAGCTGAAAAACGCGGGTAGACTGCTGCTGGCGGGTCCCCTGCCCGCCATCGACGCTGTCGACCCCGGCCCGGCAGGATTTACTGGCAGCCTTGTCGTTGCCGAGTTCAGCTCTCTCGAGGATGCACAGGCCTGGGCCAACGCGGATCCCTACATGGCCGCAGGCGCCTATCGGGAAATCATCGTGTATCCATTCAGGAAGGTTCTGCCATAACCAACCCTGTTCATGTCATGGAGCGAACAGCTCGAATTGAAAAGTGGCTGTTTGGGCAACTCCAGCCTGGGAAGATATCAGGGATCAGTGGCCTGTCACCTGTTGCCGGTATTGACAAGATGACAAATTTTTAACGTTGAGATGGGACTATTCAAGAGTAAACTGACCCGTTTTCAACGATTAACCATTATTCAATCCATTTTGAGGTATTCATGAAAGTATTTTCCATCCGACGCGCAGTCATTCTTGCCTTGCTGCTGGGCACCGCAGGTCATGCTGGTCTGGCCAAGGAAGCACCCAAGGGCGACGATGTCATTGCCACGGTTAATGGCACCGATATCACCATCGGTGATATTCAGCTCTACATGAGCACCAAGGCCACCAGCGGCGCTCCCGCCGATCCCGGCAGCATCCTGAACGAAGTGATCAATCGCGAACTCATCAAACAGGCTGCCATCAAGGAAGGCATCGACAAGGAAGATGACTTCAAGAAAGCCATGGAGATTCAGCGCACCAACCTGCTGGTCAATGCCGCACTCTCCAAGCGCATGGACAAGGTAGACCTGAGCGATGCCGCACTCAAGAAGGCCTATGAAGAGGAGATCAAGAATGCACCCGGCAAGGAGTACAAGGCGCGCCATATTCTTCTGAAAACCGAGGACGAAGCCAAGGCCGTCATCAAGTCATTGAACGACGGTGGTGACTTCGTCAAGCTCGCCAAGGAAAAATCCATCGGCCCTTCCGGCCCCAATGGCGGTGATCTCGGCTGGTTCCAGGCAACCACCATGGTGAAGGAATTTGCCGCTGCCGTGGAAAAGCTGGAAAAAGGCAAGATCACCCAGACACCGGTGAAAACCCAGTTTGGCTGGCATGTCATCAAACTGGAAGACTCGCGCAAACTCGATCCACCCAGCTTTGAAAGCTCCAAGGACAAATTGCGCAGTGTTGTTGCCAACAAGGCAATCCAGAGCTATCTGGAAGAGTTGCACAAGAACGCCAAGGTTGAGTTGACACAACCACCAGGCACCAAACCTGCCGAGAAGAAAGGCAACTGAATACCTGAATCCACGGTTTGAATGGGATGAATGGTGCAAGATATTGGTCTCACAGCAGTTTCAAGAAATCCTGGCTTCACCCACAGGTCAAGCGGGTTTTTCTTGATCCGTTGTGGAATCAAGGGCTTGTGCCAATCGCCACATTCAAGCCTCGGATCCGGGAAATACAGTAACTACGCATCAAGCAATGTAACTACTCAGCGAGTAGTTCACATAAGCAGTAGCTGCCCGGACTGCCTTTGAAATCCGACAGATCAAGTCGAAAAATGTGAGTTTACAAGCGTAGATGACCATTTTTTAACGCAGAGATGATGGATTTCAGAGAGGAGCTGAGTAGTTACCAAGCAGTTTACCTAACCTGCGGGTCGCGGCCCACCTAGGAGCCTGTCCGAGAATAGGAGTCGTAGCGAGGGAAAGCCATATTAGGCCATTTATTTCACTGATTTGAGGAGAATATTGGTTATATTTGACGAAAATCAGGGGGAAAAAGGGCCAAAATAGCTTTTCCGCAGTAGGCTCCCTATTTTCGGACAGCCTCCTGGTAACACGGATCGCGACCTTGCACACTGCCCGGGGGCCCAGAGCATGAACTTTATTTATCGATTTATCTGTTGGTTGAACCGGATGCTGGATGGTTTCCGGGTATTCGACTTTCTCGCGCCACTGGCAATCCGCCTCTATCTTGCACCCATCTTCTTCGTGGCTGGCATGAACAAGTATGCCGACCTGGAGTCCACCACCGAGTGGTTTGGCAATGCCGAATGGGGACTGGGCCTGCCGTATGCTGACATTCTGGCCAAGCTGGCGACCGGCACGGAAATCATTGGCGCTGTTCTGTTGGTACTGGGTCTGGCGGTGCGCTGGGTCAGCATCCCGTTGATGATCACCATGGCCGTGGCCGCACTGAAAGTACATTTTCACAATGGCTGGCAATTCATTGCCGACACCAGCTCTGCTTTTGCGTCACCCAAACTGGGACCCCTCGCCTTCGAGGACATGAGCGGTACCATCGAGCGTCTGCAGAAGGCACGCGAGATTCTGCAAGAACACGGCAACTATGGCTGGTTGACTGAAAAGGGGAATATCGTGATCAGCAACAATGGCATGGAGATGGCCGTGACCTATTTCATCATGTTGCTGGTACTGTTCTTCATGGGCGGCGGCAAAGTCTTCAGTATCGATTTCTGGCTACGCCGTCGCTGCCCCCAAAAGAAGATAAAAACCAAAACAGTCGTACAACCCGAGCCACCGAATCCAACGGCTTCCAGCATCGCCCCAGCAGCTGATCCAGCAGAATAACTTTCTCCTGCAGGCTGCCCCCGGATCTCCCGGGGCGGCCGCCAATAGAACCTGAAGATTCACATCAGGTAACACTTTCCCCGTATTTTTCATTGACTTGCGCCTGATACCCCCTAAAATCGGGCAAGTTTGAGCGTAACTACTCAGCTCAGAAATCCACCATATCTGCGTTGGGAAATGGTCATTTGCCGTTGCAAACTCGCATTTCCTGCCTTGATCTGACGGATTTCTGAGGCAATCTGAGCAATTACAGTTAATTTTGGCTGCTTGCTGAGTAGTTACTTTGGGCTTTAATGCCCCACACAGTTGAGGTTTTCCGTCAGGGAGTATCAAACCATCAGGGAGAAGTTTTCGCGGGAACAATTCCACTCATCGATGCTCTATTGAGCTTGAGTATTATTAAAACGGGTTTTTCAATGGTCAGACTTCTTCTCTCACTGCTCTCGGCTCTGTTGGTGTTTTCCCAATTGTCGGGCTGCGAGTCCGGCGACTTCAGTGCCAGTGCAACTTCCACGCTTGCAACCCTCTCGGTTTCGGATGGTACGCTCAGCCCCCGCTTTTCCGGCAATCACAAACGCTATACCCTGACTGTCAAGGAGAGCACGAAAACCCTGACACTCACTGCCGTACCCGCGCATGATCTCGCCACCATCACGATCAACGGCCAGCAGGCTACGGCGGGGACAAAGAGCGCCCCTCTGCCAATCGGCCAGACACCCTTCACGATCCTGGTCAAGGTCACCTCACCCGACGAGAGTCGATCCAGCGAGTATCAATTGACCGTACTGCGCCCCAATGACCCCATCCCCGAAGATGCCACCACCGATCCCGCACCGCAGCCTTCGGGCACTGCAAAGCCGGCGCAGCTGAGCAGTATTGCCGTGGAGAATGGCCCATTGGTACAAACCTTCAATCCAGCCAGCCTCCGCTATGACGCCAATGTCAGCTATCTCACCGGTACCGCCAGTATCACGGCCAAGCCCGCAGACCCCAAGGCAGCAGTATCAGTCAACGGTATCCCGCTGAAGGCGCCCGACTACCGTGCGGAAGTACCACTCAAGGAGGGTAGCAATACCGTCAATATCGTTGTGACCGCAGCTGACACTGGTAGTAAAGAAACCTATCAGCTGAGCATCAGACGTGCCTCTGCCAACGCCTTCGTACAGGGTAGTATTCTCCACGCCAAGACGGGACAGAAAGGTGCCAGATTCGGCTTCAGTATCGCCAGCAGCGGCAACATTGCCGCAGTTGGGGCACCCCATGCCAGCACCGCCGGGAAAAATGAAGCGGGGCTGGTCTACATTTTCAGGCTGATCGATGGCAACTGGGTACAGATTCAACAGCTGACCGAGCCTTCCCCGCAAACAGGCAATTGGTTTGGTTATCAGCTCGCCATGCAGGATGACACCCTCTTCATTGGCACCTTCGGCCATGATGGCGAGAAGAGAGACAGCGGCAAGGTCTATCTGTACCAGGCAGGCAAGGGTCAGAGCTGGACCCTGAAGTCATCACTGCAATCACCAGAACCCAGATTCAGGGAGCGATTCGGTTACAACATCGCCGTATCCGGTGATCACCTGGCCATCGCCACACTACGTGGCCCGGATGCCATTGACACAGGTGGTGATATCTACCTCTATCATCGCAACAATGGTGGCTGGGAACATCTCCAGACCATTGGTATTGCAGGTTCGAGTGATCGTTATGGCCAGAGTATCGCCTTGGATGACGACCTGCTGGCCATTGGCTCCTTTGCCCCCGATGACGAGTGCCGGCGCTACATACCCGATCCCGGTTCAGTCACCCTCTATCGGCTGACCGGTGAACACTGGAAGAAGGAGGCTACGCTCAAGGCAGACAACGCCGGTGGTGGTGATCGTTTCGGTTTCACGCTGTCGCTATCCAATGGCACGCTGGCCGCCGGGGCCATCTGCGAAGACAGCAACGAACACAGCAACAACGACGAAGGAACCGAGGTTGGCGCTGTATATGTGTTTACACCGGAAAACGGGGAGTGGCAACAGCAGGCCTATATCAAGGAGCAGATACCCCGTAATCATAACCTTTTCGGCTCACGCGTCGAACTCGACAGCGGGTTACTGGTCATTTCGGCAGCACTCAGCGATATCGGTGGCGAAGATACAGGGATTGTCTATCTGTATCAGGGCTCGGGCGCAGACTGGAAAGTCATCAGGACACTGCAACCCGATGACGTCACGGCATTCGACGAATTCGGTTTCGACATGGCACTGAACGATGGCAATCTGCTGATCGGCAGCACCCAGCCACGGCAGAATCAGCCTACCTCGACTGGCAAGGTCTATACCTATCGATAGCTGAGCTGCTGCCGCTCCTGGCAGCAACCATTCGGTACGCCATCGCGTCAGGTTTGGGGTGGAGTACCGGGAGCCTGTCGGATCTAACACTGGCTGGATGCGCCCGCAGGAAATGCCGTTGGTGTGTGAATCCCCGGATGACGATCAACTCGGCCTGCCACTCTCCTCACGCTCAGCGAATCGAAAACTCGACCCGATGATTTGCCCTGCGTCCCGCCTCTGTCTTGTTGTCACCCACTGGATCGTTGCTTCCCAATCCCTGACTGCTCAGACGCCGGGGAGAGATCCCCTTGGTGATCAGGAAGTTCTTCACCTTCATGGCCCGGCTCAGCGACAATCTCAAATTATCGTATTCATCACCACTGGCTGCGGTATATCCCTTGATGACAAAGCCCAGCTTGTAGTACCTGGACACATCCCTGGCAAAGCGATTGAGCTGCTCGATGGCCGCCTGATCCAGCATGTCACTACGCGGCTCGAAATGGATCACCGGCATCGTCAGATTGAGCAGCGCATGCGTCTTGGATGACCGCTTCGTCGCTCTGGGCACCGCGGTAGATACCGTGGATTTCATCACGATACCCGGCTGCTGCTTCCCCAGCGACGGCAACTTGCCAAAACGCTTGACCAGGCCAATATTCAATAGCGCTGCATCTTCATCATAAGCAGTAAACTCTGCCCGCAGACCAAAACCATCGGGCCAGGCATATTCTGCCCCCATCCCCAGCAGCAGATGAAAATCATTACCCCGTTCATACGGCAGGCTGGTACTGTTCTTCATGGCGCCAACACCAACACGTCCATACAACGAGAATCCCTGACGCGGGATCGCGGGGAAATAGTAAGGTGATGCGGGTTGTGGCGACTGATTGTAGAAATAGGCCAGTGCCGTCACCCCAAAATCACGATAGCCGACACTACCAATGGGCTCACCCCCCACATTGGATACTTCGGCCTTGCCAAGATCGGCGTAATAGCCTTCCACACTGACATAGCGGCTCAGATCATAGCCGACAGCAAAGGCAAAACCGGCATCGTTCTTGTCACTGATATTGTAGCAATCACAATCCGATTTCGGTTCGACGCGGGAATAACCCAACGCTGCAGACAGGTACCAGCGTGAGTCGCTGGCCGTCTTGTTTTCCGCGGCAAGCACCAGCGGAGCCCCCGTGATCAGCGATAGCAGGACTGCAGACGATAATATTCTTCTCATCACGTGGAAATACCTCTCCCTTGAAGTTGCCCGGGCCGACCAGCGCCCCGGCGACGCGTCAAAATGGCCAGCACGACCAAACCCGGCAGCAAGAGCGGCGCCGTCATGCCCCCGCCCCATCCGGAAACACCGGTGCGCAACCTGCTGGCATCCACCTCCTGAAAATCGGGGATACCATTGTTGTTGCTGTCCGGCAACCGCGTACCTTCATCGCCCAGCACTGCCGTAGCCTGACCATCAATAATGCCATTAAAGTCTTCATCGGCAAACTGGTCAACCCGGCCATCTCCATCGCTGTCACTCAAGCCCGCTTCAGTAATATCGAACACGCCATCAGAGTCACTGTCGAGCTGGCGGAAATCGAACACGCCATTGCCATCAGTGTCCCGTGGCAACCGATAGCCAGGCGCACCGGAATCCTCCTTGCCATCATGATCGCTGTCGACAAAACCGGCTTCAATCACATCGGGAATGCCATCATTGTCGGCATCAAGGTCCAACGCATCAGGACGACCATCCTGATCCGTATCGGCCAATGTGTAGCGCCCCGGCAGCGCGATTGCATTCTGATGATCGAGACGACCATCCTGGTTCTGATCCAGACGGAGCCTTTCCGCCTTCGTCAATGATGACTCGATCAGATCAAGGATGCCATCACCATCGGCATCCTCATCCAGCTGGTTGGGTATGCCATCGCCATCCATATCACCACCACCCTCGATATAATCCGGGATGCTGTCGTTATCGTCATCAGGATCCGATTGATCATTCACGCCGTCTCCATCGTGATCCCCGGCGGCAGAAGGCTGAATGTCGATGACGACCGAGGTGGTACTCGTCTCACCAACCTGCCCCTTCAAGGTGTAACTGAAACCGTCATGGCCGCCCTGCCCCACGAACGCGGTGTACAGCAGCTTGTTGCCTATCTGCTGCAGATTCCCTTTCAATGGTGCCACCGCAATCACCAGCGCAGGTTGTTGCCCGGCCGGGATGCGATCATTGCGCAGAATATCCAGCAACAATGGCTGGCCGGTAAACATGACAAACTCGTCGGGACGCGCCAGCAATGCGGCCTGGCTACCGGATTGCTGATACAGCACGAAATCGACAGCCTCTGCATCATCTGCCGAAAGCAGGACCAGCCGGGGCAGCGCAGCACCTGCCACTTGGTAGCCGGAAGGGAAATCGGTGTCTTGCAGATCCGGGGTGACCCAGTACCCCCCAGCGGGCAAACCCGTCAATCTGTATTGCCCGGTTGGCGAAGTGGTACGCTCACCAACCAGTTGATCGTCAGCGGAGTCAAAACGCCCATCACCATTGTCAGCAAACAGCTTCATCGTGACATTGGCTACACCATCTTCTCCAGGATCCTGCTGACCCGAACCATCGACATCACGGAAAATCCGGCCCGCAATGGTGTGCAGCGAAACCGCAGTGAAGTAGCTGGCAATACCGCCATACAAGTCGGCATCCCCTCCGAAGGCTCCGTCGGCTCCGGGTGTATTGATCCGCCGTGTATCACGGGGAAAGGTTGTCGGATCAAGCAGATCATGCTGATCGTCAACATCAGCGCCAAACAGGGAAAAACCGAACAGCACATCACCACTTTCCAGCCCCAAGTGCTGCAGAGAGACGAAAGCAGCGCCAATCGATTCGATGAAACTCGTGCCCGTGCTCACGACCGACCCATTGGGGGGGCGATGGGCATTGGCCAGAAAATCACTGTTCAGAGAAACATCGGTCATCCCGAAACGCACCGCAGTATCATCCGGTGCTTCACTGGGCAGCAACTCAACCAGCTTGCCATAAGAGGAGGGATTTCCCACTGCATCGATTGCGGTGATGGCGGCGATCTTGACATTGCTGTTGCCACCTTTTTCGGTAATCAGGAATCCGGCCTTGCCGGTAGAACCACTTCCAGGCGGCAGCATGATGCCCTCGGGAAACAGGAAATCCAGCCGCTCGATATTGCCGGCAGTCACCAGATCACCATCGTCCTGGTTGGAAAAGAGATCTACCGCACCCCGGTTGATTATCGGTTCACGAAAAAGCAGGTCAAAGTCACACTCTCCCGCAATACGACCTGGAAACGTTGCCTGGTAGCTCAGCGGCGTCCTGTCCACTTCAGCAAATAGCGAACAGGTCTCACCCTGTGTCAACAGGTTGTCTACGCGCCGCACCATCACCCGCTGCGCCACATCCCGCTGGACATAGCGCTCACCCGCAAATGAAAATGAATCAAGCCCCAGGTCAATTCCTTCTCCCCAGCGATAGACATCTTCCCCTGCCTCATACTCCGCAGGCTTGGCAAGCACCTTTTTCAGGCCCAGCTCGGTTACCTCACCTGCCGCATGAACCGACAATGATGTGAGACCAGCCATCACGACCATCGCCACCACCTGCGGCAAATGGCGCATGACACTGGACAGCCTCGCATTTCCCCAACAAGAAATCATTCCAAATCCCTTTAGTAAAACCTTCTAAAATCATGAATTCATTAGCTTTGGTTACGATTATAGCCTATTTGCCTGATGAAGTTGTGAACTTACCCCAGCAAACAATGATAAATCGTACAAAGCCAAACATCTCTGGCCACCTCACAACCGTTCATGGTGCATGGCAGAAACTCCCCCTTCCATACCAGAAAGACAACACCATATTGTCCGCAAGTTGCTGAATTTCCCCACCTGTCAGCCCCCTGAACCATGTCTTGTTCAGGCGTAGTCCGGAGGCAGCAAGGGAAAAAACCTGCATCGCGGCAAACCTGCTGATCACTGACACCTTCACCCAGACACCTCTTGTCTGCAATTTCAGACCAACCATCCAATCCCCTGCCGCAAAGTTGCTGGCACCGAATTTGCAGCTATTTCAAGCAACAAATAT
>CAYTPO010000115.1:0-40463 GCA_964439815.1 uncultured Thiotrichales bacterium
GAAGCGCAGGCGTGCCAGAACAAGCCAGGGCCGTGACAGGCTGAAGCCTCTCACCATTTGGGTGAAACGGGACTGCCAAGGGTTTGTCATTGTTTTCATTTACTTATCATAGGCTTTAGCCGCCACCATGAATAAGACGGGCTGAGAGTAGAAGGAGTACCCTGCTGCTCAGGGTAGCGCGATGCCTTCGTTGGTGAGGAAGCTGGTCAGGCGGATCAGCGGCAGGCCAATCAGGGCGTTGGGGTCTTCACCTTCCATTCTTTCAAACAGTGTGATCCCCAACCCTTCCGATTTGAAGCTGCCGGCGCAGTTGTAGGGTTGTTCCTTTTGCAGGTAGCGCTCGATCTGTGCTGGCGAGAGTTGGCGAAAATGGACACTGAAAGGCACCACATCCAGGTGCAATTGTCCGCTACTGGTGTTCAGCAGGGCCAGACCGGTCAGGAAGCGAACCCGCTTGCCGGAAAACCCTGCCAGCTGTTTGATCGCATTTTCGTGGTTTCCCGGTTTCCCCAGAATGATGCCGTCACAAACCGCGCATTGATCCGAAGCGATCACCAGATGGGCGGGGTAATGTGGGCGGGCTGCCCCGGCCTTGGCCGCGGTCAGGCGCCTGACCATCGCTTCAGGTGTTTCACCCTCCAATGGTGTTTCGTCGATGTCGGGTGCAAAGGTTGCAAAGGGTAGCGCCAGGCGTTGCAGTAGCGCGGCGCGAAAGGGGGATGTTGATGCCAGAATCAGGGGTAACATGTCTTCTCCACAAGGTGTTTTTGGTTGCAACGACGGAGCTCACCCCTGAAATCAGCCATCTTTGCGTAAAAATGGTCATTTACGACCCACATGGATATGGGAAGTAAGGAAAACGCAAGGCGCAGTTTTCCTCCAAGTGTCATAAAACTCGCGACAATTGCTTCTGCATCGCTTGACTATGGCTACCCATCGCCATTTTCCGCCTTGATCTGATGAATTTCAGAGATAGCCCGAGTAGCTACTGCTTGTGTGAACTACTCGCTGAGTAGTTACATTACGGTTTGCTTTGACATTGATGCATGAAACTCAGTAGAATCGCGCGCTTATGTCCGCACTGCCCCAGCAATTGGTCAACCCTTTCAAGCAAGCCAGCCTTGGTGCTGAATATCGCGGGGAGTTGTCATTTGACGGGATGCCGCGTTTGCAGGCGTTGCTCGTTGCAGAAAGCGGAGGCAGTGTAAATTATCGGCTCCGGTTTTCGCAACCGCAGAGCCGGAAGTTCTGCCTGGAGGGCACTATCGAAGCCGTTGTCGAACTGCCTTGCCAGCGCTGCTTCAGGTCTTCGCAGCATGAAATTGCCAGTGGCTTTCGTTTTGCATTGGTGGAGTCGGACGCGGAGATTGCTCTGGTGGCAGAAGGTTGGGAGCCGCTGTTGGTGGACGAAGAGCGCATCAGCCTTGTAGCGTTGCTGGAAGAAGAGCTGTTGTTGAGCTTGCCCGCTGTTGCAACACATCATGACAAGGCATTGTGTGCCGGCTCTGACTGGCAGTCCTGGATCGAGCGGGAAGCAGACAGGAAATTGAAGGCAGATAACGCGGAAGAGGAAAATCCCTTCGCGGTATTGGCCGATCTCAAGAAGAAGTGAATGACTACTTAGGAGGCTGTCGGACTTAACCGTTTGAAGCGAAAATCACTGGGGGTGAATTAAATCAGTTTATCGTGTGAGGAGAATAGCAGAGCTATTTGACGAACAGGATAAACTGATTTAATCGCCATCCAGAGATTTGCAGCCAAACAGCGTTAAGTCCGACAGGCTCCTAGTGAGTAGTTGCATTTATTGGTGTAAACACAGACGGTCTGGACGAGTCCAGACTGATGAATTTGAAGACTGGAGCTGAATCATGGCCGTACAAAAGAGTAAGAAGTCACGTTCACGTCGCGGAATGCGTCGTTCACATGACAGTTTGGGTGGACCTACCCTGTCAATCGATCCTGTAACTGGCGAGACACATCGTCGTCATCATGTAACGCCCGATGGCTTCTATCGTGGTCGGCAAGTCATCGTGGCTGCCGAGGAAGTTGACGAAGACGACGAGTAACATCGTCAGGTTCGGGACAAGACAACAGGCGCTTCAGGCGCCTGTTGTCTTTTATCCCGGAGCAGGAAAAGCAGACCACACACCGGCGCGAGCGTAATTACTCGGCGAGTAGTTCGCACAGGCAGTAGCTGAGGAGTTACGCGCAGGCTTTCCTTGGAGCAAGCGCCCCGTAAGAGGGCAGATGGGTATATGTCACGGCAGAATTATCGGATTTCCCTGGATGCAATGAGCGGCGATCATGGCCCGAGCGTGGTAGTGGCCGCAGCGCTGGATGCCATTGCCGAGTTCCCCGATATCGAGCTGGTTCTGGTTGGTGAGAAGGCGAGTATCAATGCGCAGCTCGCTGGCGCGGTACCTGATCGACTGCGTGTTCATCATGCAACGCAGGTCGTGACGATGGAGGATGCGCCGGCTCAGGCGTTGCGTAGCAAGAAAGACTCCTCCATGCGGGTGGCAATCAACCTGGTCAAGGAAGGTGTGGTGGATGCGGCAGTCAGTGCCGGCAATACCGGCGCATTGATGGCGACGGCCAAATTCGTTCTCAAGACCCTGCCGGGCATCAGCCGCCCGGCTATCTGCACGGCTGTTCCCGCCGGTAGCGCCGGTCATACGCATATTCTCGATCTGGGCGCCAATATCGATTCCTCTCCCGAGCAATTGCACCAGTTTGCAGTCATGGGCTCGGTCATGGTGCAGGCGGTGGATGAGAATCCGCAGCCCAGGGTAGGGTTGCTCAACGTTGGTGCCGAAGCCATCAAGGGAAGCGCGGATGTAAAGGCTGCTGGTGAGCTGTTGTCGGCCAGCCCCCTGAACTACATTGGCTTTGTCGAAGGGGATGATATCTATTCCGGCACGGTTGACGTGGTTGTCTGCGATGGATTTGTTGGCAATGTGGCGCTGAAGACCAGCGAAGGGCTGGCCAAGATGATCTCCACCAATCTTCGGGATGAATTCCTGAAAAACCCGCTCACCAAGCTGGCAGGCCTGTTGTCGATGCCGGTGCTCAAGGCATTCCGCCGCAAGATCGATCCCAGGCGCTATAATGGTGCGAGTTTGCTGGGACTCAATGGTATTGTCATCAAGAGCCACGGCGGTGCCGACAGGTTGTCGTTCGCCAATGCGATCAAGATAGCCCGGATCGAGGCCCGCCAGCAGGTACCGGCACAGATCGGCAAACAGATCAGGAATCTGCTGCCGGAGTAGGAGCCTCTGGCCGATGTTCTGCATAACACTTACTACGGAGCGCTAAATGTACTCACGCATCACCGGCACCGGCAGCTATCTGCCTGAAAAAGTCCTGACCAACAAGGATCTTGAGAAAATGGTGGATACCACTGATGAGTGGATCTTCGAGCGCACCGGGATTCGCAAGCGTCATATTGTGTCAGAGGGTGAGACAACCTGTGATCTGGCCGAGCAGGCTGCACTCAATGCCATCGAAGCTGCCGGCAAGCAGCCCGAGGATGTCGATCTGATTATTCTGGCAACCACCACACCGGACAAGGTTTTCCCCAGTACGGCTTGCCTGCTGCAGGCGCGGTTGGGCATTCGAGGCTGTACAGCCTTTGATATCCAGGCGGTCTGCACGGGGTTTGTCTATGCGCTGGGCGTGGCCGACAAGTTCATTCGCTCGGGTACACACAAATGTGCCCTGGTGCTCGGGGCAGAGACCTTTTCCCGCATTCTCGATTGGAGCGATCGGGGGACCTGCGTGCTGTTTGGTGATGGTGCGGGTGCGGTTATCCTCGAAGCCAGTGACAAGCCAGGCATTCTTTCGTCTCACCTGCATGCCGACGGCAGTTACGAAAAACTGCTGCATGTCCCTGCCGGTATCTCGCTGGGCTATGCCGAGATGCAGGCACAGTCGGCTTTTGTCGAAATGAAGGGAAACGAGGTCTTCCGCGTAGCCGTCAATACATTGGGGCGTATTGTCGAGGAGACGTTGGATTTCAATGACATGACGCGTGACGATATCGATTGGCTGGTACCGCACCAGGCCAATATTCGAATCATTGCTGCCACGGCAAAAAAATTGAACATGGGTATGGATCGCGTGGTGGTGACCGTGGCAGAGCATGGCAATACCTCTGCAGCCTCCGTCCCGCTGGCGCTGGACACAGCTGTTCGCGCTGGTGATATCAAGTCGGGAGAGACTATCATGATGGAAGCTTTCGGTGGTGGTTTTACCTGGGGCTCGGTATTGGCGGTGATGTAACTGCCATGGCTGTCGAAATTGAGCGCAAGTTTCTGGTAAGGAATGACAGCTGGCGTGATGCGGTTACTCGCAGCGCAACCTTCAAGCAAGGCTATGTAGTCACGGGTAGTCGGGAAAAGGGCTCGGTACGTGTCCGGGTCACCGATGATGAAGCATGGCTAAACCTCAAAAGTGTGACGCGAGGCATCCAGCGACTGGAGTTCGAATATCCTTTGCCTTTGCAGGATGCGATGCAGATCCTTGACTCTCTGTGTGAATCCCCCATTATCGAGAAAACCCGGTACTACATTGATTTTGAAGGACACACTTGGGAAGTGGACGTCTTTGAAGGCGAAAACAAAGGGCTGGTGGTTGCCGAGGTTGAACTGGACAGTGTCAATGAGAGCCTTTCGTTGCCGGAATGGGTTGGGAGCGAGGTCACAGATGATGTGAGGTACTACAACGCCTGTCTTGTAAAGCACCCCTTTAACGCTTGGTGATGACAGGGCCACTTGAGCCTGGTTGGGTTTCTGCCTAATCTTAACCTGCACGCAATGAGCAGAAAACCTCAAAACAGGGAGATAAGATGGTTAATATTTTTATAGCGGATGGTCAGACATTCGAGGAAAAGGATATCCTCAGTGAGTTTGCAGCTGAAGGAATTCACATCCGCAAGCAGTGCCAGACCAGTGAAGAGCTAGTGGATGCAGTCAAACAGGAGCAGCCGGATGTCATTCTGCTTTCCCTGACTTTGGGCGGCTTGGGCGCCTTTGAAGCCATCGACAAGATCAAATTGAACTACCCCCGCATTGGCATTGTAATCATGCTGGTACATGCGGATGGTCCTTTCCCCAAACGTCTGCTGGATACCGGAGCCAGTGGTTTTGTCTCTCGCAATACAGCGCCTGCGGATGTGGTACGCGCCATCAATGGAGTCAAGCAGGGCGACAAGTACATCAGCCCGGAAATCGCGCAGAAAATAGCGATTTCACTTCTGCCTGGTGGAGAAGAATCTCCGCTGGATCGACTCTCCGAGCGTGAAATGCAGGTGATGCTGCAATTGAGTCAGGGTGACTCCCCACTGCAGATTTCTTCCCGGCTTGCGCTGAGTCCAAAGACGGTCAGTACCTACAAGCATCGAGTACGCGACAAGCTGCGTGTTGATGATACGCAGGAGATCTTTGCACTGGCGGGTACCCACGGTTTGGTCGCTCGCTAGGAGCCTGTCGGACTTAACGCTGTTTGGCTCCTGGAATACGATCTTCGAGCAGGATTGCAGCCCGGCCTCTGCTTTGCGGAGGCCGGGCTTTTTTGTGTATCAGTACATCGTCTTTTGACCTTTCGCTGAGCAGTTACCCCGTCTTATTCATGGTGGATCAGCTCCTGCTGGTAGCCGCCGGTTGAATCCCTGGTTTCCCAATTTGATCCGAAGCCGAGGCTTGACAGGGTGTGGATTCCACGGTCATTAAAACATCACATCCAGGTTGAGTTAAAATGCAGCATGGATTTCACATCAGATTGCCGCCGTTGCCCGCGACTTGTCCGTTATCGGAAGACGCTGGAAAAACAGTTTCCACATTATTACAACGCCCCCGTGCCAATGCTGGGTTCGCAGCACAAGGGCCTGTTGATCGTGGGGCTGGCCCCGGGGTTGCATGGCGCCAATGCCAGTGGTCGCGTGTTTACGGGAGACCAGTCTGGAGACCTGCTGTTTGCGACACTGCAGGGCAGCGGTTTCAGCAATCTTGCCATTTCTCGTTCGCTGGATGATGGGATGGTGCTGAACGATTGCGCCATTACCAATGCGGTAAAGTGCGTCCCACCCGCCAACCGGCCCACGGCAAGAGAGGTCATGTGTTGCAGGCCATTCCTGCAAGCTGAGATTGAGAAGCTGCAACCTCGCGTCATCGTTGCCTTGGGTCGTATCGCCCATGAGGCGGTGCTGAAGGTGTTTGGTCTGGTTCTGAGCCAACATGCCTTTTCGCATGGCAAGCACCATCACTTGATCGAGGGAATGGTGCTGATCGACAGTTATCACTGCAGTCGCTACAACGTGCAGACAGGGCGTCTGACAGCGACGCTGTTGCAAAGGGTTTTTGTCGATGCGAGAGGATTGTTGTGAGTTCGTTTTCGGGAGTACAGCAGGCGCAAGAGCCGTTTGATCATCGTGCTGTGCTTGCGGCCATTCCCAATGCGCCCGGGGTCTACCGCATGCTGACAGCTGAGGGGGAGTTGCTCTATGTCGGCAAGGCCAAGAATCTGAAGAAACGCGTTTCGAGCTATTTTATCAAGACCCATGGCAGTACGCGTATCAGAAAGATGGTGGTGCAGATTGGTGATATAGAGATCACCATTACCGAGACAGAGGCTGAAGCACTGTTGCTGGAAAGCAATCTGATCAAGAAGCATCGCCCCCGCTACAATATTCTGCTGCGTGATGATAAATCCTACCCGTATATCTATGCCTCTACCCAAAGCCGCTATCCGCGTCTCAGCTTCCACCGGGGTGGGCGTAGTGGCAAGGGCCGTTATTTCGGGCCATACCCCAGTGCCACAGCGGTGCGTTTTACGTTGAGCCATCTGCAGAAGCTGTTCAAGGTGCGACTGTGTGAAGACAGCTACTTCAGGAATCGTTCTCGACCCTGTCTGCAATACCAGATCAAGCGCTGCTCTGCTCCCTGTGTCGATCTGATCTCCGAGGAAGACTACCAGCAGGATATCGCGGACAGCATTCGTTTTCTTGCCGGCAAGAGTGATGAATTGATCCGTGATCGAATTGAGAAAATGGAAGCGGCATCGACCCGGCTTGCTTTTGAGGAAGCAGCCGAGTATCGGGATCAGATCGAGTTGATGCGACGTATCAGCCAGCAGCAGTACATCACGGGCGCGAAGGGTGATGTCGATGTCGTGGCGGCAGTGATCGAGTCGGGTGTGGCTTGTGTGCAGGTATTCTATATCCGCTCTGGCAGTAGCCTGGGCAATCGTAGCTTTTTTCCCCGGCTGCCTGACAAGGGCTCCAGCGTGGATGAACTGCTGACCGCTTTTTTGGGACAGTATTATGCCGCACGAGAGATCCCGCCGGAGGTGATCATCAACGAGCGACTGGAAGATCAGCCGCTGCTGCAGGAGATGTTGTGCCTGCGCAAGGGCGCCAGGGTATCGCTCAAGAGCAATGTACGATCGGATCGCCAGCATTGGCTGGAGATGGCGCAGCGCAATGCCGTCTTTGCGCTACGCTCGCGGCTGGCATCACGTGAAACAGTGCGTACCCGCTACGAGGATCTGCAGGATCGGCTGGGGCTGGATGAGCTTCCTGGCCGCATGGAGTGCTTCGATATCTCGCACACGATGGGGGAGGCGACCGTGGCATCCTGTGTTGTCTTCAATGAAGAGGGGCCGTTGACCTCGGACTACCGCCGCTTCAATATCAACGGCATTACCGAGGGTGACGACTATGCGGCCATGCATCAGGCGTTGACCCGCCGCTATCGTCGGCTGGCGGAGGGTGAAGGGGAGCTGCCTGATATCCTCTTCATTGATGGTGGCAAGGGGCAGTTGAGGCAGGCTGAGGAGGTCTTGCAGGCCTTCCAGATTCAGGGCGTGACGCTGGTGGGTATTGCCAAGGGCGAAGGTCGCAAGGCTGGGCTGGAAACACTGTTCATTGCGGGCAGGGAAGGGGGGATTTCACTGCCGCCCGACTCTCCGGCGCTCCACCTGGTACTGCATATCCGTGATGAAGCTCACCGCTTTGCAATCACCGGGCACAGGCAGAAGCGCGCCAAATCGAGGACGAGTTCCACACTGGAAGAAATAGCCGGCCTGGGGCCCAAGCGACGGCAGTCCCTGCTGAAACATTTTGGCGGAATCCGGGCAATCATTGCGGCGAGCGTCGAGGAGTTGGTCAAGGCCCCCGGTATTAGCAAACGACTTGCTGAACAAATCTATACCGTTTATCACTCAGACAGTTAGAATACCCCGCTATGGAACTGAACATACCCAATCTACTGACCTTTGCGCGGATTCTGTTGATCCCGCTGGTGTTGGTGATCTTCTATCTGCCGCTGGAACACTCGGGGCCGATCGCCGCAATCTTGTTTGCCATTGCGGGTATTACCGACTGGCTGGACGGCTATCTGGCGAGAAGACTCAACCAGATGTCGCGTTTTGGCGCCTTCCTCGATCCTGTAGCTGACAAGCTGATGGTTGCAGCGGCCTTGTTGCTGATTGTGGACAAGTTTGGCGGTGAGTGGATTACCCTGGCTGCTGTCATCATCATTGGTCGGGAGATCACCATCTCGGCGCTCAGGGAGTGGATGGCCGAAGTGGGTAACAGAAAAAAGGTTGCCGTCTCCTACCTTGGCAAGCTCAAGACCACGGCGCAGATGTTTGCACTGTTCTTTTTACTCTACCAGGAACCTTTGCTGGGCCTGCCCACTCTGACCATAGGCTTTGTGTTGCTGGCCATTTCGGCTGTACTCACATTATGGTCAATGTTCAACTACCTCAAAATTGCGATGAAATAGGGTTGACATCACGCTGAAAATACCGATAATACACGCCCTCAACGCGGGAATAGCTCAGCTGGTAGAGCACAACCTTGCCAAGGTTGGGGTCGCGAGTTCGAATCTCGTTTCCCGCTCCAAATTCCAAAAAGCCTCGCTTCAGCGGGGCTTTTTCGTATTGTCCCTGGCGGCCACAGCCAGGGAAAACAGCAATGAAACAGCATACAAAAGCTGGTATCATTCGCACCTCAAACTCTGGCTGAGTGGCAGAGTGGTTATGCAGCGGCCTGCAAAGCCGTGGACCTCGGTTCGATTCCGGGCTCAGCCTCCATCATCCTTGATTATTTCACCCGCCCGGGTGGCGAAATTGGTAGACGCAAGGGACTTAAAATCCCTCGGTGGCGACACCGTGCCGGTTCGATTCCGGCCCCGGGCACCAGGCTCACCGCAGCCTGCCAGCCGGGGTTGCGATCTCTATGGGGCAACGACTACAGGAATTACCCTATACCCCCGATACCGCCTCCATCTTCAATCAACTGGCCAGCTGGCACTGGGCCGTATTTCTCGATAGTGGCTCCGGCAACGGGCGACAGGGCCGTTATGACATCATTGCGGCAGAGCCTTTTGTTACCCTGGTTACGCGTGGTGATCGGACGAAAATCACCAGCCGACAAGGCAGCATTTTCTCGACGGATGACCCTTTTGAACTCCTGCGAGCCTGGCTGCAGCCTACCGAAACCAAGTCTGGCGACCTCCCTTTTTCTGGTGGAGCGCTGGGCTATTTCTCCTATGACCTGGGACGACGGATCGAAAGACTTCCCGTGTTGGCAGCCGATGACGAACAACTTCCCGAGATGGCCGTTGGTATTTACGACTGGGCGCTGGTCGTTGATCATGAGGAGCAGCGCAGTTGGTTGGTTGCAGCAGGGCGTGACCCCGAAGCGGCTCGACGATGGGAAGAGTTGGTCGCTCTGTTCAGGCAAATTGAGCCAATGGAGCTTGAGCAAGAGTTGCCGCCATTTTCGGTGAGGGGTGCCGTGCAATCCAGTCTCTCCTATGCGCAATATGCCGCGGGATTCGGGAAAATCGCACGCTATATCAGGGAGGGGGATTGCTATCAGGTCAATTATGCCCAGCGATTTGAAGTGGATTGTGACGGTGATACGTGGACGGCCTATCGGCACTTTAGAGAAATCAATCCGGCCCCTTTTTCAGCCTACCTGAATCTGCCCTTCCTCAAGGTACTCAGTGCGTCACCGGAACGATTCATTCAGGTTACCGACAGGCAGATTATTACCCAGCCGATCAAGGGAACGGCTCCGAGATCAGCAGACCCTGTTACAGATCGGAAACTGGCTGAAGCGCTGGAAAACAGCCTGAAAGACCAGGCAGAGAACGTCATGATTGTTGATCTTCTACGCAATGATCTGAGCAAGAACAGTGAACTGTTCAGCGTCAAGGTTCCACGCCTGTTTGAATTGCAGAGCTTCGCGACCGTACATCACCTGGTCAGTACCATTACCGGACGGTTGAATGCTGGTAAAGATGCTATCGATCTGTTGCGAGGCTGTTTTCCCGGTGGTTCCATTACCGGAACTCCCAAGATCCGGGCCATGGAAATCATCGAGGAGCTGGAAATGCACCGCCGTGGCATCTATTGCGGCAGCATTGGTTATATTGGCTTTAATGGTGATATGGATACCAGTATCGTCATCCGGACGCTCTCGATAAAAGACGGGAAAATGCGGTACTGGGCTGGTGGTGGCATCGTTGTCGATTCCAGACTGGAAGGGGAGTATCAGGAATCGCTCGACAAGGCCAGGGCCATGCGTGATTTGGTTGATGTCTGTCGATAATTCAAGCTGCCTACCCGTTATACAAGCCACTCCTTGTCTGCATCGGTCCTATCAATCGGTGCCTGACCGTCTGGTCATTCTGTAATTGTCTCATACCGTCTGATACCAAATGTGTACGACTATAGTCGGATATATCGCCCTCTGGTGATTTGTTACTGTTGTCGGTGAAAAGTTATTGTCATGGAGGGTGGAGTTGCTGCCGTGTCATGGCAGTGCTTTGGCAGAACAATTATTTCCTGAATCCGAGGCATAAATGCGGTGACTGGTACAAGCTCTTGATCCCACAGCGGATCAAAAAATACCCGCTTAACCTATGAGGGAAGCCAGGATTTTTTGAAACCACCGTGAAACCAATATCTTGCACCATTCATCCCCTTTTTAACCCCATATTCAGGAGTTTTACTCAACCGTGCAAAATGACTCATGAGGTAACACAATGACTGACATTCAACGAATGGGATACGGTGGTTTTGCCGCCAATTATGGCCCATCACTGCATAATTATGGCTCCAGTAATGGGAGCTATGGTGGCAACAATGGTATCAATGGATCTCCCTACCATGGTGGTAACGGTGGTGGCATCAATGGGTTTCCCTATTATGGCGGGAATAGTGGTGGTTCCAATGGATCGCCCTCCTACGGTGGGAATAGTGGCGGTGCCAATGGATTTCCTTCCTATGGTGGTGATAGCAGTGGTTTGCTGGCAATGCTCTATTCGCTGATGGATCAGTTGATGGGCAGCAATACGGGAGGCTATCCGGGCAATGTGGGTGGCGGATATAACGCTGGCCCTGGCTACAATGTCGGGGGAGGGTATGGCGGAGGCCCTGGTCATGGTGGATTTCCCGGATACAATGTTGGTGGCGGCAGTCGTGGTGGTCGCAGCCATGGCGGTGGAAGCCGTGGCGGCCGCAGTCACGGCATGGGTGGAGGTTCCCATGGTGGATTCCCTGGCTTCAACGTAGGTGGCGGTAGTCGTGGTGGCCGCAGTCATGGCGGTGGAAGCCATGGTGGCCACAGTCATGGCATGGGCGGAGGTTCCCATGGTGGATTTCCTGGGTTCAATGTAGGTGGCGGCAGTCATGGTGGTGGAAGCCATGGTGGCCGCAGTCATGGTATGGGCGGTGGTTCCCATGGTGGATTTCCCGGGTTCAATGTAGGTGGCAGCAACCGCGGTGGCCATGGAGGCTGTGGTTGCTAAGAGCACCTGCCCCACAGGTGGAACGGGTGTTCCTACTGGAAGAACTATTCCACCTCGAATAAAACGGGGTTAATGGCCGGGGGCATTTCCATGCCCCTGGCTATATCTGTTTTGTACCTGAATCCGAGGTTTGGACGAGGCACCTCTTCCAGGTTTCGGATTCAGGTTGTAGTTTTCCTGTTTGTGTCCTGAACTGAAGTCGGCTGATATTGGGCAAACAATGAACAATAACGATTCAAGGCACTATCCGACCGTCGAGTTTCCGGAGTATCTCGATAATGGTTCCAGCGATATTGCGCTGCCCAATTCTCATCTGCTGGATGCTCCTGTCACCAGGTCATCTGCCACCAAAACCAATGGTTTGTCGATATCGGCCAGATACCTCAGGGGCTCGGAATCATCGGACAGACCACGGCTGCTTTCCGGCTATTCTCGCGTTTGCGAAACGTTGCTGGGTGTCCCCGCAGTTGAAATCGAGTTTCCCGGGGGGGCTTATCGCTATTCGTGTCGACTGAAACTGGCCGATGGTCGCAGTATTATTGCTACTCGACGTGATGCCCAGGGTCGGGCCTTGCTGGAGGCCAGGGTTTTACACCACTTGCACCATCATCTTGCGCTTGTTCCGGAGCCTCTGGGGTTCAATGGCGTGGTACTGCTGCAGCAGGATTTACCCGGCGAACGCCTGCCGGATCTGCTCAGGCAGGCAGATGCAAGTGCTGTCGAAAAGACACTTGGAAATGCACTGGCATCACTTGCGGACTTACATCGCAAAGCGGAAATGGCGGGTCTCGATGATGCGGTGCCTGTCATGGGTCTTCATCCTGACTGGTTGATTTCTCTGCTGGATCGCCCTGCAGTTATTGGCGGTTTCTTTGGTATTCCCTCTCCTCCCGTTCCCATCGATACATTTTTCGATCTGCTTGTCGTATTGCAGCCACGCTTCTTGAAGTGGGATGCCCGTCCCGGAAATGCGGTGGTCGATGAATCTGGCAGAGTATCCTGGTTTGACTGGGAACACTGCTGCGCCAGAAATCGGCTGGATGATATGGTCTGGTTGCTATGTGACGAGTCGGTTCCGGCAAACTGCCCCGAGGCCGAAGAGCGACTGGTCGAAGCGTACCTGCCGCTGTTTGCCGATGGCAGGAATCCTGAAGAGGCTCATCTCTATCTCCGTGTCTTCGGGATTTTGCACCTCTGTGTCAGGCTGGGGAGAATTCTCCATGTAAAAGGCACGGGCACCTGGGCGGAGGCGGATCGTAGCCTGGAAAAGAGGGAATCGCCAGCCACGCTCAGGGAGTCACAACGGCTTTGCAGCAGGGCGGCATACTGGTCGGAAAAAACGGAATATACTAGCGTGCTGGCCAGCTGGTTTCGGGAAATTGGCGGGAGATTGGAGGAGATGTAGGTAGTACTCCCTGCAAAACAGGCCTCTGCAAACTGTTGACCATCTGAATGGCAGGAATATAGCCCTGCAGGCCCATTTCTGGGATGCTGTGAATCACGCTATTCCAACCTGGGGCACCGCCATGATTTTTCGCCAGTTACTTGAACCCGACTCCTGCACCTACACCTACCTCCTTGGCTGCGAGGAAACCGGACAGGCGCTATTGATCGATCCCGTTATCGATACGGTTGAGCGAGACCTGGAAGTTGTTCATGCGCTGGGGTTGAAGCTCGTCTATACACTGGAGACGCATATCCATGCGGACCATCTTACCGGAGCACGCAAATTGCGGTCATTGGCGGACAGCCGGATCGTGGTACCAGCCATGGATAATCTGGAGTGTGCCGATCTGGGTGTGGAAGAGGGCAAGCCATTCCAGCTGGGGAGTATCTCACTCCAGCCGCTCTTTACACCCGGTCATACAGGCACACATCATGCCTACCGTTTTGACAATGGTATACAGCCCGTGGTGTTTTCGGGTGATGCGCTGCTGATTGAGGCTTGTGGGCGCACCGATTTTCAATCGGGAGACCCCCAGGCGTTGTACCGGAGTATCCATGAGAAACTCTTTTCCTTGCCGGATGAGACATTGATCTATCCCGGCCATGATTACGAAGAGCGGCAGATCACGACGATTGGGCAGGAAAAGCAGCGCAATCCCAGACTTGGAAAGGGCAAGACTGTGGCGGAATTTGTCGCGATCATGAATGGGCTGAATCTGCCATACCCGCGCAAGATTGATTTTGCCGTACCGGGTAACGAAGCCTGCGGCGCCTGTCCGGACAACGTGCCCGAGGCCTATCGAGGTCCCTGTGATATCGAAACGCTACCTGCAGAACAGCAAGTTCCGGGAAAGGTGGGGGATCAGGGCTGAGCCACGCTGATGCCGCACCGCCACAGCAGCTTCCGACCAGCCTGGTGGCTGCCCGGTGCACATTTGCAGACGATATGGCCAACGTTGTTCCGGCATCGGCCTGCGCTGCCGCTGGAAAAGGAACGCATCAACCTGGAGGATGGTGATTTTCTCGACCTGGCCTGGCTGGGAAAAGACAATGATGCACCACTGGTTCTACTGCTTCACGGGTTGGAAGGTTCGGTCAATTCGTCCTATGCAAAAGGGCTGATGCAGGCGCTGCAACAGGCTGGATATGCAGTGTGCTTCATGCATTTTCGCGGTTGTAGCGGGGAGCCCAATCGACTTGATCGCAGCTACCATAGTGGCGATACCGGAGATCTGCAGCAGGTTGTCCGGCATATCCGGCAGCAGCATCAGCGCGAAATCTATGCGGCTGTTGGGTTCTCTCTGGGTGGTAATGTGCTGTTGAAATGGCTGGGGGAACAGGGAACGTCGGCGCCGGTGGCATGCGCTGTTGCCGTCTCTGTGCCCTATCTGCTGGATGATGCGGCGCAACGGATGAATCGCGGGCTGTCGCGTGTCTACCAGCGCCACCTGGTATCGCGCCTGCAGCGCAAGTATCGGCAGAAGTTTTCCCATCGCCAGCCGCCGCTGGCCGTGGATGTTGGCAAACTGAACACTTTCTATCAGTTCGATGATGAGGTAACTGCACCTTTGCATGGCTTTGAGGGCGTGGCGGATTATTATCAGCGTAGCAGCAGCCGCCAGTATCTGCCTGGGATCACTGTGCCCACATTGCTGATCCACGCCATCGATGATCCCTTCATGTTTCCCGAAACCGTACCCGATAATGCCGAGTTGCCTGAAAATGTAACGCTGGAGCTGTCGCAGCAAGGTGGTCATGTGGGGTTCGTTACCGGGGCGTGGCCCTGGCGAGCGCGGTATTGGGTGGACGAGCGGGTTATCGAGTGGCTTGGGGAAAAGCTGAAGCGTCGAGAAGCAACCTGAGCACTTACATGCTCTTCCTACAATTTGCTGACTGGTCCGCCATCGAGTCAGGTTTGTTGGAGTACCAACGAAGGATTTACGGAACCAATTTCTCAGGTGATCCCGCGGTAAAAAGCTGTCACACTCTCAGCGCCATTTTTTATGCGAGGTCGATATGTCACAACACTATGATTTGATTGCCATTGGTGCCGGTAGCGGCGGTCTTTCGATTGTCGAGCGTGCAGCGCAGTATGGGGCGCGTTGTGCAGTGATCGAATCCGGCCTGTTGGGTGGCACCTGTGTCAATGTGGGCTGCGTGCCCAAGAAGGTGATGTGGTATGGCGCATCGTTGGCGCATGCGTTAAAGGATGCGGTGGACTATGGTTTTGATGTGGATATGAATGGCTTCGACTGGCACACGCTGAAGGAACATCGGGACCATTATGTCGGCAATATCAACACTTGGTATCACAGCTTTCTGAGTGATTCGGATATCGATGAGATAGCGGGAGTTGCGCGTTTTGTCGATGCAAAAACAGTCGAAGTGGCTGGACAGCGCTACTCGGCGGATCATATTGTCATTGCACCAGGCAGCCAGCCTGTGGTGCCCAATTTACCGGGCGCGGAGCTTGGCATCACCTCTGATGGTTTTTTTCAACTCGAAACCCTGCCGCAGCGGGTAGGCATTGTGGGTAGCGGCTACATTGCCGTTGAGATAGCGGGCGTGCTGAACGCGCTGGGATCAGAGGTGACACTCTTTTTGCGCAAGGAGCATTTGCTGCGCAGCTTTGATGCCATGCTGCGCGAAGGCCTGATGGAAGAAATGATCAATGCCGGTGTCAATATCATGCCGCTGACGCAGATCGCCAGAATCGAGAAAAACAGCTCGGACAGATTGTCGCTCTATTGCCTGGAAGGGCAACTGCTGGATGATTTCGATGAGGTTATCTGGGCCATTGGTCGCGAGCCCAATACAGCGCAACTGGCGCTGGAAAAGGCAGGTATCGAAACAGACGCCCGGGGTTTTGTACCCGTGGATGCCTTTCAGAACACGAATGTACCCGGCATTTATGCGGTGGGTGATGTGACCGGCAAGGCGCAGTTGACGCCGGTGGCGATTGCTGCAGCACGGCGGCTGGGCGATCGACTGTTCAATCATCAGGACGATCGAAAACTGGATTATGATCTGATCCCCAGCGTGGTGTTTTCTCATCCCCCGATTGCAACCGTGGGTTTGACAGAATCCGAAGCGCGTGAGCAGCATGGTGCGGCCGTCAAGATCTACCAGAGCCGTTTTACACCGATGTACCACGCCTTTACCCATCACCCGCAAAAGGTCAGCATGAAGCTGGTGGTTGTTGGTGCCAGGGAAAAGGTGGTTGGTTGTCATATTATCGGGCTGGGGGCGGATGAAATGCTGCAGGGGTTTGCCGTTGCCATGCGCATGGGCGCGACAAAAAAGGATTTTGACGACACTATTGCCATCCATCCCACCGGTTCCGAGGAGCTGGTGACGATGCGCTGAGTGGCTTCTCTTTCACACCTGGATCCGGAGAGACAGCAGAAAAATGAAAAATATGATTTCCTTCCTGATGCTATGGGTAATTGGCATGATTTCCACTGTATCGGCAGCGGATACCATCAGACTGGCAACCACGACCAGCACGGATAATTCGGGCCTGCTCAAGGCCCTGTTGCCCGATTTTGAGAAAAGTACCGGCAACAAGGTGCATGTCATTGCAGTCGGCACCGGCAAGGCGCTGAGAATGGGGCGCGATGGTGATGTTGATGTTGTGCTGGTGCATGCCCGGGCTGCGGAAGAAAAGTTCATCGCCGATGGCAGTGGCGTCAAACGTTACCCGGTGATGCACAATGATTTTGTCATTGTTGGGCCGGCAGCCGATCCCGCAGGAATTCTTGGGCTGAAAGATGCGGCCGAAGCACTGCGAAAGATTCGGCAGAAACAGGCAATTTTCGTTTCTCGCGGAGATGATTCGGGTACCCACAAGAAGGAGAAGATATTGTGGACCGAAGCGGGACAACCACCCGTCGGGAAATGGTATTACCAGGCCGGGCAGGGGATGGGCAAGGTGCTGCAGATGGCCAGCGAGCTGCAGGGTTACACGATGGCCGATCGTGGCACGTGGCTGGCCATGCGTGACAAGCTGGATCTGCAGATCTTGGTGGAAGGCGACCAGCGTCTGTTCAATCCCTACGGCATTATCGCCGTCAACCCGGAAAAGCATCCCGGTGTGAATTACCAGGGCGCCATGGCATTGATCAACTGGATGATTTCCCCGGAGACCAAAGCCTTGATCGGGAATTTCAAGGTGAGGGGTGAACAGTTGTTCATTCCTGAAGAATAATCCCGATGTCCATACGTTCCACTGCGAGCCGTGCTGAAGGTAATACGGCGATCGACAGATCGAAAATTACCGGTGTGATTCTGGCTGGAGGCAAGGGCCGTCGCCTCGATGGCCAGGACAAGGGGTTGGTAGTGCTCGCCGGGAAACCGCTGATTGAGCATGTCATCGAGCGATTACAGCCTCAGGTAGGTGAATTGCTGATCAATGCCAACCGTAATCTATCGGTCTATGCGGGTTGTGGTTTCCCGGTGGTGGCTGATCGCATGAAGGATTTTCAGGGACCACTGGCAGGTCTGGCGGCGGCGCTCGATGCAGCAAAGGGTGACTATGTTGTGACGGCTCCCTGCGACGGTCCCTTGCTGCCCGCTGATCTGGTCTCTCGACTCGCTCACGCACTGTCGATAACGCCGTCGGCATCAATTGCCGTCGTCTCTCTTAGTGGGTGGCTGCAGCCGGTTTATGCACTGTTGAAACATGATGTGCGTGAGAATCTTGAGCATTTTCTTTCCACGGGAGAGCGCCGGGTAGGTAAATGGATAAAATCTGAGAATATGGTGACGGTAGATTTTTCCAATGAGGCTGAGTGTTTTCAGAATGTGAATACGCTGCAAGACCAGCAAACACTGGAAGCCATTCTGCAAGGGTCGGATTGAACCCCTGCTGCATTGTGGGTCTGAACCCCTGTGTGGTGAGACCACAGGCAGTGTCGCTGCCGAGGCTACATCGACATTTCCAGGTCATCGAGCACCGCTGCAATGCCCGCCTGGGCGCATGCTTCATCGGTTTTTCCCGAGGGAGCACCACTGACACCGATACCACCGATCAGTTGGCCGCCTACCTGAACCGGCAACCCGCCGGCCGCCATGATGACACCCGGGGTGCGGCCGATCGGACCATTGGCGCGATCCTTGAGCTGAGAGCTGGGTGTGTTGAAATTGACTGCGGCATAAGCCTTGCCTTTGCTGATGGGTAGCGTAATCGGAGCGGCTATCGTGTCGCGGAGTGCGACTTGTACCTGACCGTCGCGATCCACAATGGTTACACCAATCTGAATACCCTGGTGGGTGCATTCGGTAATGGCGGCCTGGGCCATCTGGGTGGCGGTTGCCAGGGTCATGCGCGTGATGCTTACTGTCATCGCCTCTTCGGCGCTGAGGTGGCAGGTGGAGGTTGCCAGTAGTGTGGCAATGGTTAGGGGTCTGAGGGTCATGCGGTTCTCCGTGGGGGTAGGGGGGTTACTTCCAGATATCCACATCTTTGGATTGCTTGCGAATCGTATCGGCGCGAGCTTCCAGAAAGCGCTGAAAATTCGGCTGGCTCTTGTAGGCACCACTCAATACATAATCGAAAATTGACTGGGCGTGAAAGGTCTTGAACATGGCTTCGCTGCGAATGATCTCACTGCCTTCGGGATTGAACAAGACAATGGTAGGCGCATAGTGGATGCCCAGCTTTCTGGCCCAGTCGCGGGCGCTGATCTTTTTGCCATCAAACAGGGTCATTTCGGTCTTGCCCCACATGTCGAGCTGAATGCTGTTGAATCCTGCGACGAGCTTGCGGGTTTCCTCGTCGCCGAGGATTTTCTCATGCAGTGTCTTGCAGGCGGGGCAATCCTTCTGCTCGAAGAAGACGGCAAACGGTCTGGATTGGTCCAGCGATTGCAGGTTGATCGGACCGGTGATGAAGAAGTCTTCGGCAATCAGCTTGCCGGTGGATTTGACCGGAGCGCGCTGATGCATGAACTGGCGGAATGACTGGCCACTGGCGCCCTGTCCGTTGCCATACTGCAGCGCAAGCATGAAACGTTCCGGTGGCATGTAGCCATTGAGCCGGAGTACCTGCTTGCCTTCCTCATCGAGAAATACCAGCGTGGGTGTGAACTGGACTTTCAATGCTTCGGCAAACTGCTTCTCCGTCAAATGCTTGTCATCGATGGTGGCGATTTCGCGATCACCCCACATGTTGATGGCAATGACTTCGAAGTGTTTCTGCATGAAGGTTTCAATCCCCTTTTGCGAGAGGTTGCGTTCCACCAGCAGGTTGCAATAGGGGCAGCCCTCCTGGTGGAACAGGATCAGCAGGCGCTTGCCATTTGCTGCAGCTTCCTTCAGATCTTCATTGAAATCGAGAAAACTCTCCTTGAACCAGGCCGGGTACTCGGTGGATTTGGCGCCGAGGAATTGGCCGGTTGCTGCAGGTTTCTGCTCGGCGAGTGCAAGGGGGGCTGCAAGGTAGAAAAAGGCGGCAGCGAGTAAAAACAGCAGGTTGTGAAGGCGTATTTTGAAATTCATGCCCCGATTTAAGCGCAGGCAAGTGGTTCTGATCCAGCCTGAAGCCCTGTTTGAGGAAACAATCCCATGTTGTTCGTGATAGGCCATTCGGGTGGTCGATCCCCGAATCAGTCGATTCTCACGGAGAGGACATCGCAGTTGGCGCCATGCAGAATGCCGTTGGTGGTGGAGCCCAGTAGCCGGGATACGCCGCTGCGGCCGTGAGAGCCGGTGACGATCAGATCGACCTGCTGGGCTGCGGCATAGGAGAGCACCGTGGCCTTGGGTGTACCCCACAGCACCTCGGTTGTCAGGTTTGGAATTTCCAGGCTTTCCGCCAGGGTGGCCATCTTCTTCTCGGCCGCTTCGAAAACCATTCTGTCGGTATCCTGCTGCTGCACCGAGCCAATGGGATCATAGAGATCGCCATAGAATACAAAGTTCTCCACCGCATGCAGGATGGTTATCCGGGCATCGTACTGGGCAGCAATCTCGCGTGCGCGCAGCACTGCGATATCGGCGTGTGGCGAGAAATCGGTAGCCACCAGAATATGCTCGTAGGGTTTGAGCGTGGTGTGGGCAGTCGTCTCGCCCTCTGCTTCGGTTTTCAATGCCTCGCGCAGCCAGTCCCAGGCGAGCAACAGCTCTTCGCGCTTGAAATAACGAATTTCCGTTACTGTGAATGCATTGCCCAGTGCCGTCATCCAGTGTTCCCAGCGTTTTTCACCGATGATGGCGATACGGTTGAAATCGTCGTCGTGCTCGGTGGTGAACTTGAAATCTGTCCAGGCGGCCGAAGGTTCCCAGCCGCGAAAATCCTCCAGCTCGATCAGCAACGAGATGGGGCCATTGTCGGCAATGAGTTTTTCCAACGTGGGAATGAATCTATCGAAGTCGGCATCATTCAGTTTACCAATGGCCTTGAAGGCGACGATGCGGTTTTCATTGACAGGAATGGCTTGAAACATGAATTACTCCCCAGGATCAAAAAAATATTGTCGCTGGCTACATGATTTATGTATCCGGCGAATCGTCTGCGGTGCCGGTGACTCGCACAAAGGTTGTGTTGCCGCATTTGGGGCAGGGTGGAATATGGCCAGCCTTTTTGAAATGCAATTGCTCCCCGCATTTCGTGCATTCCAGAATACCGGGTGCGGTGACTTCACCAGTATGCCACAGTTCGAAATCTGCCAGCATGGCTTCTTCCTTCAACTCCAGCAGGCTGACGGTTGTTGTGTCGGCGGCAGACATCAGCTTGTCCCAGAGATAGGCCTCTTCAGCCTTGACCTCGAAAGGAAACCATTCCCTGAATTCACTGCGCGTCTTGGTTGCCTGCTCGGACAGTGCATGGATATCACGTTTCAGCCAGTCGGAAACCTGTTGCGCCTCGGTTTTGGTCAGCTCCTGGAGCGATACAGACTCCTCACGGAGGGCGTTGATGATATCGTGGTAAGCCGATTTGCTGTGATCTTCTATTTCGTGCAGCCGCTCCGCCAGGCGCTCTGCCATTTTGTGGTATCCATTCACCAGTGTTTCGATCTGTTTTGATTTCATCGTTGTATGCTCCACAGAAAGTATTCCGGAAGGGCAAAGGTCGATCTGCCCACAGCTCTAGACTAGCAAGGAGTCGTGGGAGTATCCATACTTATAGTCAGAGCGTATGCAGAGGGCCTGTCAGCCCGTACTACTACATCAAACCTGAATTGATGGCGCGTGGTATTGCCGGTGATGACATGATGTTCCTCGCAGGCTCTGGATATGCGAGGGCACCCTGAGAACCCGGTGCTGCGTCACGGCTCCGGCTGGTTTGGGGGCTGTGAGATGCCAGCAGGATGAATCAGATCAAGGTTCCCTTGTATAATTTCCAATATGCTGCGTGATACGGGACTGGCATTATCAAATGGAGAATCAAGTATATGACAAAGAGCAAACTACCTTTGCCGGTAGCAAGCAGGCAATACAGGGAGCATGAGGTGGCAGAAGCAGGAAGAGTGGATCGATTGCTTGAGGCTATTCCTGAACAGACCGGATTGCTGGATGCGATGAAGGGGCGACACCTGCTGTCGGCTGCGCATCTCGATCGCGAGCTGGTAATGCAGCTGCTGCGACAGGCAGCCATATTCGAACAGACGCCTCGTCCGCACGCCACGACGCTCAATGGGCAGATTCTGGTGAATGCCTTTCTGGAACAGCCAGTCAACCGTACGCGATATTCATTCGAGAGTGCGGCCTACTCTCTCGGAGCGAGTGTGATTGATGTGGATCACGTACCAACCGGCCATGCCGACGACATTGGGGCGATGGTGGAGTTGGCGGAGATCTTCAACAGCTATGGTGATGCCGTGGTGCTGCGTACCTCCGACAGGGAGGGCTTTGATGCCATTGTCAGGGATTCGCAGATTCCGGTGATCAATGGTGGTAATGGTGATCTCGAGAATCCCAGTCAGGCGCTGGTCGATCTCTACACCTTGTTCAAATGGCGTCCGGCGTTGATGTTCCCCGATGTCGATGAGTCCGAGAAATTGCAGGTGGGCGTATTTGGCGCGCCGGGTCATACGCGCACTGTGCATAGTCTGCTGATTCTGATGAGCCTCTTTCCGTGGGCCTTTTCCCGGATTGTGATTTTTGGCCGCGTCAGCAAACTGTTCAAACCGGGGCAGCGTGAGCAACTCGAAGAAGCGGGTCTGAATATTGTGACCACCGCCGAGATGTACAAGCAGGAAACCATGTTCGGTTGCCTGACCAAGGAATTGCCCCGCATGGATGTGATGTATTCGCACCTGCTGAAACCGCTGGATCTCTCCAAGATCGACCGCGAGATGGCCGTTTCGACGCTGAAACCCAATGCGATGGTTTTGTGCCCCGCTGTACACATGAAGGAGTTTGGTGGTTTGCTGGATGACTCCAGCAACAATGGCTATTTCTGCCAGGCGAGAAATGCCGTCTATGTTCGCATGGCGGTCATCAAGGCCATACTCGACTGACACCCGATAACCCATTCGAGAGCCTGTTGGACTGAACGCAGTGACTGGCACAAGCGCTTGATCCTCCTATGAATTAAAAAAGCCATCAGGGTTTCCCCTGATGGCTTTTTTAATGCCTGCCAGTTATGGCGCCAAGAGCACCTGTCGGACTTGACGCCATTTGGATGCACCCGCAGGAAGTGCCCTTGGGGGCAAATCCCTGGATGACGATCAACTCAGCTTATCCTGCTCGTCAAATAGCTCGGCTATTCTCCTCATACGATAAACTGATTGAATTCGCCCCCGGGGATTTTCGCTTCAAACGGTTAAGTCCGACAGACTTCTAGCCAAAAATATCCTTGGTGATATTGTTGAACCAGCTGTGAGCAAACAGCGCCTCGCGGCGGCGTGTCTCGGCTGATGCATCGGTAGCAGTCAAACCACCAGAGACCTTGATGATCTTGGAGTGGTCTTCAGCCAGGCGATATACGGCAGCGACCGAAATACCATACTCCTTGCCTACGATGGAGTAGCAGGTGTTGGTATAGGCAGGTGTTCCAGGTTCCTTGCCGGCCAGCATGGCAGCAACGGCGGCGGCGCAAACCTTGGCCTGTGAGTTGGCGGCGTAGCCTGACTTGGGCATGCCCTTGGCGATGCTTGAGTCACCAATCACGTGAATGCCGGGGTGAATGGTTGATTCGAATGTCAGCAGATCAATGGGGCACCAGCCCTTGTCGTTGGTCAGTCCCGCAGCGAAGGCGATCTTGCCTGCTTTCTGTGCGGGGATGACGTTGATGACATCGCCCTTGATGGTGTCGCCGAAAGCCGTTGTGACGCTCATGCCACCTGCATTGACCTTGACCACACCGGCTTCTTCATCCTTGCCGTGCCATTCGATCATGCTCTTGTCGGTACCAAACCCGTAGAGATCCTTCCAGCCTTGCTTGAACAGTCCCATCTTGGAGAACTTGGGCTTTTGATCCAGGATGAGCACCTTGGATTTCGGCTTGTGCTGTTTCAGGTAATGACAAATCTGGCTGGCACGTTCATAGGGTCCGGGAGGGCAGCGGAACGGGTTGCCAGGAGGCGCGATAATGACCTTGCCGCCATCTGGCATGGCTTCCAGCTGCTTGCGCAGGGCAACAGTCTGCGGGCCGGCTTTCCAGGCGTGAGGAATTTTTTCCGCAGTGGCTTCATCATAACCTTCGATGCTATCCCACTTGAAGTCGATACCGGGTGAAACGATGCAGCGATCGTAGGCGAAAGTCTTGCCACCCTTGGTGGTGATCTTCTTGCCCTTGGCATCGATGCCGCTGACCATGTCATGAACGACTTTTACGCCGTGACCGGCCAGGCCGCTGTAACCGAACTTGATGGAATTGATATCGCGGTCACCGCCGAGCACTTCGTTGCTCATGTAGCAGGTGTAATAATCCTTGTTGGCTTCGATCAGCGTCACTTCGATGCTGGGATCTGCCATGCGCAGGTATTTGGCGGCGGTTGCGCCACCAGTACCACCACCGATGACGACAACTTTCTTGGTTGCGCCAAAGGCCAGGAAGGGAGTACCGATCGCACCAACGGCCGAGAGAGCGCCGGCGGTCTGGATAAATTGTCTACGACTGATTTTATTACTCATGATTTAAGTCTCCTTTACCTTATTTCTGGCTGGCGTAGTAGTTGATGAGCGCTTGAATACCTGCATCACCTTCTTTCTTGTGCAGTTTCTTCAGCTTCTTGGCCATTTTCTTGGTCGCTGTGCGATCGCCCTTGATGTAATCGGCAAGCGTCATTTCCAGATAAGGAGTCCATTGACCGGCAAGGATGCCGGAATCATCTTCGGCGGAGGTGCCGCCTTCTGCGTGGCATTTCTCACAGTACTTGTCGTGGAGCTTGGCGCCTTTTTTTGCCAGCTTGGCATCGGCTTTCTGCGCGGGGGCAGGAGCAAATTTTTCCTTGCTGAAATGTTCTCCCATGGCTTCCAGCTCATCATCATTGTAGCCCTTGGCGATACGGCCCATGATGGTCGATGGAATCTCGCCACTGGCAAAACCCTGCATGGTTTCAACAAAATAATCCTTGGAAATGCCGGCGATCGTGGGGGATGCCGGGCCTGCGCTGGCGCCTTCGGGGCCATGGCAGCCGTTACAGGTGTTGGCGAGCATCTCGGCAGAAGCTCCGGACATGGTTGCCGGTTTCTTGTCTGCGGCGATGGCTGCGGTAGAGAGTCCGAGAATGGCTCCGGCAATCAATGTACCTTTTAACATGAATCTAAATTCCATGGTTTCTCCTCTATTACGTAGTAGGTATGGTCATGCAAATCTACTGCGTACCACCCCGAATGATTAGGTCTTGTTGTTCGGAAAGTACGGCAATAATTATCGGCTTCAGCTTGTATGAATACCCGGGATTCGATGGTTTTTCTGCTCCCTTAGGGGTATTTGTCAGCGCAATGCCATGATAAAGATCAATGAGAGTAAATTAAATCGGGATTCAAGTCCAGAGCCAAAGGACGGCAGGGTAATATATCGTCAATGACCCAAAGGGTGACGAAAGTAATTAATATAAGAATATTAGCAATTACTGCGGCAGGTGGTTCGCCTGAGTAGTTACGAATATTATTATTTAATTAAATAGATAATTCAGGCGGTTCCTATTTCGGCTGGTAGCTCTGCAATATTTCCATGTAGTTGGTGCGTTCGTAGGCTGCGGGGTCCATGGCGTTCATCTGGCTGACGCTGCCCTTGAGCTGTTCGACGGATTTGTATTCATTTTTTTCCATCCAGTTCTCCACGCCTTGCTGAATAGTGCGAATTCTTTCGGGACCATGTTGTAGCAACGTGGTGCAGAGATGGGTGACATCGGCACCGGCGAGCAGGATCTTGATGACTTCATTGGCGCTGTGGATACCACCGGTTGCAGCAAGTGACAGTTTGACGCGATTGTGAATCAGGGCGATCCAGTGCAGGCGCAACAACGCTTCCTGTGGCGTTGAGGGCGTGAGTACCGAGGTAACTTCGAGTTTTTCCAGATCCAGGTCAGGATGGAAAAAGCGGTTGAACAGGGCAACACCATCCGCCCCGGCCGCTTCCAGCTGCTTGATGAAGTGCCCGGGAGAACTGAACTGTTGGGAGAGCTTTACGGTAACAGGGATCGAGATATGCTTTCTGACCCGTTTGAGAATCTCGATATACCGGTCTTCGACAGCCTGGCCGGATTCGGAAAGGTCGGTAGGTACATAGTAGATATTCAGCTCCAGTGCATCAGCCCCTGCCTCCTGCAGGTCCCGTGCATGCTCGGTCCAGCCCTTGGGGGTGGTACCGTTGAGGCTGGCGATCACGGGAATCTCCAACGCCGATTTCAGCGCGGACAACTGCTCCAGATACTCTTCCTCCCGGGTGCGGTATTCATAGTGTACCGGCAGAAAGCTGTCGGTTTCGCACTGGCCGATATCCTGGTATTCCCAGAGATGTTCCAGATGTTCGGCTTCGGCCATGATCTCTTCCTCGAACAGGGAGTACATGACCAGTGCCGAGGCGCCGGCATCTTCGAGCCGACGGCAGGTATCGATATTCCGGCTCAGGGGAGAGGCAGAAGGTACAAACGGGTTCTTTAGTTCGAGACCCAGATAGTGGGTGGTCAGGTTCATGTCAGGTCTCCTTGGTGATTTTGTCGGTGTCTTCATCGTCAACCGGCAGGCTGGCCAGTTGCTTCAGGTGGTGGTAGCGCTCCAGCACCGATTCCTGTGCCTGGGCGAGAAAGGTCTCGGCATCGTCCGGATGGGTGCGCCAGAGAATGCTGAAGCGGGCTTCGGTCTTGTAGTAGTCCCGGAGTGGAATACCGGGCTTCTTCGAATCCAGCTGCAGCGGGTTCTTGTGCTTGTCATGCAGGCGAGGATCATAGCGATACAGCAGCCAGTGGCCGCTGTTGACGGCCAGGGTCTGCTGCTCCAGGTTGCGTGACAGATCCACGCCGTGGGCAATGCAGGGTGAATAGGCGATGATCAGCGAAGGTCCTCGATAGGATTCTGCTTCCCGGAAGGCGCGCAGGGTGTGGACATCCTTGCCGCCAAAGGCCACGCTGGCGACATAGACGTTTTCGTAGGCCATGGCGATCATGCCGAGATCCTTCTTGTCGGCGGCCTTGCCCGCAGCGGAGAATTTTGCGACGGCCCCCTTGGGGGTCGCCTTGGAGGTCTGGCCTCCGGTATTCGAATACACCTCGGTATCGAGTACCAGGATATTGATATCCTTGCCGGAAGCCAGGGCGTGATCGACCCCGCCAAAGCCGATGTCATAGGCCCAGCCATCTCCGCCGATGATCCAGACGCTTTTTCTGGCCATGTAGTCGATGACCGTCAGCAGCCGCCGGGCGTCGGGTGAGTCGATCTGTTGTAGTTCCTGTCGCAGCTTTTCGATACGTTCGCGCTGGGCGAAGATGGCCGGTTCGTCCTGCTGTTCGGCCTCGATCACGGCATCGACCGTTTCGGCGTCAAGTGTGTCGCGCATCTGTTCGAGCAGGGTGGTAGCCTGCTGGCGGTGATGATCGATGGCCAGACGAAAGCCGAGTCCGAATTCTGCATTGTCCTCGAACAGGGAATTGTTCCACGCAGGGCCACGTCCTTCCGGGTTGACAGTATAGGGGGTGGTTGGCAGGTTGCCGCCATAGATCGATGAGCAACCCGTGGCATTGGCAATGACCATGCGGTCGCCAAACAGCTGTGTGGCCAGGCGGATGTAGGGGGTTTCTCCACATCCCAGGCAGGCACCCGAAAACTCGAACAAGGGTTGTGCCATCATGGCGCCCTTCATCGTTGTCCAGCGAATATTGTCACGCTTGAATTCTGGCAGCTTGACGAAAAAATCCCAGTTTTTCCGCTCCTGTTCGCGCAGTGGTGGCTGCGGTTGCATCATCAGTGCCTTGCGGCTGATATTGGATTTGTCATGGGCCGGGCAGACATCGACACACAGGCCACATCCGGTACAGTCTTCCGGCGCTACCTGGTAGCTGACATGCAGATTGTCGAATTCCTTGCCCTTGATCGGAACATGTTTGAAGCTTTCCGGGGCATCGGCGACCGCATCTTCGGTGAACACTTTGCTGCGAATGGCCGAATGAGGGCAGACAAACGGACATTTGCCACAGAAGATGCAAAGGTCTTCGTCCCATACCGGAATTTCCAGCGCGATATTGCGTTTCTCCCATGCTGCCGTACCCAAGGGGTAGGCGCCGTCATCCGGCAACTGGCTCACCGACAGCTGATCACCCTCACCGGCAATGATGCGGGCCGTCACCTTGCGGACGAACTCGGGGGCATTGTCGGGTACTGGATTGCTGATATCGAAATGGCTGGAAAGATTGCTGCCGGTTGGAATCTCATGCAGATTGGCCAGGGTGGCATCGATGGCCTGGTAATTGCGCTCAACGATCTTGCGGCCTTTGCGGCCATAGGTTTTTTCCACGGCGGCCTTGATTTTCGCAATGGCTTCATCGCGCGGCAGGATATCGGAGATGGCGAAGAAACAGGTCTGCATGATGGTGTTGATGCGTCGACCCATATTGTTTTCTGCCGCCACCTTGTAGGCATCGATGGCAAACAGGCGGATATCCTTTGCCATTATTTGCGACTGCATGGCGCGAGGCAGGGTGTCCCATACCTCGTCGGGCGGGGCTGCGGAGTTCAGCAGAAAAATAGCGTTGTCGGCTGCCTTGTCCAGCATGGGATAACGCTCCAGAAACACAGTCTGGTGGCAGCCGATAAAGCTGGCCTCATTGTCATTGATCAGGTAGGGCGCATGAATGGGCTTGTCACTGAAGCGCAAATGGGAGACGGTGACCGCGCCGGCCTTCTTGGAATCATAGACGAAGTAACCTTGGGCGTACTGATCCGTGTCTTCGCCGATGATCTTTATCGTGTTCTTGTTGGCGCTGACGGTGCCATCCGATCCCAGACCATAGAACAGGCATTGCACGACGCCCTCCATGGCGGCGTTCTTGTGGCTGCTGTCCCAATCCAGGCTGGTATGCGTCAAATCGTCATGAATGCCGATGGTGAACCGGTTCTTGGGCTGCTTGGCGGCGAGGTTGTCGAATACGGCCAGAATCATGCCGGGTGTGAACTCCTTGGAGGAGAGTCCGTAGCGGCCGCCGAATACCCGTGGAGCATGCTCGAACCGGTCGCCACCCGACATCGTATATTGCGCAATGGCCGTGATGATGTCCTTGTACAAGGGTTCACCATCTGCGCCCGGTTCCTTGCAACGGTCGAGAACCGCAATATTCCGGGTTGATGCCGGTAAGGCTTCGAGCAGATGTTGTGCGGAAAAGGGGCGGAAGAGCCGCACGCTGATCAACCCCACCTTCTCACCAAGGGGCAGCATGTGATCCACGGTTTCTGTCACGGCTTCGGTACCTGAGCCCATCAGGATGACTACCCGCTCTGCCTGGGGGTGACCATAGTAATCGAACAACCGATATTCGCGCCCCGTCAGGTCTGCAAAACGCTGCATGACCTCGGTCATGATGCCGGGCATCGCCTGGTAATAGGGGTTGACGGTTTCACGAGCCTGAAAATAGACATCCGGATTCTGTGAAGTGCCGCGAATGACGGGTTTGTCCGGCGTCAAGGCGCGGGCACGATGGGCCGCCACCAGATCATCGCTGATCATGTTGCGAATGGTATCGTCATCGATGAGCCGGACCTTGGCCAGTTCGTGAGAGGTTCTGAAACCATCGAAAAAATGGATGAACGGAATTCTTCCCTGCAATGAGGCAGCCTGCGAGATCAGTGCCATGTCCATGACCTCCTGTACGGATCCGGAGGCCAGCATTGCATAACCGGTACTGCGAGCGGCCATGACATCATTGTGGTCGCCAAAGATGGACAGTGCCTGTGCCGCCAGTGAGCGTGCCGCAACATGAATGACCGATGGTGAAAGCTCACCGGCTATCTTGTACATGTTGGGAATCATCAGCAACAACCCCTGAGAGGCTGTAAACGTCGTGGTCAGCGCACCCGTCTGCAACGCGCCATGTACAGTACCTGCCGCACCACCCTCGCTTTGCATTTCGATGATGTCGGGAATATTTCCCCAGATGTTCCTGCGACCCCGTGCGGACCATTCATCGGATAACTCCCCCATGGGCGAGGCCGGGGTAATGGGATAAATGGCAATGACTTCATTGATTTTATGGGCGATGTAAGCAGCTGCTTCGTTCCCATCGATCGTTACCATTGTTTGACTGTTCATAGGATGAGCCTTGGTATTTGGTAACTGACCAGCTCACTGCTGGAACCCACCATCTCGGCGCTGAAAAATGGCACTTAACGGCCCACCTCCTGGAGGTGAGAGGGGAAGAAAACGCAAGGAGCTGTTCTCTTCCGTTTATTGACGTGCATTTTTCAGCTTGATCCGACGAATTTCAGAGGCAATCCGGGCAGCTACTGCATATATGGACTACTCGCTGAGTAGTTACTCAATTTATTTGTCTCCCAAAGCCGGGGTTTGAGCCTCGGCTCCAAGTGTTTGTCAGGAATCAACTTCTTTAAGAATAGTAGCAAAAACAACAGGCCGATTGATTTTCATCAAGAAGCCTTTGCTCAATGGTTTCTATAGCCCTTGTTGGTGTCATAATGCAAGGGAAGTGTGGAGTGATGGCTACTCGCCGAGGAGTTGTCAGGTTGCAACGATAACGGGAACTAGAGGTGGATGGTGTTTTATGCATGGTGAAATAGAGAATAATCTGCGGCAACTGGAACATTCACTGCAAAAGCGGCTGGAGGATGTAAAGGCTGGTCTGATTCAGGAGCACAGCGCCGATAGCAAGGAGCAGGCCATCGAACGGGAAAATGATGAGGTGCTGTTGAAAATCGAGGAATCGGTTGCTACCGAACTTGCCCAGGTCAGGAATGCACTGAAGCGATTGAGTGCGGGGGAATACGGTATCTGTGAGGAGTGTGGAGAGCAGATCGCCTTGCCGAGATTGAAGGCCATGCCGTTTGCTACGCTTTGTGTCGCCTGTGCAGAGGCGAGGGAATAGACCAGGCGCCTGCGGACTTAACGCTGTTTGGCTGCGCCCGCAGGAAGTGACCTTGGGGTGCAAATCCCTGAATGGCGATTTAATCAAGCCTATCCTGGTCGTCAAATAGCGCTGCTATTCCCTTCACACGATTAGCTGATTTAATTCTCCTCCGGTGATTTTTGCCTCAAACGGTTAAGTCCGACAGACTCTCAGCCCGTCTTATTCATGGTGGATCGCGGATCCTGGTGCTGGACTGGTGCGTCTGGGCGTCGCTCTGGAGCGAAATTTGTAGCAATCGCTACAACTTGAGTGAAGCGCAAGCACAGGCATGCCAGAACAAGCCAGGGCCGCAACAGGCAGAAGCCTCTCACCATTTGGGTGATACGGGACTCTCAAGGGTTTGTCATTGTTTTCATTTACTTATCACAGGCTTTAGCTGCCACCTTGAATAAGACGGGCTCAGACCACTTGCGCGCTGGCAGCCTTGAGTGGCTCCACTGCCTCCTTCCCGGGAGGCGTGCCATAAAAGGAGACGATGTTGCGTCCGTTTTCCTTGGAAACATACAGCGCCTGATCACCCTGCTCGATGAACGCATCAAGTGTTTCCACCTCGGCAGACAGAATACTGACGCCAAAACTGGAAGTCAGCTTGAGACCTCCCGGTACGCTCTTTATCGAAGGACCGGCATGTTGGTCGATCTTGGCACGCAGATTTTCCGCAAATGTGGCAACCGTAGCCGGGCTGAGTCCAGGCACCAGAATACAGAATTCCTCACCCCCGTAGCGGCCGATTACATCGTTGCTACGCACATTTTCCCGCAACAGGGTAGTGATGACCCGAATGGCCTCATCACCGACCGGATGACCGTAGTTGTCATTTACGGCCTTGAAATGATCGATATCACACATGATGAAAGCCAAGGGTTTACCCGAGTGCTTATGGGCCTTGAACAGTTTTTCACCTTGCTCGTAAAAAGCCCTGCGATTGAGCAGTTGGGTCAGCTGATCGTAATTGGCAAGATGCTGCAGCGCCTTGTTCTGTGCCTGAATCTTTTCCTGCGAAGCTCTGAGCTTGGCCATGATCAGCTCCTGCCGGGTGATGTCCTGAAAAGTTACCAGGCAGCCGCGAATTTTCTGCTCCCCGTCATGAATGGGAGAGGCGTTGACAATGAACTTGCGGAATTTCCCATTGCCCTGCGCCAGCTTCAATTGCTGCCCGGTGATTTTTTCATGATTCTGCAACACCTGTTTCCAGGGTGGTATGACATCCTCACCCCGGTAGCTGCTGCATAGCCAATCCAGGGTTTCACTTTTTTGTCCGATATGAATCTTTTCTGCTTCCGGGTGAATGGATTTGATCGATTCATTGACCAGCATGATGCGACTGCCGGTATCAAAGATGATAACGCCTTCGATCAGCGTATCGAGCGCAGTGCTGACCCGACCGGGAATAACCTTGCTGGGATCGAGGTGTTGCAGCACCCGGTGCAGATAGAGATAGAACAGCACCGAGCCACCAAGCACAATGCTCAGTGGTAGTGCAATGGATGGCTTCTTCAGGGCGCTGAGAATCGAATTGCTGGTGGCCTGACGAAAATTCACCTCCACGGTGACCCAGAGTTTATGCTTCTTGTCGAATAGCGGCACTCTGACCCGGTTGATGGTGGAGCGGTTTTCCGGAGGCGGAATCCACAGCTTCCAGTGGATTCCGCTTTGTGCTATCAATTTGCCATTGGCATCACGAATCCCGATGGAGAGAATATCATCGTCATGGGATTGTATGTTTCTCATTACCTGAGTCAGCGTGTCCGTCTGGCCCGCGCGCAGGAGTGTACCCAGCTCTAGCGCGAGGTTGGAGCTGACCTGATCGTGTACCTGCCGGATGGTCTGTTCTTCATTGGGTACCAGACCTACAAAGACATCCAGAAACGTGTACAGAACCAGGATAAGAGATACAAGCCCAAGGGTGATGCTGGTACTGGGGCTCAGCCTCAATGAAGGCATTTTTCTCCCGAAGGGTGAGTGGGTGGAATGTGATTCGCCATATTTTTCTTGTGAGTTCTTATTGAATGAATGGGTTGCTGCTGGGGTCGTACTCCTTGTCGTCGACAATGAAGGTAACTGTTTTTGGTGGCTCCTTCCGGGGTGCCGTGGTGTCAGCTGTGATCTCTACCGTGGCTGCAGCCTGTTGTTCCGGGTTCACTGCATCCGTTCTGTTTTTTTTTATGGGGGTGGGGGCTGCAAGCTGTGCTGTACATCGTGCGCCTGCCGGGATCATCTTGTCCGGATTGGGTAGTTCCAGCGTGACGCGAAAGGTATTGCTGGCCGCATCGATGATCCGGTCGATGATCAGGATTCGGGCAGTGCGAGAAGAATAGCCGGGCAGATCCGGTTTGATGGCCAGAGGCTGCCCCTTCTTCAGGCGATTGTAGTAGGTGGCCGGCATGATCACCTCGACCCGGAGAGGATCGATTGTGACGATCTTCATGATGGGGGCTTCCTGTACCCGCTGGCCGGGTGCCATGTAGCGATCACTGACGATGCCGTCGATCGGGCTGCGGATGATGCGCTGACCCAGTTGAGCCTTGGCAAGTTGCAGCTCCTTTCTGGCCTGGCCGACATTGCTCCGGGCCTGTTCGACTTTCTGTACGGCCAGCGAATATTCCGTCACCGCCTTGTCCAGAAATTGCTTGGATACCAGGTTTTTCTCGAACAGCGTGATTGCCCGGGTCTTTTCCCGCCGGGCGTGCTCCATGGCGGCCGTTGCGGCTTCTATTTCAGCGTTGTCGGTGGCGCGCAAGGCGGCAAGGTCAACCGATTTTCGTTCAACGGCAGATTTCAGGCGTGCAAGAATCTGGCCTTTCTTCACCTCATCACTACGTTCCACAGCGATGGATTGAATGATTCCGGTGACCGGTGTGCCTATTTCGACTTCTTCAGAGGCTTCTATCAAGCAGGGGAAGTTTTCCGAGCCTGCATTGGCGTGGCTGATACCCAATGTGAGTACAGCGCCTAGCAGAACCTTGAACCTTGTTGTTATCAGAGTATCCATATTCTATCGGTGGCCTTGTTGGGTTCTCCTGTCCGGAGTTCACAGGCTCCGGAGGTATTACAGGTAAATTGTTGTCTTGTTGCCGTGACTGGGCAATGGTCGTCAGTCAACCGGCACGGTTTTTTGGTGTTGGTCGAGGGCGGCAAGGCCGCTCGAGACGCCACACCACGGTATTTCACACCAGCCGGAAGTGCAGAACAACAATACAGCGATCGGGACGAGACCTTCTTCCTGATTGCATTCGCTGTTTTCGATGGCAGGTGGTGGTCCCGCGACAGGCGTCAGGCCTATTCTCGTCCGCCTATCCCCAGCAACTTGCGGTTTTGTTCATCGGAGCGGCGTAGCTGGGAGCGGATGATTCGCTTTCTTCTTTCGTCTTGTCGCTGGGTGATGTACGGGAGCAGCAGGGCCAGCCAGCGCGGCAGGGTTCCAGCGCCGTGGCCATAGGTGCGTTGCAGCCAGCGAAGGAGTGCGGCGGGCAGATGCTGCCGGAACAGTGTCTCCTCCAGCGAGAGGATGGTCTCGACACTGCCCGGACTGCCCTGGCGGGCACAGCGACCCTGCAGCTGACGGTCGATACGACGCGCACCATTGAGCTGGCAGGAAATCACATGCAATCCCCCGCGCGCCCTGATCTCGTCGGGCAGTGAGATATCGGTACCCCTGCCTGCCATATTGGTCGCGACCGTGACGTGGCCGGCGGCACCTGCGCAGGCAACGATGGCGGCCTCTTCAGCGTTTTGTCGGGCATTGAGTACAACATGCGGGATTTTGTCCTGCTGCAGCAGGACAGAGAGTCTTTCCGAATCCTTGACGGACTCGGTGCCTATCAGGACCGGTCGGCCCAGGCTGCGCTGCTGTCGGGTCTGCTCGACCACCTGCCGCCATTTGCTGCTGGCGTTTCCGTAGATGATGGTTGCTTTGGTCTTTCGCTGGCTTGGTCGGTGCAGGGGAACGGTAACGACCGGAAGACCATACAGTGAAAGCAGCTCCCCTTTTGCCTCGCGCAGGGTAGCGCTGGTACCACCCAGCTGCAGGTAACGTGGGAAGAAGCGTTGATAGGTGATTCTGGCCATGGGTTGAAAGGCATTGCTTAGCGGACAGTCCTCCTTCAGCTCGATGAACTGGTGCAGTCCCTTTGACCACTGCCGGCCCTCGGCGAGTCGGCCAGTGGTTGGATCAATGATCTGCACGGCGTCATCGGCAACCAGATAGTCGTGGTCACGGTGGTAGCTGTACAGAGCCGTCAAGGCCTGGGTGATGGTACTGCGCTGAAAACGACTGATCTGCCAGAGGCCGGGCAGATTCCGGCAGTGCTGGCTGATCGTGGATTTCCCCAATGTCGTCAGCTCGATCTGTTTGCTGTCATGCAACTTGATGTAGTGCAGTTCTGCATCGAGCTTGCGCGCTATCTGCAGTGCCTGCCGATAATGTGCTTCCGTCAGCCCGGACCCGGACTGTCGGGAGAGGATCAGGGGAGTGGTGGCCTCATCGAGCAGGATGCTGTCGGCCTCGTCGATCAGTGCAAGGCAGAGTCCCTGCAATACAGTCTGGGGTTGTGTCGGGTCGTTGCTGGACAGGGCTGACAGACGGTAGTGCAGATCATGCTGATTGCCCGGTCTGCCCAGGTTGTCCCGCAGGTAGTCGAAGACCAGCTCCTTGCCGGTGCAGTAGACAATGTTGCAGCGATACTCGTGCTGGCGGGCTTCGGGCTCCAGTTCGGTAATGATGGCACCGGTCGTCAGCCCCAGTTTGGTGGCGATGGGGCGTAGTTGTGCGGCATCACGGGAAACCAGGAAATCGTTGGCCGTAATGACATGCACCGGAATCCCGGCCACCGCTGCGCTGAGTGCGGCAATGATGGTCGACAGTGTCTTGCCTTCACCGGTGTGCATTTCGGCGAGCCGGTGATCCAGCATCACCAGGCTGGCGCAGACCTGATTGCGGTAGGCCTTGAGGCCGGTTTCGCGGAAGACCAGTTCACGGTTGAGGGCGATCACATGCAGGAGGGCAGTGTGGCCAAGCCCGGAGCGCCGCAGGGTGGCGCCAAGTGTTGCTGCGGCTTTTTCCAGCTGCCGGGTGCTCAAGGGGTGGTATTGCCGTTCCAGTCGCAGGACACGATCCGCCCGGCGCAGATAGTAGTGGGTACTCTTCCAGCCTGCATGGTCGGCCAGTCCACGGGCAGCGGTTTCCAGTTTGGCTCTGAAGCCGCTGGCAGGGTTCTTTTTCTGCGGATAGGTGCCATTGCGCAGACCCGGAACCGGCAGGGAAGCCGCGTTCATGCCTTGCTTGAGATATGTTGCAGGATCAGTTGCTTCCAGCGCAGCATCCATTGCGTCAGCAGGGGTTCCCGTCCATGGTCGAAGCGCAGCCAGGCACGCTCACCCACTCTCTTCACCTGATCGCTGTAAATCAGGACATCGACGATGAATACCGGATCGATGGTGGTCAGGTTGTCGCTGTCTCCGGGATCGGTAATGACCGGGCCGCCGGCGGAATAGGACAATGCCGGGCTGGGCAGGTGATTGGTGGCGGATGGGGTTTCCGTCGTCAGCGTGGCCCGTATCGGCGTGGCACCGGATTCCATCAGGCGTACGGAGATGCTGTGGGTATGGTTCTTTACCAGGGCTGCATCGGATTGCGGAATGGCGGCACGCAGGCGCGTGGCGTGATCCTGCAGTACATAGCCCAGCACCGTTCCCTTGCTGATGAAGGTGCCGAGAATATCTTCGGGGTGCGAGATCACGATATGTCCGTCCGTGGGTGCCGTGACGGTGAGCGCGGCAATTTCTTCCCCGACACGCTGTGCCTCTGCGTCCAGGCTGTGGATGGATGCCTTTAGCTGGTGCAATTTGGCAGAGTCGCTGTTGATGGCGGCATTGTACTGGGCATCCAGTGCCTTCAGCTTGGCTTCGACCTGTCGCTTCCGGGCCAGCAGGAGTTCATTGCTGAGGATGAACAGGGGTTGCCCCTTGGAAACGGCTTCGCCCTCAGCGATCAGAATCCTGTCCAGCGTTCCCCGGGAAGCGGTGCGTATTCTGGCTTCATCGGGTATCCAGATGACCCCTTGCGCCAAAGTGGCGTAGGGCAATGGCAGCGCCACGAAACAGAGTATCAGCGTCAGTGCCGTCGCAGCCGAGATGCCCCAGGCCCGCAGCCGGTGTCGTTGCAGCTCGCCGGAGGAGTGCAGATAGAGGGCAATATCGTAAGCCGGCTTGAGAATGAGGGTATAGAGGAAGACCAGACCGATGAGCGCCGCCAGAAACAGTGAGAAGCTGGAGAACCAGCTCACCAGCACGGTCATGATGCTGAGGCGATAGAGCCATGAGACAAGGCCGTAGGGAGCAATCCAGCGCGCCTCTCCCGGCGCCAGATCCATCGGTGTCTGGATGCGGGCCCGGAGGAGCTTCCGCCTGGCCAGATGTGCCCAGTACACCTTGCTGCGGGCAGCGAGATTGGGGATTTCCAGAAAGTCGGCCAGCATGTGATAGCCATCGAACTTGATCAACGGGTTGGCGTTGAACAGCACGGTGGAAATACCGCCAATGGCCATGGTCACGAAGGCCAGGTCGCGGATCAGCCCATCGCTGACATTGAGCCAGACAAACAGGGCGATCGACGCAAGGAAGACTTCGACCATGATACCGGCTGCGCTGACGATGATGCGGTGATACTTGTCGTTGAAAGCCGTGGCTGCAGAAGCATCCATGTAGGGAATCGGCATCATCACCAGCAGTGTGATACCCATTTCGTGTACTGCACCACCCCAGTGCCTGACGGCGAGGGCGTGCGCGATTTCATGCAGGGTCTTGATGACCGGATAACAGAACCAGGCCAGGATCAGATAGCGCGAAGAGGGCAGGCTGCGGCTGGCATGTGCGGTGATATCCAGCCAATGCTGTGCTGTCAGTACCAGTGCCGTGGAGAGGGTCAGCAGCCAGAACAGCAGGAAACCCCGGGTAAACATCCAGCCAGTCCAGGGTGACACCCGATCGAGAAAGCGGGAAGGGTCCCAGAGGCGGGCACGGAACGCCATGGGATTGATGGCACCCATGCGCTTTTTCTGGTCGCGTCGCTCCTGCCGCTGGAACAGCTCCTCGACATCCGGGGCGATATTGCACTGAATGAGATCGGACTGATGCATCAGCCCGATCAGACGCACGATGTCGTCCTGTGACGGGGCAGCGTCCTTGAGTTCCTCGACCAGCGTCTGCCAGTGTTGCTCCACCGTGCGCTTGCCATCGAGCCGGCCAATGAACGCATAGGCCGTGGGATCAAGACGATGGTGCCGGCCGCTGGCTTCGTCCTCGAGGATGTACCAGGTCTTGCCTCGCTGTACCTGACGGTGAACCTTGAGATGCTTGCGTATTCGGGCCTGCAGGTCTGCCACCCGATACCACTGATCGCTGAAGAGATCGTCGTTCATGCGCTACCGGTCCATACCCAGAGTTTGAACTTCAACCAGTCGATACTGCGACGCATCGAGGTCCAGAGTAATGAGCGCTCGGCGATGTGAATCTTCGAGATACCTTCCATGCCGGGGCGCAGCAGATTGATGGGGCCCTTGATGACCGTCGCTTCGGCAGGGAATACATTGCCGCCGTTCTTGACCTGCGCCATGGGTGTGATCTGCCTGATCTCGATTTCAAACTGGTCTTCCGGGCTGGCAGCGAGCGTCAGTTTGCCTGTTTGCTTCCGCTGCAGGAACTTGATGTCCCGCTCGTCGATATCGATGATCACGCGAAAGTCGTTTTCCGGTGCCAGCGTCAGCAGGCGGTCACCCTCATTGACGGGGGAACCCAGTGCCTGGGTAAGATCTCCGTCGATGACCAGAGCGTCAAAGGGTGCTGTCAGCTGAACCTTCTCTAGTTGTTGCTCGATCAGCGCCAGGCGGGCTCGGGCCTCGTCGATCCTGGCTATGGTCACCGAAAGTTCGGCGCGGTCACGGGTTGCCAGTGCCGTACCGTAGGCGCTTTCCAGCTGCGCGATCTCGCCTTCGAGCTTGCGATGCTCCAGAAGCAGCGCATCGTCCTCAAGCTCCACCAGCACCTGACCCTTGACGACGTGGTCGCCGGGACGGACATGGACCTCCTTGATATAGCCGTCGTTGGGAGCGCTGAGAATCCGTTGTACGGCTCCTTCGACCTGTGCATGTGCCTGTAGCTGAAAGGGGACGGTAATGGAGGCGGCACCGCCAGCCAGCAGCAGAAGCGTCAGTGGAATGACCTTGTAGAGCAGGTCTCCCTTGCTGACGAATCTGGCCAGCAGACGCTTCAGTGATTGCCCGCTGCGTTTCCATATCGGCTGGCTGATATCATGCTGCATCTTGATGATGGGGGCGAGAAAGCTGGCCAGGTTCTCGCACAATTCGACTTCCCGATGGTTCAAGGGCCGGTTGATGGGCCTTTCCAATAACAGGGCACCCACCGGCTCGGATTGGGCAAACAGCGGGATCGTGCAGATGGCACCGCCCTGGTGTGTCTCGGCAAACTGGCGATGCAGCAGATTGATCAGAGAGGTTCTGCTTGCCGGTGGCGGAAATTCGATGGTTGCATGCTGGTCGATGGCTTCGTCCATGGCTGCCATCATGGCTTCGACCAGGGCCTGCCGCGGCTTGTGTTCGGCGCTGTTGGAGAGGCCCTGGAGTCGTGTTTGGTTGCCCTGGCGATAGCCCAGGCTCACCCGGTCGCATTGCATGGTGCTGGCAATTTCCGTGGCCAGCGCGGTAGCCAGCGCCTTAAAGTTTTCCTGTGACAGTGCGGTGGCCAGCAGTCTGGTCAGCGTTTCCAGATCCCGAGTGCTGGTTTCCTGCGAATCCTGAGTGGTGAACGCGCGCGTCAGTGACTCGATATTGTCATGCAGCTTTTGCAGAATGGTCTTGCTGTAATCGGGATCATCACTGCTGTAGCTCAACGCAACAGAGAGCAGCGGATGTCCATCGAGCGTGACTGGCAGGGCAATGATGGCCGCCGGATGGCTGCTGTCCTTGTTGCTGCGATCAACCTGAACGAGAGATTTCTTGTGGCTGATAGAGAGCTGTGCAGCCTTCAGCAGTTGTGCAAGGCTAGAGGCTTTTTCCGGCCACTGGATGATGGAGCGCTTTCCCGTGGTGGCGGAAGTCAGATGCAACAATCCTGAACGCACACCGGGAATCTGGGCGCATTGCGTGGCGAGCCATTGATGTAGGATTGCTTCGGACATCCCTGTATGTTGCCTCCGTGGGTCTTATGATTATTCTGTAGCGTCGGAGAAGGTAAGCTTTTCCGATGCATGACCTGCAGGAAGCATATCGCCTTGGCCCAGCAAAACATTAGGCAGCGGGTAGCATAACTGCTGTTCCCCGGGCGTATCGGGCGATAAAACGGCCTGTTTCAGAGACCGGAGGGCGGGTGGTTGGGGGCGAGGTATTTGTCCGGGTATCTGGACAGCAGCGCCAAGACTGATACGATATGTAAATCTCTAATATACTAATATCGATGATAAGGCCTGTTTCCAGATTCCTGCTTGTGATTATCCTGACGGCCGGCGTTGCCACGCCGGCACATTCGCAGGTCTACCTCTATACCGGGAATAACCCGATGGCCAAGATGATGCTGGATTTCATGGAGGTCATGGGGTTCATTCATCGCTTGCCGGATCGTTATGCCGCCGGCCTGGGGCGGAGCAGCGGAACTGGCTGGAACA
>CAYTPO010000116.1:0-14792 GCA_964439815.1 uncultured Thiotrichales bacterium
GAATATGGCGGAGAGGCAGGGATTTGAACCCTGGGTGGGCGCGAACCCACGCCGGTTTTCAAGACCGGTACATTCAACCACTCTGTCACCTCTCCATTGTGTGATACTCGCTGTCGCGGTATCGGTCTGATGCGCTGTTGTGAAGGGGTTCACAAACCGGCTGGTGATCAGATTGAGGTGCGGGATTCTACCTGCAGATCGGGAATATTTCCAGTACCCAATCCATCTTTGTTGCGGTATCTTGGTGGCTACTGTTATTACATTGAGGTCAATTGCTTGATGCAACCACAAAACATTTCGACTACACGTGCACCACAGCGCGTTTTTGCCACCAACAAGTTGATTCGCAACACCTATTTGCTGCTTTCACTGACGCTGCTGACCAGCGCCATTACAGCCGGCATTGCCATGGCCATCGGCGCGCCAACCGTCCACTGGGTCATTATGCTGGCCGTCTTCATCGGCATGCCCTTCCTGATCTCCTCGATGCGCAACAGCGTCTGGAGTCTGCCGCTGACATTCCTCTTTACCGGTATCATGGGGTACATCCTCGGCCCCATCATCAGCCTGTATCTGCAGCTGCCCAATGGCAGCCAGATCGTGGCCACGGCCTTTGGTCTGACGGCTGCAGTGTTTATCGGTCTTTCCGGCTATGCACTGGCCAGCCGCAAGGATTTCAGCTTCATGGGCGGTTTCCTGATGGTTGGGCTGATCGTGGTGCTGGTGGCCATCGTCGCCAATATCTTCCTGCAGATTCCAGGGCTTTCACTGGCCATCTCCTCCGCCGCCGTCATTCTGATGTCGGGCATGATTCTGTTCGATACCAGCCGCATGGTACATGGTGGCGAAGACAATTATGTGATGATGACCGTATCGCTGTTTGCCAATATCTACGTCCTGTTCACGCACCTTTTGAACCTGCTGGCCGGATTGAGCGGCGATTAGCCCCAATACGCCTGACAGTTTCAGCTGCTATACTGACAACCCCGCAGAGCGTGCCGCCCTGTGGGGTTTTCTTTTTTCATCAGAGCTGCTTTATGGAAAACAGGGTCGTGGAGCTGGAATGCCGTGTGGCATTGCAGGAAGACATTATTGAAACGCTGGGCAAGCAGGTACATGACCAGCAGATCACGATCGACGAGCTGCGACGTACCATGGTGGAGCTGCGTGAGGCACTGCAGGCAATGCGCCCGTCAATGATCGCCACGGCCGACGAAGAAGCACCCCCACCCCATTACTGAACCTCATGCCCAGAATCGTGCTGGTCGATCGTACCGGCAACCCCGCTCGAACCCGGGAGATATCACGCCAGCTCTCCATTCCGCAGGTGGAATCAGTTCCCACCGAAGCCGAGTTTGTCCTCTGGCTGCTTCCCGAAGGACTTTCCATCCAGGCCAACGAACCTTCACCTCCCTCTCCGCTACGGGTCGAATTCGTTTCCGGCAAGGCAGCCTACCGGCGCAAACAGGGGGAAATGATTGTCAGGGCGGTGAATATCAAAGGGTTGAGGAGATCACCCCGGGTACTTGATGTCACTGCCGGACTCGGTCGCGATGCCTTTGTACTGGCCTCTCATGGTTTTACCGTGACGCTACTGGAAAGAGACCCCATCATCCATGCCCTGCTGGCCGATGGATTGGCCCGTGCGCAGGCGGATAGCACTACTTGCGAAGTGGCCGAGCGTATGACGCTGCACCACATCGATGCAGCCAAATGGGTGGAAGAGACAGGTACCAGCCCCGATGTCGTCTACCTGGATCCGATGTTTCCGGGTCGACAGAAATCCGCCAAGGTCAAAAAGGAGATGCTGCTCTTCCAGCGCCTGCTTCGAGAGTCTGATGACGCCGCGCAACTACTTGCGCACGGCCTCGCAATGGCGGGCAGAAAAGTGGTGGTGAAGAGACCACTCAAGGCCGAGCCGATTGCCGGGCCAAAGCCATCCCATGCGCTTTGCGGCAAGAGTATTCGATTCGATGTCTACCCGGTTGGCAGCAACCATCAGGGAACCCGATAGTTGTCCTGCGTCATCAGATCGGTGCCACATTCCAGTGCCGAGATCCAATCAAGAAACTGGTGGATGATCTTCTTGCCCTTGAACGGCCTGCCATGCTGCGGCACCATCCATTCGATATCCAGCGGTCTGACCATATTGGCCCAGTACTCACACACCTTGCGCGAGTTCATGTAGCGGCGATGGAAAGCCTCCATGGTGGGAATGGCCTCCTGCATCTTGCGGAACGGCTTATCGAGATCACCCGATGACAGATTGGCTCCCATGTCACCGGAGAAGAGGATCCTGGAGACCGGGTCATAGAACTGGAAGTTGCCCTCGGCATGCAGAAAGTGGGCCGGTAGCGCTTTCACGCTGATATTCCCCAGCTGCAGATTCATGCCCTGATCCGGGATCGAAACCAGTCGGTGCTTGGTACGGCCTGGCGTGGTGAAATGCGGTATGAAACGTTCCCACAACTCCGGCACGACCGCCTTGCAGTTGGTCCCCACCATCCAGCGATTGAGTGAGGCGACGATATCCGGATCCTGATGTGAAGCAATGATGTAATCCAGCCCGCGTACACTCACATACTTGCCCAGAGCCATGTAGAGGCGTGAATAGGTCAGCTCGCCACCGGGATCGATAATGGCGGCATGCCCATTGTCGATGACCAGAAACTGGTTGGCCTGCACCGCTTCACCGGTAACAAGGTCAGAGAATGAAACACAGATATGGTTACTTTTATTGTAGAGTTCCAACGCCATCGCTCAGTCCATTAAGTCGCTCAGAGATTGTCGGCGACCATCATAGCAGCCTCGATAAAGCGACTCCCGACAATAATGTTAAATGGTACACAGATATTCAAAGCCGATATCTGCGATCCTCCTCCCGGTGACCGCTGACAGCCATGAAACATGCTTAACTCAGATCAAGGAAGAATTACCGGGCTGTTCGTAGACTGGTTCTAACAATGAGAATGGGTTTATCTTGATGCTTGCTGACAATAACCAACCTCAACTGACTGACCTGGAATACCATTTGCTGAACGACTATCAGCATGGTTTCCCGGTAACCGCCCGGCCATTTGCACAGATTGCTGCCGAGCTGGGTACGGATGAAGAGACCGTGCTGGAAACCGTCAACAACCTGGCAGCAAGAAACATGATCAGCCGTGTTGGACCCGTTTTCAAACCCCGCCGCGTCGGCGCCAGCACCCTTGCCGCACTTGCGGTGCCGGAGGAGCGGTTGCAGGAGATTGCAGACATCGTGAGCGCCTTTGACGAGGTCAATCACAACTATGAGCGCGAGCACGAATTCAACCTCTGGTTTGTCGCAACAGCAGCAGATCAGGCGGCCATTGACAGGCTGCTCGACAAGATACGTCGGCAAACGGGCTGTCAACTCATCAATCTGCCAATGGAAGAGGCCTACCACATCGATCTGGGGTTTCCACTATGGTGCTGACTGATCTCGATTGCAGAATCATGGCGGCCATTCAGGGCGGGTTGCCACTGACCCGGCGTCCCTATCTCGATATTGCAACAAGGCTCGGCATCGGTGAATCCGAATTGATCGAGCGCATCGAATTGCTTGATACCCGCGGTATCATCAAACGCTTCGGTATTGTCATTCGTCACCATGAACTGGGTTATCGCGCCAATGCCATGGTGGTCTGGGACATCCCCGATAACGAAGTGGATGAAGTCGGTCAGAAGCTTGGCCAGTTCGACTGCATTACCCTTTGTTATCGTCGCCCGAGAAGACTGCCCATGTGGCGCTACAACCTGTTCACGATGATCCACGGCATGAACCGCGAGACCGTGCTGGAGAGCCTCGACAGAATCAGGGAAAAGGCAGAGCTGCAACATATCCATTACGAGGTCCTGTTCAGCAAACGCCAATTCAAGCAGCGTGGAGCGCATTATCTGAAAACAGCCCAACCGGGCAAAGCGTTGCAGCAAGCCAATGGATGAACTGGACCGGCAGATCATCAATGAACTCCAGGGCGGTTTCCCGCTGACCGAATATCCCTTTCGGGAAATTGCCGATCGCTTCGAGGTCACCGAAGCATTGCTGATGACACATATCGATGAGTTACTGGAAAACGGCACGTTGTCGCGCTTCGGACCAATGTATCACGCAGAAAAGCTCGGGGGTGCATTGACACTTTGCGCCCTGACGGCCCCAGCCGGGCAATTCGATGAAGTTACGGAACAGGTCAACCGTCATCCGGAAGTTGCACACAATTACGCCCGCGACCATCACTTGAACATGTGGTTTGTCATCGCTACCGATGACGCTGCCAAGATCGACAGGGTGATTGCCGCCATCGAGCAGGATACCGGTTGCGAGGTTCTGAATTTCCCCAAGTTGAAAGAATACTTTATCGGCCTGAAATTCGAGGTATGAGCCAGACAACCAATGGGTAATCTCTTTATCAAGCAGTTTGCAGCCACCGGAGAACCTGATTTTTCGGACGATCTTTCGGTACGTCTGATCAAACTGACCCAGGCAGGTCTGCCAATCACCCCGGCACCCTACACCGCGATTGCCGACAAACTGGGCGTAACAACCCACGAAGTCATCAGCAGACTGGAATCGATGCTGACATCCGGGGCCATCAGGCGAATCGGCGCAGTACCCAATCATTATGCGCTTGGCTATCGCGGCAACGGCATGAGCGTCTGGGATATTCCTGACGAGCAGATTGATGCCACTGGCCAGGAAATCGCTGCACTGGACTATGTCAGCCACTGCTATCAGCGACCTCGGCATGGATCGGAATGGCCCTACAATCTGTTTGCCATGGTACATGGCAAGGATCGCAGTGAAGTATTGGCCAGAATTGACGAAATGAAACAGCTTCTGGGTACAAGAGTGCGCGCCCAGGATGTCCTGTTCAGCACCCGAATTCTGAAAAAGACAGGATTTCGCATGTAGTAACTGCACAGGTCACACCTGAAACACACCGTCTCAGAGGCAATCCTTGCAGTTACGCTGTTATTTGGCGACTCACCGAGTAGTTGTCAGCCATAGACACAACCGAAGATGAGCGCCCGATGCCACCACCACACCGGCATCTCACTTCACAGAGCGGCTTGCCTCCCCTGTCAACCGCTCAACCCTATTGGAGGATATCATGTTCAGAGTCAACCAGTTTATCAAAGAACTTCTGCATCCCACCCCCATCAGGCCGAAGCGGAATCCGCCGGGGCCGGTCGTCATCTGGAATCTGATCCGTCGCTGCAATCTCACCTGTAAGCACTGTTACTCGGTTTCCACCAACACACACTTTTCCGGCGAACTCGATACCAATGAAGTGCTGGGTGTCATGGATGATCTACGCAGTTTTGGCGTACCCGTGCTGGTACTCTCTGGCGGCGAACCACTGATGCGCCATGACATTTTCGAGATTTCACACGCCGCCAAGCAAAAGGGATTCTATACCGCACTGTCAACCAACGGGACGCTGATTTCCCCGCAGAATATCGGCTTCATCAAGGAAGTCAATTATGACTATCTGGGTATCAGCATCGATGGGCTGCGCGATACCCACGACAAGTTCAGGCAGAAGGAAGGCGCCTTTGATGCCAGCCTGGATGCACTGCGACTCTGCCATAACGAAGGCATCAAGACAGGCTTGCGATTTACCCTGACACAGCAAAATGCCAGGGAGTTTCCACACCTGCTGCAGATCATGGAGGATGAGCATGTAGACAAGTTCTTTCTCTCTCACCTCAATTATGGTGGCCGCGGCAACAAGAACCGCAGTCAGGACGCCTACTTCGAAACCACTCGGCAAGCCATGGAAATGCTGTTCGAAACCGTGCTGAAAACCGTGGAATCCGGCAGCGACAAGGAGTTTGTCACCGGCAACAACGACGCCGATGGCGTCTATTTCTACCACTGGGCAAGAGAGCACTTTCCCGAACAGGCCGAGCATATCAGGCAGAAGCTCGCGCAATGGGGTGGTAACAGCGCGGGGGTCAATATTGCCAATATCGACAATCTGGGGAATGTTCACCCCGACACCTTCTGGTGGGACCACAGCCTGGGAAATGTGCGGGACCGTCCTTTTTCCGAGATCTGGCAGGATACCAGTGACCCGTTGATGGCAGGCTTCAAGGCCAGACCACGTAAGATTTCCGGACGTTGTGGCCAATGCGCCCATTTTGACATCTGCGGCGGCAACAGCCGCATCCGCGCCTTGCAGCTCTATGGTGATGCCTGGGCTGAAGACCCTGGCTGCTATCTCAACGATGATGAAATCGGCATCGAGAGTCCGGCACCTGCTGATTCTTCAACAGTACCGGCATAAAAAAAGCGGGAACCCTCAGGTCCCCGCTTTTTCATTCACTTCACCAGTGAGGCAAAGCAAACCTTCCAAACCATCTGATGCAATCAGAACTTGGAAATGTAGTCAGCCAGCGCATCAATATCGGCATCAGACAACTTGTTGACCTGAGTCAACATAACGCCTTTCATGGGGCCACCAACGCTGCCATCCTTGTAACCGGCAATCTTCTTGGCGAGGTCGTCCTTGCTCTGCCCTTTCAGCAGTGCACTGGCATTCAGCGCCTTGGTTTCTCCTGTGGGGCCATGGCAACCTGCGCATGGCTGGTACAGTTTGGCCGCATCGGTACCACCACCTGCAACCGAAGCCACTGCAGCCGTAGCCGCCGCTCCCGTCGCTGCAGCCGCAGCCTTGGCCTTGTCCATGGCACCACCGGCCGCCTCCTTCACGCCTTCGACCGCATCACCAGCCACTTCCTTTGTCTTCTCCACAACTGCAGAAGCGGCGTCCTTGGTTGCATCGACGGCAGCGCCTGCGGCATCCTTGGTACCTTCAACAACCGCAGAAGCGGCCTCCTTGGTGCTCTCGGCAGCCTTGCCAGCGGCATCCTTGGCTCCGCCCACCACTTTCTCTGCCACGGATTTCTCTTCATGGCCTGCCGCGGCAGTATCGTCACTGCTGCCACTACCACCACAGCCAGTCAATGCCACTGCCATCGCCATCGCCAGTACGTGTCTTTTCTTCATCAGATCGAGTCCTTTATTTAGTTAATATTCAAGCGGGAGTTTACCTTTGATCGGGGTCAAGGAAAAGCTTGCCACTGATTCCATACACTCATAAGGCATGTAAGTTAACCATATGTCACAACTCTGGAGGCCTCCATGGAGTACCTGGATTCATCGAGTTTTCTCACGATTTTCGTCTCGGCCGCATTGGTAATCCTGTTTGGTACTGCTTATGCGGGCACCTTTACCCTGGTTAAGATAGAGCGGCTGCGCGACTACATGATGCCACTCGCCTACGCTTTCTGGGTATCGCAGACATACAGCCTCTGGGTATTGTCAGTGCATATCAAGAGTGATCCCTTCACTCAGAAGATCCTGCTGGCGGCGATGATTGGTTACCTGATTTTCCCCCATATCGTCTATTTTCTGGTTCAACGCTCGCATGATGCTTGCGAAGCGCCAGAGTCCCATTAATCTTTAACAATCAAACAAAAGAGGTGCAGCGTGGAAGAAAAACCAATTTCTGTCTGGAGCAGTACCCGCTTCTGGCGAAAGTCTGCCGGGTGGGTGACGGGCGTAAGCTCGCTACTGTTAATATGGCTGAGCGTCGATACCGTCGCCCAGCTGCAGATGGGCAGCACGGCCGACATGGAGAACAATGTTCCCCAACGGATACGTCCAGCCACCGTCATCAACCACAAGATAACCTACGAATTCGACAGCAAGCGCGGTCATGAGATTCCTGTTATTGGTGAGAAGGAGCCGTTCTTTGGTCGCAGTGATTATTCCGATGAGGAAGCAGATGCATTGCTGATTACCGGCAAGCTGACTGTACAAGCCAAGAACTGCATGAACTGCCACACCCTGCTTGGAAATGGTGCCTACTTTGCACCTGACCTGACCAAATCCTGGCTGGATCCTGCCTGGGGCGAGAGTGGTCCCTACATGGCCATGACCGGCACGACCACCAAGGAAGAGGCCATGGCCAAATTCCTGATAGCGCCTTCCACGTATCCAACCCATGCTCGCAGAATGCCTGATCTGGGCATTACCGAAGACGAAGCCAAGGCCGTTGTGGCGTTCCTGAAACACATGGCGTCTATCGATACCAATGGATTCCCCAGAAACTTTGCGCAAATGAATGGTGGTGTCAATGCTAAGTAAATTCAGTGATGTAAAATGGGAGTCACAGAAACTGGCAATCAATTATTTTCGGGTTGCTATCATTCTGTTTCTTGCCAACCTTCTGTTTGGCCTGCTTGCCGCCATACAGGTCATGTATCCAAATTTCCTGTTTGAAATTCTGGACTTCTCCGTCAACCGTACCGTGCATCTCAACGCACTGGTCGTCTGGTTGCTCTATGCCATGATCGGCTCGGTCTACTGGCTGCTGCCAGAGGAAACCGGCATCGAAACCGTTGGCGTCAAGATCGGTACCCTGCTGTTCTATGTACTGACTGCAGCTGTTACCGTCGTCGTCCTCGTCTATCTGCTGATTCAGGTAGGCCCCGGCAACAAGATGTCCATCTGGCTCATCAACGAAGGTCGCGAGTATATCGAAGCACCTCGCTGGGCTGATATCGGCATCGTGGTCGTGGTACTTGGCTTCCTGGCCAATGTTTTCCTCACTGCATTCAAAGGCAGACGCACAGGTATTCTGACCGTTCTGATGTTCGACCTGCTGGCACTGGCCGGCCTCTACCTTGCCGGCATGTTCTTTACCAAGAACATCTCCGCAGACCAGTTCTGGTGGTGGTGGGTCATCCATCTGTGGGTTGAAGCCACATGGGAAGTCTATGTTGCCGCCGTTGTCGGTTATGGCCTGATCAAGACCATTGGCGCCAATCGCAAGATCGTCGAAATGTGGATCTGGATCGAACTTGCCATGCTGTTCGGTTCCGGCATCCTGGGTCTGGGACACCACTATTTCTGGATCGGTACTCCCGAATACTGGTGGGAGATCGGTGCCCTCTTCAGTGCCCTCGAGCCTGTTCCTCTGATCGGCATGTTCGTTCACGTCATCTATGACTGGGGCAAGGAATCCGGCAAGGGACACGGTATTACCAACAAGCCTGCCTTCGGCTGGTTCATCGTCAACACCTTCGGCAACTTCCTGGGTGCAGGCGTCTGGGGCTTCATGCACACACTGCCGCAAATCAACATCTACACTCACGGTACTCAGTGGACAGCAGCTCACGGACACCTGGCCTTCTATGGTGCCTATGCAGCCATTCTGATCGGCATGATGTATTTGGTTGTTCAGGGCAAGTACGGCATCAAGGTCATGCGTTTCACCTCTGCGGGCAAATGGGGCGTAACGTTGCTGACACTCGGGGTGCTTGGCATGACCATGGCATTGACCATTGCGGGTTATCAGCAGACCATGATCGAACGGGCCGAATTTGGCGCCACGTGGCAAGGTTTCTTCGCTGCCCAGAACTCCCAGTGGATGATTCAGGCATTTGGCTGGCGTTTGGCCATGGGTGTTGTCACCTTCCTGGGATTCATATTCCTGTTCAAGGATCTGCTGACCATTGGACCACGCCTGAGAGCTGAACAGGACGCAGGCATTACAGCCGATAATTCAGTCGCCGCTGCAGAACCTGCTACAGCCTAATCTTTAACGAGGAGATAACAATGATTGAAGCATTCACAGATGTTTTCCCCAGCTTCTTTGGTACATTGAACCGGGGGCCTATGACTCTGACGATCTTCCTGCATACGGCGATTGTCTTTCCCATGCTCTTCATCTACTTTTCAGAGAAGAAAAGGATTGCCAGAGGAGAATCTGACGATTGAGTGTCTATCGGCGCATGGTGCTGAACCATGCTGCCGACTCTTTCCTGATAACCGGGCCAGCTGGTTGAGTATTTCGGCAAGCTGGTTTGGCGAGGGGAAGAGTTTTGCAGCAAAACAGTGCCAAGTCCGATAAACTATCAATTTTCAGGCAAAAAAAAGGGAGTCACCCGGTACGGTGACTCCCCTCAAACCAACGATTTCTGTAACACCAACAGTCCAACGAGGTATCTGAAGATGGCTATGAAAAAACCGATGAGCAAATTGATTGCTCTGGGCGTTTCGATGGTTCTCGCGAATTCTGCGTTCGCGAAAGGGGATAGTAAAGAACCCACACTTAGCGACGCTGAATTGAAAGACGCAACACAAATCTACTTTGACCGCTGCGCAGGTTGTCACGGTATGTTGCGCAAAGGTGCTCTGGGTCCGAACCTAGAGCCCAAGAAAACCAAGGCGATGGGATCAGCTGCACTGGAGCATCTGATTTTCAACGGTACTCCTGGCGGCATGCCTGGCTGGGGAAAATCCGGTGAGTTGACCAAGGCGCAAACAGCCCTGATGGCCAAATACATCCAGATGACACCTCCCCCGCCACCAGAAAAGAGCATGGCGGATATGAAGAAGAGCTGGAAGGTTCTGATTCCTGTCGACAAGCGCCCTACCAAACCCGAAGGCAACCGCAACTGGAAAAACTATTTCGGCATCATCCTGCGTGACGTCGGCCAGATTGCCATTGTCGATGGCGACAAGAAGGACATTATCAGCGTCGTGGACAGTGGTTTCGCTACACACATCCTGAGAACCTCCAAATCCGGTCGCTACATGTATGTTATCGGTCGTGACGGCAAGGCTTCCATGATCGACCTGTGGATGAAGAAGCCCGAGAACGTCGCGGAAATCCGTACCTGTAACGATGCTCGCAGTATCGATACTTCCAAATACAACGGCGAAAAAGGCAATTTCGATGACAAACTGGTTGTCGTTGGTTGTTACTGGCCACCTTCAATCGTCGTACTCGACGGCCCTACCCTTGAGCCCAAGAAAATCGTCTCCACTGCAAGTTATACCTATGACACCGGTGAATACACCCGTGAAGCACGTGTAGCTTCCATCGTGGCATCTCACCATGCGCCTGAGTGGGTCATCAACATCAAGGAGACCGGTCAGGTCTGGCTGTACAACTACGAAGACGTCAAGAACCCCCAGATCACCATGATCGATGCCGAAAGATATCTGCATGATGGTGGCTGGGATCTGAGCAAGCGCTACTTCCTGGTGGCTGCCAACGCACGTAACAAGGTTGCGGTTATCGACACGGTCGACAGAAAACTGGCTGCCATCATCGAGACTGGTGCCAACAAGCCGCATCCAGGTCGTGGTGTCAATATCGACCACAAGAAATACGGCCCAATCTGGGGTACTGGACACATCGGTGCAAACTCCATCGTGTTCATTGGTACCGATCCTGAAGGTCACAAGGACAACGCCTGGAAAATTGTCAAGACTACCAAGCTTCCCGGCAACGGCGGTGGCAACCTGTTCATCAAGTCGCACCCCAACAGCAAGTACATCTTTGCTGACCGTCCTGTGAATCCTGACCGCAAGCTGCAGACACAAGTCTATGTGCTCGACAAGGACACACTGGAAGTCGTCAAGACACTGCCAATGCCTGACGAGTTCCGTGGTGATTTCGACATCGGCGGTGGCAAGAAGGTCAAGCTGCGCGGCCCCGTACACTTCGAGTTCAATGCTGATGGTTCCGAAGTCTGGACCACAGTCTGGGGTCACAAGGAAGTACCTTCCGCAATTCTTGTCTATGATTCCAACACTCTCAAGTTGAAGAAAGTCATCAAGGACAAGCGTCTGAAAACACCAACAGGCAAGTTCAATGTCACCAACACCATGTTGGACGTCTATTGATCTGCTCGTTGTAGCATGACGACGGCCTGCCCCGCTGAGGGGCAGGTTTTTCAAATACATTCAAGGATCGGGGAAAAAGGATAAAATGTAGTTTTTCAGCTTGGCCCTGCCAATTCAGGGCCAAGCTGAAAAACTGCAGCAAACCAGACAATATCACCCAATTCAGAGGTTGTTACCTTGGTTAAACTTTCCTTGCTAGTCCTCTCCTCCCTGCTTAGCCTGGCACCCTGCCAGGCTTTTTCTAATGAAGCTTCCGACAGCTTCGCAATACATCAGCTCGAATCCCTTCAACAGGGCGAAAAACCGGTCAGCAGCGGCAAGCGACTCTATAACGAGAACTGTGCCAGCTGCCACCACAAGGACCGAATCGGTCACAGTGGCCCCCCACTTCTGCCTCAGTTCATCAAGCGAAAAACCCCACAACAGCTGGAGCACATCATTCTCAATGGACTGCCGGCCACACTGATGCCAGCCTTCGGTCATCTCGGCACGCAAGGCGCTGCAGCCATTATTGCCTACCTCTCCAAACCGGCAGCTTTCCGGTGGACTGAACAGGACATCAATGCCAGCAGAGCAACGATTGAGGGCAAACCCAGGGATCTCGGCATTCACGATATTCGCAATATCACCCCGGTCGTCGAACGTGGGGGCAACAAAGTCTGGATCATGGAAGACGACAGGATTCTCGACAAGTTTCCCGTCAACAATGTCCATGGTGGCATCAAGTACACCTTACCTGGTGGCGAAAGAATATTCATACCCTCTCGAGATGGCTGGGTTACCCAATATTCGTTAAAGGAAGGCAGACTCCTGAACAAGGTTCGTGCCTGTGTCTATCTGCGCAACATCTCGGTTTCACAGGATAACAAACGCCTGTTTGCCACTTGTCGCCTGCCACAGAATATGGTCGTCTTCAATGCCAGCACCCTGGAGATCGAGAAGATCCAGCCATTGGACGGTCGCATCAGCGCCCTGTACGACCTGTATACACGGGACGAGGCACTCTTCACCTATCGTGACAAGCCACAACTGGGCATTCTCGATACAAAGACACTGGAGATCGAATATATCCAGCTCGATGAGCCCTTTGAGGATTTCTTTATCGATCCCTTCGAGAACTTTGTCATTGGTACTTCACGCCGGGGCAAGCGGCTGGAAGTATTCGATCTGAAGACACGCAAGTCGGTCTTCAGCCACCCCATCGACAGCATGCCGCACCTCTTTTCCGCCACTTACTGGTATCAGGATGGTCATTTCTATTTTGCGACGCCACACCTCAGGCAGAATTCGATTACAGTCTGGCAGATGTATGACTGGTCCTTCGTCAAGAAAGTGGATGTGGGCGGCGACGGCTTTTTCGTCAAGACACATCCGGCGACACCCTGGCTCTGGGTCGACAATGGCAGCGACCAGCTTGTTCTGGTCAACAAGAAGGATTACAAAACAAAAACCCTCGTTCCAATCAAGGGCAAGAAATTCAACCATACCGAGTTTTCCGGTGATGGCCGCTATGCCTATCTCAGTATCTACGAGCCTGATGGCGCATTACTGGTCTATGATACTGCCACGCTGAAACCATTGAAGCACTATCCGGCCAATGTACCCGTAGGCAAATACAACTACATCAACAAGAACCGGCGTTTCTACCCGGCATTATTCGGGCAAACACTGTTCGAGGAGAAGTGCTGGGGCTGTCACCATCAGACCGCAGAGGCTTTCGGCCCGCCATTTGCTAAAATAGCGGCAACCCGAACCGATGCACAAATCATGGCGCATATCAGCACTCCCGAAGCTTCGTCCAAAACGCTTGGATACAGCAGAAACCTGATGCCAGCCTTTGATTTGACGCAGGAGCAACTGCTCAGCATCACAGCCTTCATCAAGGAAACAAAACAATGAGAAACCCGATCATCACCCTCCTGATCCTGCTGTTTGCTGCCACCACAGCGACCGCAGATGAAAAGCTGTTCGTTGTCGAGCGTCAGGACTCCTCTCTCGCAGTCATCGAAGGCGACAAGCTGACCAACCGACTGACCGACATGCACAATTTCAACCATGCAGTCGTCAAGTTCTGGAAGAACGAAGGATTCGCCATCACCCGCGATGGCTTTGTAATCAAGTTTGACCCGGTTGGCGAAAGAAAACTCAAGGAGTACCAGACCAGCAAGAGCGCTATCGGCTTTATTATTTCCGACCGCTTTCTTGCCATTGCCAACTATGACAACAAGACAGTTGAAATACTGGACCATGATCTGAACCCCGTCCAGACCATCAATACCGGTTCCAAGAATGTCGGTATCAAGACCTACAAGAACTACTTGGTGTTCGCGCTGATGGACAAGGACTCACTCTGGGTCATGGAAGACACCGCTCCCGACAAACCCCTGCCTGTATTCAAGGTGGCCAAAAAATTCGAAAATGTAGGCGTGGCACCCTTTGATGCCATGCTCGACGGTCACCATTACATTGCCGGTTTCTTCAATTCACCCTATGTCGGCAAGATTGATCTTGAAAACATGACGTTCGCCAAGCTGCAACTGCAGCTGGGTGACAAGAAACCGGTTCTCAAGGTACCCCATTTTGGATTCTGGAGCCTGAGCGGAGACCAGAAATTCATTCCCGCCGTGGGCGATAACAAGGTCTTTGTCTTTGGCAAGGACTTCAAGTACATCACCAGCATCGAAACCGAAGGCCTGCCGGTATTTACTTCGCTGAGTCCAGACAAGAGATTCCTGGCAGTCACATTCAGCGGCAAGCATTTTCCCGTTGTCCAGATCATAGACACCAGGAAGCTGGAGGTGATCCAGCGCTTCGAGTTCAGTGGTAAAATACTGCATGTTCGCTGGTCGGAAGAAAAACCCCTGCTGTACTTCTCCAACAATACGGACAACAAGCTTGTCGCCTATGACACGAGAACCTGGAAAAGGGAGTTCGTCGTTGATGTCAAGCACCCTTCGGGGATCTTTCTGTTCACCGGGAAGTAAGCAACCACCCTGCGCAGTGGCACTAGGAGCCTGTCCGAGAATAGGGAGCCTACTGCGGAAAAGCTATTTTGGCCCTTTTT
>CAYTPO010000117.1:0-17596 GCA_964439815.1 uncultured Thiotrichales bacterium
TGGTGTTCGGCGGAGAATTCTGCGCGCGACCAATCCGGCGACCCCACCGATGACCAGCCAGACTATCAAAGACCATGTAGGCATGTTTGCTTCTCCTGATGTTTATTGAGTTGTAACTACTCAGCTCACCTCTGTAATCCATCATCTCTGCGTTAAAAAATGGTCATTTACGCTTGTAAACTCACATTTTTCGCCTTGATCTGACGAATTTCAAAGGCAATCTGAGCAGTTACTGCTTGTGTGAACCAGTGTCAGCTCACCTCTGAAATCCATCATCTCTGCGTTGGAAAATGGTCATTTACACTTGTAAACTCACATTTTTCGTCTTGATCTGACGAATTTCAAAGGTAATCTGAACAGTTACCGAAAGATTATTTTAACATCGGGCAACATGTATTTTTTGACATAGGTTCTGGTTACGGGCAGAAATCTGTGCTAGGAGGCTGTCCGAGAATAGGAGTCCTAGCGAGGGAAAGCCATATTAGGCCATTTTTTTCACTGATTTGAGGAGAATATTGGTTATATTTGACGAAAATCAGGGGGAAAAAGGGCCAAAATGGCTTTTCCGCAGTAGGCTCCCTATTCTCGGACGGCCTCCTAGGCATCCATCGAGTTGGGTTTGATGGAGTACTAACGATATCTGCTTGTGTTCCCTGTATCGGTATCAGCAACAGACGTGTGTCCTGTCGTGCAGGTTTCGATATGAGGTGCTGCTGCTTGCAGAAAGGCTGCTGACCATCGTTGTGCACTGGTTGTATCCAGATGTGAGTCGTCGACGGTGAGCAGACCATCGAGCATGGGGAAAATGCCGGGTGTTCCCAGCTTGTCGGCTAGTTTTCTGGCGAATGCCAGCGGGGTTTTGCTTCTGGGGGTAACGGTCAGAATGATGCAGGACTTGTCCAGGCCGACGTTGTGGATGAATCTTTCTGCCTCTGCGATGGTGTCATCCATCCTGTCCAGCAGGGTGTCGGCGTAGGTGACGGGTATCTGCTTGTTGGGGCGGTAGTAGTCGGTTTTCCAGTGGCCATGCCGTGGCTCGCGATAGAGTGTCTCATTGTTGCCCAGACATAGCCGGTCGTACAGAAAGCCACCTTGCTTGCCGGTGCCGCAGACGCTCTGCTGTACTTTTTGTGCCAACCGTTTTGCCGAAAACTCCCAACGGGTCTTGAAATCGGACTTGAGCATCTGCTCATTGGTGCCATTGAGGGTATCTGCGAAGAAGGGGTCGGCGTTGATGATCAGCGCCTTTGGTTTGAGGCCGTATTTGTCGATCATCATTTCCGGGACCGGGCTGTAACTTCCCATGCCAAAACCAAAGACATAGTGAGGAATGCCGGAGTGGGAAAAGTAGTCGCTGACGGCTGCCGTTGAAAAGGCGTATTGCGTGCGGCTGTTCCCCAGAAAGAGTACATCGGCTTTTTTCACGGCTGCCATGGAGACTGGGTCACCTTCATGCCAGTAGGCCCAATGCTCGTAATCGCCATATTTGGTCGAGTGGCAATAGGCCATGAAATGACCATCCTGGTAGCCATTGGGATTGCAGTCTGTGATCTGCGGCAGGATATCCCACCGTTTGAAGACAATTACAGCCACGGCAATTAGGCAGTAGGAAAGGATGAAGATGGCCAGATAGCGTTTGTTTTTGTTCTTCACGGTGTCCCTAGAAGTTGAAGTACAGAAACTGGCTGGTGCCCGTGGCGCCAAATGTGGCGTAGGCGGCGATAAAGCCGATGACCATGGCCCAGGCGATATTGTTCCGCCAGATCAGAATGGGCAGTGCCGGTGGTGTGATCTGCCCGCCATACTGTTCGAGTACCGGCTTTTCCCGCACCAGAATCTGTTGTGTATTGGGCATGAACAGCGCAATCATGACGGGAATGGTCATGGATATCAGTGCGGTTATGGCACCCACGCCTTGCGTTTCGACGCTACGCCCGGCCAGCGCCATCAAATCCCGGAAGGGCGGGAAGAGGGAACCCAGTGTCGAGGTCTCCTGGAATATGACACCATAGGAGGCGAGAATCTGGGAAACGTCCTGGCTGCGTTCTATCCAGGAGTCCGGCAGTGATACGCCATTGAGGCCGGCCATTCCTGCCAGGATGTGGTGGGCGGCCTGCAGGCTTTCGGCTCGAAAGTAGACCCAGGCAACGATGACGCAGAGCAGGGTGAGCGCGCGCGCCAGAAGTGTTCCGAGAAAACTGCCATGGTTCAGGTCATGCCCCAGTTTGCTTCGCAGTGTTCTCCAGGCATGGTTGATGATCAGGTAGAGACCATGCAGTCCACCCCAGATAATGAAGGTCCAGCCCGCACCATGCCACAGACCACCCAGCAGCATGGTCGTCATCAGATTGATATGGCGGCGAGTTGGCCCCTTGCGGTTTCCGCCCAGGCTGAAGTAGAGATAATCACGCAGAAAACGGGATAGCGTGATATGCCAGCGTCTCCAGAAATCAATGATATTCAGCGATTTGTAGGGGGAGTTGAAGTTGACTGGCAGTTTGATGCCAAACATTCTGGCGATGCCGATTGCCATGTCGGAATAGCCGGAGAAATCGAAATAGAGCTGTAGTGTGTAGGCAATTGCACCGGTCCAGGCTTCCAGTAGATAGACTGTTTCGCCGGTATTGGCCATCGCAAAGACCGAGTCGGAATAGGGGGCGACGCCATCGGCAATGACGACCTTCTTGAACAGGCCAATGGCAAATATGCTCAGGCCAATAACCAGATTGCCGGAAGAAAAGTGGTTGGCGTCCTTTTCCATGAACTGGGGGAGCATTTCCTTGTGATGCACGATCGGACCGGCAATCAGCTGGGGAAAGAAGGTAACGAACAGTGCGTAGTTGCGGAAATTGTGCTCTTCGGTTTCACCCCGATAGGCGTCGACCAGGTAGGCGATTTGCTGGAAGGTGAAAAATGAGATGGCCAGCGGTAGCAGGATGGTATCGAGGTGATAGCTGGAGCCGAACACTGCATTGATGTTGTCGACAAAGAAGTTGGCGTATTTGTAGTAGCCGATAGAGGCAAGATTGATGGCGACGCCAGATAGCAGCACAGGGCGGCGGGAGGCCACAGGGAGCCGGCTTGAGGTCAGCAGGCTGCCGACCCAGTAATTGAACAGCACTGATCCGGTAATCAGATAGAGATAGGCGGGTTTCCACCAGCCATAGAAAAACAGCGATGCCAGCACCAGCCAGTAGAGTGCTGGCCCCTGTTTGCCGTTGTGAACGAGGCGATAGAATACCACCAGTACAATGGGCAGGAAGAAAAGTATGAATTCGAATGAATTGAACAGCATGGGTAAGGATCACGTGCCTTGATTGAGCCGGGTTTCCTGGTACAGCCAGGAGGCGGTTAATACCCTGCGGTGTCCTTACCATTTGGGGCGGCAGCAGCCTGCAAGACTGCGTGCAAGGGCCACATACTACATTAAGCATTTGCAGGAACTGAACCCAATTTAGGAAAACTGTGAGGTGGTTATCAATGGTATTCCGGCCATGATTACTGACAGTATGTTGTCAGGAGCAGGGGAATAGGCTCCCTCCTCGTATCCACTACAGAGAGTATTCGAGGAGCAAGACAATGAAGAACGTAGTAACGTGGTTTGAGTTACCGGTAACTGACATGTCGCGTGCCAAGCAGTTTTATGCGACGGTTCTGCAGACGCAGTTCATGGATGATGAAATGGACGGCTTCAAGATGGCGATTTTCGATCATGAGATGGGGGCTGCCAGCGGCATGCTGGTGCTGGGTGAAGACTACAGGCCAAGTGCCGATGCTGCCGTCATCTATCTGAATGGCGGTGAGGATCTGGCGGAACCATTGCAGCGGGCGATTGAAAATGGTGGCTCGGTCGTTGTACCCAAGACACCCATTGACGGTGGAGCGAAAGGTTATTTTGCACAGTTTCTCGATACCGAAGGCAATCGGGTTGGGCTGTATTCCTTGCCACAGCCAGGCTGAGATTGGTCATGCGTCGCGCTGACCGCCTCTTTCAGCTGGTGCAGATTCTGCGCAATCGGCGGTTGGTGACGGCGCGATTGCTGGCCGAGCGGTTGGAGGTGTCGGAGCGCACCATTTATCGTGATATTCAGGATCTGAGTCTATCGGGTGTTCCGGTCGAAGGGGAGGCCGGTGTGGGATACCGGTTGCGCTACACGCTGGATATCCCGCCCATGATGTTCAACGCGGCGGAGCTGGAGGCACTGGTGATTGGTGCCAGAATGGTCAAGTCCTGGGGTGGGCGCGAGCTGGGTAGCAGCGCTCAGTCGGTGCTGGACAAGATCCAGGCTGTGATACCCGAGGAGCTGCAGCGGTGTCTTGAAGAGAGCACGCTGTTCTCATTGCGGTTCGGTCCTCGCGAAGATATCGAGAAGACATTGGATCTGTGTCGACACGCGATTGCCGACAAGCATTATCTCGCCCTGCGTTACGAGCGTGCAGATGGAGAAGTCAGTGAGCGGGAAGTCCGCCCCTTGGGCCTCTTCTTCTGGGGTAATGTCTGGACGCTGACTGCCTGGTGTGAATTGCGGGATGACTTTCGCAGCTTTCGCCTGGACAGAATTCAGCAGCTGCAGCAGTTGTCAGGTGTCTTTTCCGAAGTGGCAGGGCAGCAGTTGGCCGATTTCATTGCCATGCAGTGTTGCGGGAAGTAGTACTCCACCAAACCTGACTCAATGGAGAGTTAGCACCATTTGGGTGAAAGTGGACTGTCAAGGGTTTGTCATTGCTTTCATTTACTTGTCACAGGCTTTAGCCGCCACCTTGGAATAAGACGGGGTTACGATTCAGGTTAGATCCACCGGGTCGATATCCAGTGACCAGCGTGCCTTGCGTGCTGCCTTGAGCTTTCTGATGTGCGGCATGATATTGCGCAGACATTGGTGGAGTTGCCCGCGTGAACTACTGCGTAGCAAGAGTTGAAAACGGAAGCGCCCGGCTTTTCGTTCCATCGGTGCAGGTGCGGGACCCAGCAGCTCCAGATCGGGAAAGCCCTGTTGCCGTGCCAGCTGCAGGATTTCGTTCAGGCAGGTTCGCGCATCATCTGCATGATGGGCCGAGGCGCGAAACAGGGCAAGAAAGCAGTAGGGTGGCCACATGCCCAGTTTTCTCTCAGTCTCCAGTGCCGGCACTATCGCACCATAGTCCTGCGCCAGCAGAGATTGCAGCAGCGGGTTCTCCGGCTGCAATGTCTGAATCACCACTTCGCCGGCATCGCTGCCGCGACCTGCGCGGCCACTGACCTGCAAAACCTGCTGTGCCAATCTTTCCGGTGCGTGATAATCGCTGCTGAACAATCCCTGATCCATGTCGATCATGCCGACCAGCGTGATGTTGTGGAAATCATGTCCCTTGGCCAGCATCTGTGTACCTATGATGATCTGGTACTTGTTGCTGCGGATTGCTTCCAGTGCATTCTGCAGGGCATGCTTGCGCGACATGCTGTCACGGTCGATACGGATGGTGGCGTAGTCGGGGAAACATGAATGGATGGCATCCTCGATTTTCTGCGTTCCCAGGCCAACAGGGTGCAGGGCCTTTTTGCCGCAGTCCGGGCACTTGACCGGTGGGCGTGAGATATGGCCGCAATGATGGCAATGCAGCGCATGTAGCTGTGCATGATAGGTCATATGGGCATCACAGCGGGGGCAGTCGACCAGATAGCCGCATTCGTGGCACAGCATGGCAGGCGCATAACCGCGTCGATTCAGAAATAGCAGGACTTGATGTCCGTTTTCCAGATGCTGTTGCATCTTGGTGAGCAACAGATCGGACAGCCCCCCCGTCAGGTTCTGACGTTTCAGGTCGACGAGGTGCATGACAGGAGGTTGTGCCACGCCAGCCCTGCTGCGTAGTCTGACGCAGCCATAACGTCCTCTTGCCACATTGGCCAGCGTCTCCAGTGAGGGTGTAGCAGACCCCAACAGTACCGGGCAGTCTTCGAGTTGGGCGCGAAAGATCGCCAGATCCCTGGCGTGATAACGATATCCCTCTCCCTGTTTCAGTGAGGTGTCGTGTTCTTCGTCGATAATGATGTAGCCGAGTTTCGGCATCGGCGTAAAAACTGCAGAGCGGGTCCCCAGAACGATTTGCGCCTGTCCCGTGGCGGCTTGCCTCCAGGCATCGAGCCGTTCGGTATCATTCATGCCTGAATGCAGGCTGGTCACTGCCTGCCTGAAGCGCGCCGAAAAACGTTGCCGTAGCTGGGGGGTCAGGCTGATCTCGGGGACCAGAATCAGAACCTGTCGGCCAGACTGGATGAGTGGAGCAATCAGGTGTAGGTAGACCTCGGTCTTGCCACTCCCTGTAATGCCATCCAGCAGAAACACATTGAATGATGCCTGGTGTTGGAGCAGTGTCTTGACGGCCTCTGCCTGCTCGGTATTCAGCGTGGGGGGTGGGATGGCTGGGACGGGATCCGCAATATCTGGAGCAATGAAGCCGGTGGCCTCCGTTGTGCGGATGAGCCCCTTCTGCCGTAAAGCTTTCAGCGCAGCCGTGGGCTGAGAGAAGGTTTTTGCCAGTGCTGCCTGCGGCAAACCTTGTGGATGCTGTTGCAGAAGCTGCAGAATTTCCGCCTGTCTTGGGGCGCGCGCCAGCTCCGGCAATTTCTCTGGCGATTGGGGTGTTGCTGCAAGCCATAGTGTAACCGGTGGAGGCTCAAAGGGCCTGCCTTGCCGCAAATGTTTGGGGAGGCCGGCAAAGATCGCATCACCCAGTGGATGGTGGTAATAGGTTGCGCTGCGTTTGAAGAATGTCAGCAACCGGGCAGGCAGCAAGGGGGAGGGATCCAGTATCGAAATGATGCTCTTCAGGCGTTCGCGGGGGAAGTCGGAATGCGCCTTGATATTGAGAATGATGCCAATGAGAATTCGGGAACCAAACTCAACCTCAATACGAATGCCTGGCTGCAATTGGGGCAGCATACTTTCTTCGGCAAGGTAATCGAGGCTGTCAGCAATGCGTGTGGGAAGGGCTACCTCAATAATTTGGTGAAAATCGGTCATCCGAATATGGTTAGATCCCCATTTTGTGAATTGGTTCACATTATTAAAGTAAAGTGACTATAACTTCGCTAAGTTATTCTTGTCTAAGAAAGATTCCCGGTTGTCCACAATAACTGTGGATAACTTTGTGGATAAAGGTGTTGAATACCGCCTGAGCCCGCATGGGTCATGCGTTTCCCGGATTTGGTCAAAATTTGAGCGTAAATTGTAAATTCCTTAAAAAACAAGGGTATAACCATTTTTTGCTCCATCAATGAGGAGGTGTGGATTGATGCTGGCTGCAGGCCAGGGAATGAGCGGTATGATGTGCATAACTGTCAGTATTTCGGGGTTTGTCAAGTATTTTGTTTGCTGCTTGATGGGTAATTCGGGGAGAAAATTTTTCTTCCACAGGTTCATTTGGGCTTCGGGTTGTGCTACCGGAAGGATTAGTTTGAAGCACCTCTCATCCTGCAAGTCATCGTACCTGCTACTCCTGCGAAAAGTTAGAGGAAGTTCCGCTACAGCAGCGGGGCTATAAGATAACGTATCGGAGCTCAGTAGTCAGGATTGACTACTACAAGGACATGATTTAGGAGAAATCACATGCGTTTAGGAAAACTTCTTGCCCTGCTGTTTCTGTTGTTGCCGGGTACTGCTGTCATCGCTGACCAGTCCCGCCAGTATTTTGGTGTGGTTGGTAGCGATGCACAGTTTGATCCAGACAAGGGCAAGACGGAGGACCTGGGCGATCTGAGGGTCAAGCTTGGATATGTCGTGAACCGGTTCGTGGGCGTTGAGCTCCATATGGGGGGCGCCGTTTCAGGTGACAATGATACCTCCAGCGACCAGAAACTCGGGTACGTGGCGCCCTTGCTACGAGCTACCCTGCCTTTCAATCGTGTGAATCTCTACGGCCTGCTCGGGCTTGCCAGCGTTCGTGGCGAATTTGCTGGTGATTACGATGACCATTATTCGGATATTGCCTTCGGGGCGGGTATTGAACTCTACGGCACCAGAAATACCGCGCTCACCTTCGAGTATATGCGCTATGGCATAGATGATATCTACAAGACCATGGGTGTGGGCATCGTTCACTATTTTGAATGGCCGCGGCTCTATAACGCCCGTATCGGCCGATAACAATAAGAATTTCAGGGAATGACGCTATGAAAATGGAACTTCGGGAAAACGCGGGTCTCAGGGGGGTGGTACCGGTTTCCAGGCTTTTTGCCGCCAGCGTGCTGGGTTTGGGATTGTCGCTGGTGCAGGGTTGTTTCAGCTCCGGTTCCGGTGCGGATACGGCTTCGGGAGCCGCAGGGTCGGTTGAGACCATTGTTCCTGGCAGTGGCACTATTGACTCAACCTCTGAAGACTACCGGATTGGCATGCTCAAGGATGGTGCCTTTACTCAGGGCCGGGTCAGTGTGGGGCTTGAAGAGTTGGCCGCCGGAGGGAGTGCGGGAATCTCGGTGGCGGTAGTCGATGCAACGGGTACCCCTGTAACGGATCCCTTCAGTGTTACCTTCAATTCACTCTGTAATGCAAGTGGGTTGGCGGAGATGAAATCTCCAGTCTCAACCGTAAGCGGAATAGCCAGCACTACCTACCAGGCAAAGGGTTGTAGTGGTTCGGATGTGATTACTGCGAGGGTCAGCATCGACAAGGATACGGAGTTGTCTGCCCAGGGTTCGATCACCGTCAGGCCAGCCGAGCTGGGTGCCGTCGAGTTTGTTACCGCGCAGCCGACCACGATTGCGCTCAGGGGAATGGGCGGTGCCGGACTGACACACACTGCCGCGGTTCGCTTCAGAGTCCTCAATACTGTGGGAGGACCGGTTGAAAATCAGGAGGTCAGCTTTTCACTGAATACCTCGGTTGGGGGGATTACGCTGCAACCTGACGTCGGCAGAACGGACAGTGACGGCTATGTGCAGACGATTGTCAATGCGGGTGATGTTCATACAACTGTCAGGGTAACGGCTGAAACGCTGACGGCGACTGGTGCAGTCGTCAAGACGCAATCATCAGAGTTGGTGATTTCCACGGGTATTCCGGATCAGGACAGCGTTTCGCTGTCGCTCAGCGTCCATAATCCGGAAGCCTGGAACTATGATGGTGAGGAAGTTGATGTCACTGTGCATGCCTCTGATCGTTACAACAATCCGGTACCTGATGGCACCACAGTGAGTTTCTATACCGAGCTGGGTCAGATACAGCCTTCCTGCAAGACGGCTAACGGAGTTTGCAGTGTGAAATGGATCAGCTCGAATCCACGCAACTCGGGTGATCTGGCCGGGCAGGTAGGACGATCAACCATTACCGCAGCTTTGATTGGTGAAGATTCCTTTGTCGATCTGGATGGTGATGGACTGTACAGCGCCAGCGATCAGCTCAAAACGGATCTGGGTGAGGTCTATCAGGACTGGGTGGAACGCTCCATGGCTGAAATTGCGCAGCCTGCCCGCTATGATGCATCGGAGCCATTTCTGGATTTCAACAAGAATGGCCAATATGACGCGGATGGTGACGGGCTGTTTACCGGACTCGGATGTCTGAGTGGTTGCAGCACGGATGGCGCCAACAAGAATATCGAACTGAAGCATGTGTCGGATTCGGAGGTGCTGGTCATGGCCGAGTCGGGTCTTTCGGTGACTCATGATGTCCCTGGTAATTCGATCGTGCTGGACAAGGGCGCGGGTAATACCCGGCAATCGTTTTCGGTGACTGTGGTGGGTGCATCGTTTGGGCAGGTGCCTCCCGCCGGAACCACAGTCTCCGTCTCCTCGGAGCTTGGTAAAATATATGGTCCATCGTCGTTCACGATGCCCAGCAGCAATAGTCGTTTTCCGCTGGTTCTTTCCTATACGCTCGATGTGTCGGATGTTACCGAAAGCAAGACAGGTACCGTGGAGATCAAGGCGACGACGCCAAAAGGGGTTGTCAATTTCGGCCCTTCGATTGCAGTTAGCGTGATTGCTGCGCCGTAACGGCAGCTCGACAGACCATCAGCTTGAGAGTCTCAGCTCTTTCGGCAATGCGAAGACCACGGATTCCTCAACCGTGGTCTTTTCCTCTATGTTGTTGGCACCCATGGCGCGTAGTTTATCCATAACGGCCTGAACGAGTACTTCCGGGGCCGAGGCTCCAGCGGTAACACCAACCCGGTCTGCATGGTCGATCCACTCCTGCTGGAGGTCGTCCGCCGAATCGATCAGATGGGCATTCACGCCATTCTTGGCAGCGAGTTCCCGCAGTCGGTTGGAGTTGGAGCTGTTGGGCGAGCCGACCACCAGTACCAGATCACAGCTTGCGGCCAGCTGTTTCACCGCGTCCTGCCGGTTTTGTGTGGCATAACAGATATCGTCCTTGCGCGGCCCCACGATTTTGGGAAAGCGTTCCCTGAGTGCATTGATGACCCGGCGGGTATCGTCTACCGAAAGCGTCGTCTGGGAAACATAGGCCAGCTTGTCGGGATTGCTGACCTGCAGTGCAGTGACGCATTTGGGTGTTTCCACCAGGTAGATCGCACCACCCTGAGAGCTGTCGTACTGCCCCATGGTGCCTTCCACTTCCGGGTGCCCGGCGTGGCCGATCAGAATGACCTCTCTTGCTTCCTTCGCATATCGGGCAACTTCCAGGTGTACCTTGGTCACCAGCGGGCAGGTGGCATCGAAGACCTTGAGCTTGCGACTGGCTGCCGCTTCCTGCACAGCCTTGGAGACGCCGTGTGCACTGAAGATCACGATACTGTCATCGGGCACCTCGTCCAGCTCTTCGACAAAGATGGCGCCTTTCTTCTTCAGATTTTCGACCACGAAGCGATTGTGCACGACCTCGTGACGGACATAGATGGGAGGATCAAAGATCTGTAGTGCGCGTTCGACGATTTCGATGGCACGATCGACGCCGGCGCAAAAGCCGCGGGGATTGGCGAGTTGTATGTCCATGGGTTTTTAACCTCGGGCGGGTTGTTCCACGCTGATGATATCGACGGTGAAAGTGACTTCCTTGCCGGCCAGCGGGTGGTTGAAGTCGATAGTGACTTCCTCTTCGCTGATTTCCATGATGCTGCCGGGGATTTCGCTACCGTCGGGCAGGTCGAAACTCATGATCATGCCGGTCTCCAGTGTCAGCTCCTCGGCAAAGTCGGCGCGTGGCATGGATTGCCTGGCAGCCGGATCGGGAAAGCCGTAGCCGGTTTCTGGCGGGATCTTCAGTTCCTGGTGATCCCCGGCGGAAAGCCCCAGCAGCGCCAGTTCCAGGCCTTCGATCATGGTGCCGCTACCCAGGGTAAAGGTAAAAGGCTCGCCTTTGCCGGTGGTATCCGCCACCGTGCCATCCGGGAGCGTCAATGTGTAATGCAACGTTACCTTGCTGTTCTGCTGGATTTGCTCACTCATTGTCGCTTACCGGTTGTTTTTGGTCGAAAAAGATGGCGTGGATGATTAGCAGGGCTGCGCCCAGTGTGATGGCGGAGTCTGCCAGGTTGAATGCAGGCCAGCTGAAATCCTTGTAGAACCAGTGGATGAAGTCGATGACATGGCCATACATGATGCGGTCGATCAGATTGCCAATGGCGCCCCCGAGGATCAGTGACAGTGCAATGGCCGTCAGCTTTTCGGTGGGTGGCAGGCGCTTGATCCACAGTAGCAGGAAGATGCTGACGCCGATGGCCAGCGCCGTGAAGAACCACCGCTGCCAGCCTCCGGCGTTGCTGAGGAAGCTGAAGGCCGCTCCCTGGTTGTAGGCCAGCACCAGATCAAAGAATCCCGGGATAACGGTTTGTACCGAGTGCATCGAGAGAAACCGGTCGGCCAGTACCTTGCTGAGCTGATCCAGAATAATGACCACGCCACTTAACCACAGCCATCTAAGCATAGTGCCGCGCCTCGCCATCACCTTCGATATTGTCGATGCATCGACCACACAGCTCCGGGTGTTCGGCGTGACTGCCAACGTCTTCGCGGTGATGCCAGCAGCGTACGCATTTGGGATGCTGGCTGGCGATAGCTGCAATGGCAATCTCGTTGCCATTTTCAAGCTTGACGGTTTCCAGCGCCTCCGGCTTGTCGGCCAGTGGGTGGATGCGTGCATAGGAGGTGATCAGCACGAAGCGCAGTTCATCCTCCAGCTTGTCGAGCAGGTTGTAGAGCGCATCATCGCAATAGAGATCCACCTCGGCGTCCAGTGATGAGCCAATGGCCTTGTCATTCCGCAGGGATTCCAGCGTCGGCCCAACGGCTTCGCGTACCAGCAGTATGGTATCCCAGTAATCATGATCCATTACCGCGTCTTCGGGGAGGGTTTCCAGCTCGTAGTGCCATTCGGTAAAGAGGATGGATTCTGCGGTATTGCCCGGTGTGTGTTGCAGCAGCTCTTCGGCGGTAAAGGTGAGGATGGGTGCCATCCAGGCGGTCAGGGCCTGCAGGGCATGGTACATCGCCGTCTGGGGCGAGCGTCGTGCCAGGCTGTCGGTCTGGCAGGTGTACTGGCGATCCTTGATGATGTCGAGATAGAAGCTGCCCAGCTCGCGCGTACAGAAGTTGAGGATCTCCTGGTAGATGACGTGAAACTGGTAGGTTTCGTAGGCGCAGAGAACCTTGTCCTGCAAGTCATCGGTGATGCTGACCAGCCAGCGATCGAGTGGAATCAGGTTTTCCATCGGCACCACGTTGGTGGCTGGATCGAAATCATGCAGGTTGGCCAGCAGAAAGCGGGAGGTGTTGCGAATCCGGCGATAGGCATCGGCCATGCGCTTGAGGATCTCGTCGGAGACGGTCATTTCGCGGCTGTAGTCGCAGGAGGCGACCCACAAGCGCACGATATCAGCGCCCAGATTCCTGATCACCTTCTGTGGTGCCACCACATTGCCACGGGATTTGGACATCTTTTCGCCCTTGGCATCGACGGTGAACCCATGAGTCAGCACCTGCATGTAGGGTGCCTTGCCGCGCATGGCGACAGAAGAGAGCAGCGACGACTGGAACCAGCCGCGATGCTGATCCGATCCTTCCAGGTAGAGCGTGGCCGGGAAGCCCAGTTCTTCGCGTCGTTCGAGCACGGAGTAGTGAGTGGTACCCGAGTCGAACCAGACATCCAGCGTATCGCCCACCTTGATGTAATCCGCTGCCTCATCACCCAGCAGCTCTGCGGGATCCAGCTCGAACCAGGCGTCGATGCCTTTCTCTTCCACCCGCTGTGCCACGGCTTCGATCAGAGTGGGGGTATCGGGGTGCAATTCATTGGTCTGATGGTGAATGAACAGCGGGATGGGTACGCCCCAGTTACGTTGCCGCGAAATGCACCAGTCGGGTCGATTTTCCACCATGCCCTCGATGCGTGCCTTGCCCCAGTCCGGCATCCAGTGCACATGGTTGATCTCCTCCAGCGCCGCCTGGCGCAGGCCATTCTGCTCCATGCTGATGAACCACTGTGGCGTGGCGCGGAAGATGATCGGGGTCTTGTGTCGCCAGCAGTGAGGGTAGCTGTGCTTGAGTTTGTCCACATTCAGTAGTGTACCGTGCTCCTTCAGTACTTCCAGCACATGGCCATTGACCTTGTGTACCGATTCGCCGGCAAACAGCGGAGTATCGGGCAGAAAGACGCCATTGCCGCCAACGGGGTTATCGACTTCCAGGTTGTACTTCAGGCCGACGGCATAATCCTCCTGACCATGACCGGGTGCGGTATGAACCGCGCCGGTACCGGCTTCGGTGGTGACATGATCCCCGAGAATGATCGGAACCTGACGCTCATAGAAAGGGTGTTTGAGTTGCAACAGCTCCAGATCAGCGCCTTTGCAGCGGCCCACGATGGTGGCATCCTCGAGGCCGTAACGGTCGAGAGCATCCTGATACAGCGCTTCGGCAAACAGCAGGCGCTCGTCGCCTGCCTGCAGCAGCACATAGTCCAGATTGGCGTTCAGTGCGACAGCCCGGTTGGCGGGCAGGGTCCACGGCGTTGTGGTCCAGATGATGACAGAGATGGGGCCATTGCCTCCATCGCCTTCAAGCTGGCATCGATTCAGGAAGGCGGCACTGTCCGTGGCCTCGAAGCGTACATCAATTGCATGGGAGACCTTGTCTTCGTATTCGACCTCTGCTTCGGCCAGCGCCGAACCGCAGTCAACACACCAGTGCACCGGTTTGTCGCCCTTGGTGAGATGACCGTTCTTGATGATCTTTCCCAGCGAACGAATGATGTCGGCTTCTACCTGAAAGTTCATGGTCAGATAGGGGTTGTCCCAATCCCCAAGGACGCCGAGGCGCTTGAAGTCGGCCTTCTGGCCTTCTACCTGTGTCAGGGCATAGTCGCGACAGTGTTTGCGAAAGGTGGCGGAATCCACCTTGACGCCAGCCTTGCCGATCTTCTTTTCCACCTGCAACTCGATGGGCAGGCCGTGGCAGTCCCAGCCAGGTACATAGGGTGCATCGAAGCCGCTCAGCGTCTTGGACTTGATGATGATGTCCTTGAGGATCTTGTTGACGGCGTGACCAATGTGAATCTCCCCGTTGGCGTAGGGAGGGCCATCATGAAGAATGAATTTCGGGCGCCCTGCCGTGTGCTCGCGCAGCTTCTGATAGCGCTGGTTGTCCTCCCACTGTTGCAGCATCTCCGGTTCGCGTTTGGCGAGGTTGCCGCGCATGGGGAAGTCGGTATGGGGAAGGTTGAGCGTGTGCTTGTAGTCGGTCACAGTTTTGCTTCGCGTTGATTGAGGGTTGATGTCCCGCCACCGGGTAGACACTCCGGTCTATCTGGTGGCGGTTTCCAGTTGTACAAAATAGTCTCTGGCGGCCTCGATGTCCTTGCCAATCTGCAATTTCAGGGCATCGAGCGAGTCGAATTTCTGTTCGCCGCGTAATTTCTTCAGCCAGCGGATATTGATGTGCTGGCCATAGAGGTCGCCGCTGAAGTCCAGCAGATGGGTTTCTACCAGAAAACCCTTGCCATCGACCGTTGGCCGGGTGCCGACATTGGTAACGCCATAGCCGATCCCTTCCACTTCCACGGCAAATACGCCGCGCAGTGGTGATACGGTGCGATGAATGCGGATATTGGCGGTCGGGAAGCCGATGGTTCGCCCCAGTTTCTCGCCATGAATGACTGTGCCGCTCATGCTGTAAGGGCGCCCCAGCAGGCAGCCGGCCAGTTCCAGGTCACCATCGGCCAATGCATTGCGGATGCGAGTGGAGCTGATGCGCTCGCCATGATCCACCAGGGTATGGGTATCGATGACATCAAAGCCATGTTGCTGGCCAGCGGCGGCCAGCATTGCGAAATCGCCGCTACGACCCTTGCCGAATCTGAAATCGTCACCCACGACTACCGCCTGAATGGCCAGACCATCCACCAGAATGTCATCAATGAACTGTTGTGCCGGCATGGCTGCCAGTTTGGCATTGAACGGAAGTGACAGCATCTGGTCGATCCGGAGGCGTTGGAACTGCAGGTATTTTTCACGCAGCGTTGTCAGCCGGGCGGGGGCCTTGTCCCCAAGAAAATACTCCTGTGGCAGTGGATCGAAAGTGAATACGGTGGTTGTGGTATCCAGCTTTCGGGCCTGTTCCCTGACCTGCTTGATCACTGCCTGGTGCCCGCGGTGAATGCCGTCGAAGTTGCCAATGGTAACGACGCTGCCCTTGTGTTCCGGGCGAATGTTATAGAGGCCTCTGATCAGCTTCATGGGAGACTGAGGTTACCGTCCGCAAAACGCGAAATTATACAGCAAGAAGCTGGAGGCGGCATTGCCGGTTTGATGATGCCTCGTCAGCAGGGATGAAAGTGAAGCCGCCGATGTATTCAGGACTTCTTCACAAACTCGGATTTCAATTGCATGGCGCCAATGCCGGGTATCTTGCAGTCGATATCATGGTCGCCATCGACGAGGCGGATGTTCTTGACCTTGGTGCCCACCTTGACTACGGAAGATGATCCCTTGATCTTCAGATCCTTGATGACGGTGACGGTATCGCCGTCTTCCAGCGCATTGCCATTGGCATCCCTGAATACCTTTTCTCTGTGCTCGTCGGCTTCTGCCTGCTGTGGCCATTCATGTGCGCATTCCGGACAGATGTACAGGGTGCCGTCTTCATAGGTGTATTCGGAGCCACATTGGGGGCAGTTGGGCAGGTCGCTCATATTGTTTCCTGGTGATGGGGTGTCCCGGATCCGCTCCGGCCATTCGAGGCGTCTGTCGGACTTAACGCTGTTTGGCTGCGCCCTCAGGAAGTGCCCTCGGGGTGCAAATCTCTGGATGGCGATTAATTCAGCTTATCCTGTTCGTCAAATAGCGCCGGCTATTCTCCTCACACGATAAACTGACTTAATTCACCCCCAGTGATTTTTGCTTCAAACGGTTAAGTCCGACAGACTCCGAGAGCAGGATTATAGGGAGGATGGGCCGCAGATGATAGCACCTGGAATGGTGCTTCAGGTGGCTTTCATCCAAGGCTTACCGGCTGCTCGGAATGGCGGTGGATGCAGTGCGAAAATGTCTTCTGCTCCTGCGTCCGGGGCGTCGGAACAGATGCTCGAGACGCAGGAGCGTACTTTTGAGTGGCGTAATCACCACGGCACAGGCGAGCAGAATGCCGGCCAGATCTGCCAGCGCATCGAACAGGCTGGGGTCACCGCCAAAATAGGTGATTCCCTGCATCAGTTCCACGCTGATGCTGAGGGTAATCATGGCGGCGGGAATCAGCAGGCGGCGTTTGCGACCGGGAAATACCAGCAGAAACCAGGCGGTGAGGATACCGTAGGTCAACAGGTGCAGTATCTTGTCGCTATGTTTCAGGGGGATCCTGTCGATTTCGATGGGCATGAAGGCCGTGAGCATGACCCCAATGGCAAGATGGACACCGATGATCTGCCAGAGTGCCAGATGTCGCAGCCGTCGACGGGAAGTGCCTCTTCTGCGGGAAGCTGGCTGGGCTGTGGCACCAGCGCCGGGTAGCTGTTTCTCGACCATGAGTAACGCTTGCTGGAGCGGACGGGTCATCAGCCATGCTGCCAGCAGGATGCCGCCGAGATCTGCAGCGGCATCTGCCAGACTCGCGGTACGATAACCGGTGAGCCCCTGAAGCCATTCGATCATCACGCCCATGCAGAAGATCAGCAGCGGGATCGTCACTCGGGCATGGCGACCGGGAAACGCCACCAGATACCAGGCGGTCAGTAGTGCATAGGCGGTGAAATGCAGTACCTTGTCGAAATGTGGAATGGTGAAACCGGGTGATTCGAAGGAGACCGGGGCCAGTGAACCCAGAGCAATGGTGGCCAGTAGCAGAATACCCAGCGATTGCCAGAGGCTGGCGTACCGGAGCGGTTGAACAGAAGTCTTGGGAGGCATGATGTTGTTTTTATTGTTATGGCATCAGGATGTGTATCGGCGGGAGTGAGTAAAACCTGAATCCGAGGCTTAAACACTGTGACTGTGAAACCAGTATCTTGCACCATTCATCCTCATTTGCACCTAGGAGCCTGTCCGAGAATAGGGAGCCTACTGCGGGAAAGCCATTTTGGCCCTTTTTCCCCCTGATTTTCGTCAAATATAACCAATATTCTCCTCAAATCAGTGAAAAAAATGACCTAAAACGGCTTTCCCTCGCTAC